>CAZAIF010000163.1:0-3769 GCA_964485125.1 uncultured Oscillospiraceae bacterium | reverse complement strand
CTTCCCTCAGAATCTGGTTTCCGATCAGCACACACTCTGATCTTCGCTCCCTGCGTCCGCCGGTAAACTGCCATATCCCGTCCACCAGGTCAAATTGCAGCCATTCTTTTCCGCAGGGGAGATTGCCCTTGGCCCGAAGGACGGAGCCGCACCGGCCCCAGGCCAGGGCGTTGAGAAAAGCGATCAAATGCACCGGCGAGGGCAGAGACACATCGGTCAGCGACATCTGCTCCATAGGCGTTTCCACGGTCTGCTCCGGCTCCGCCGGGGATGGATTCCCCTCTGCGTCCAGCGCTCGGGAGAGCAGCTCATGAAACCACGCCGGCTCCAGGGCGGAATAGGGCCTTGCGATGAGTTCCGCCCCGGGGTTGAGCTCCGCCAGCTCCCGCTCCAACGCGGTCAGCTCCTCTGGCAGGACGCTTCCCACCTTGGAGATGAGAATGCGGGATGCCGTCCTGACCTGATCCAGATAGATTTCCGGATAACGCCGCCGGTGGCGGGCGAAGGCCGCCGCGTCCACAATGGTGATGGGCTGCAAAAGGGTGAGATTCCCATAGAGGATCTGCCGGACATTGTCCAGAATATTGCTCAGCCGGGCGAGCCCCGTGGGCTCTACAATGAGATACTCCGGGTCCAGACTGCATGAAATGGTCAGGACAGAGGATGCAAAATCCGCTTTGCCGCTGCAGCAGACGCAGTTTTCCGTGGACTCAAAGACGCTGAGCTGATCCGTCTCCGCCAGCCGCTTGGTATCGACCCCTGCCCCGGCATATTCGTTTTCGTAAACCACAAAATCCCGCCCCACGGCTTTTGCCATGGTTTGAATGAAGGTGGTCTTTCCAGCCCCCAGAAAACCGGATACAATTAGAATTTTCACAAACGCGCACCGTCCGCTAAAGACTGATTGCGAAAGGCCGCCGGGCCTTTCGCAATCAGTGCGGGTTTCGTCACTGAATTGGTTGTTACTCGAGGATAATGACAGGCTTGATCAGATCTCCCGCCTTATTCCGCATCATCTCCAGGGCTTCGGGAATGTGCTCCCAGCCATGGAACACATGGGTGGCCATCGGGGAGACGTCCAGCTTACCGGAGGCGACCAGAGCGCCCAGCTTCTCCATGCGCAGGCGTCCGCCGGGCATCAGACCGCCGCTGATGACCTTGTTGCCCATGCCGACGCCCCACTCCACCCGCGGGATGGTGACGAAGTCGCCCTTGCCGAGATAGTTCACGTTGCCGATGCGTCCGCCGGGCTTCAGCGCCTTGACCGCCTCTTCAAAGGTTTTCACGGTTCCGCCGGCGATGCAGACCCGGTCCACGCCCACGCCGTTGGTAAGCTTCAGCACCTGCTCGGAGATGGTGCCGTCCTTATAGCTGATAAAATCGGTGGCGCCATATTTCTTGGCAACCTCAACGCACACGGGGCGGGTGCCCACGGCGATGATGCGGGAGGCGCCCCGAAGATTGGCGCCCGCCACGGCCATCAGGCCCACGGGGCCGATGCCGATGACCAGCACCGTGTCGCCGAACTGGACGTCGGCCTGCTCCACCGAGTGGAAACCGGTGGGGACCATGTCGGAGAGCATGCAGGCGCTTTCATAGCTTACGCCCTGGGGCAGCAGAGCCAGATTGCCGTCGGCATCGTTTACATGGAAGAATTCGCCGAAGACGCCATCCTTGATGTTGGAAAATTTCCAGCCGGCAAGCATGCCGCCGGAGTGCTGGGCAAAGCCCGCCTGAGCTTCCAGGGAGTTCCAGTCCGGGGTGATGGCCGGCACAAGCACCTTGTCGCCAGGCTTAAAGTTCCGAACCAGTTCGCCGACTTCCACCACTTCTGCGCAGCACTCGTGGCCGAGAACCATATTGTGCCGCTCGCCCACGCCGCCTTCGTACACGGTGTGGACATCGGAGGTGCAAATGGCCACCGCCAGGGGTTTGCAGATGGCATCCAGAGGGCCGCATACGGGGCGCTCCTTCTCAATCCATCCGGCCTCACCGATCCGCAGCATTGCAAATGCTTTCATATTGTTGTCCTCCTTTGAAATTTGAATTGGGACGGTTGCTCAGTTCTTTTTTGTCAGACTTTTAACATTATACAATATCCACAAAATCTACAAAAGACGAACCCATCTCCATTATAACTAAAATATTGACAAGAAAGCAACCGATTCTACAATAAATGAATAAAATAAAACCGGCGATTTACCCGTTCTTTGGTTCCTGGGGGAGACCGCGTTGGGCCATCTGCCCAGTTATGTTTTGTTCCGGAACTTGATTTTATTCTACCGGAAAAGGGAGCATGGGTGCAAGTGCTGAAACACAGGATTTGAGAGCATATTTGTTTCTTTTCACAATGCCGCGGGGAAGGATATGGACAGCGCGCCCCGGCGATCAAAAAATCGCCGGGGCGCGCTGTAGGGATTTGAGTTATCTGCCCTCGAACTTGGGGGTGCGCTTCTGCTGGAAGGCCTCCACCGCCTCCCGGAAGTCGTGACTGCCCATGAGACGGATGCTCAGCCGGTGCTCGATCTCCCGGGCGTCCTCAAAGCCGGTGTCCAGAGCACCCAGGCTGATGATTTCCTTGATGCCCTGGACGGCCAGAGGGGGCTTGCGGACAATGACGTCCATGATCCGGTCCACCTGGCCGAACAGCTCCTCCTGGGGGAAGACCCGGTTGATGACCCCCTGCCGGGCGGCCTCCTCGGCGGTGAGCCGGGTGCCCAGCAGCAGCATCTCCTTGGCCCGGATCAGGTTGGTGCGCCTGGGCAGCCGGATGGCCCCGCCCCAGCCGGGCACCAGTCCCACGTCCACCTCGGTCATGCCGAACCGGGCGCTCTCCGAGGCGTAGATCAGGTCGCAGGACAGGGCGATCTCGAACCCGCCGCCGATGCACCAGCCGGAGACGGCGGCGATGGTGGGCTTTTTCATGTTCAGGATGGTGTCCCGCATTTTGACCCCCCGCCGGTACATGGCCTCCCCGTCCTCGGAGGTCTTGATCTCTGCCAGGGAGTCGATGGAGCCGCCGGCGGAAAAAGCCTTTTCGCCGGCGCCCCGGATGATGATGCCCCGGACGTTGTCGTCCGCCTCCAGGGCGGTGATGGCGTCGATGAACTGGAGCTGCATCTGGGTGGTCAGGGCGTTCAGGGCGTCGGGGTTGGAGATGGTCATGGTGGCCACCTGCAGGCTGGGCTCCCCCCGCAGAGAGACCAGGATGGCGGGATCGGACATAGGGACGTACCTCCTTAGCGTTGTGTGGGGCTCACTTCTCGGGGAAGGCGGCGTGCTTGGCATTCAGGCGGCGCAGCACATAGACGATGGGGGCCACCAGGGCGGCCAGGCCGGAGACCACCCCGAGGATGACGGCGATGGTGTGCAGAGTCTTTTTCATGGCATTTCCTCCTCTGTGGAATCTGTTTTCTCTATCATAGCAGGTTTTCATGAAAATGTCCTGAAAAAAGCGTGAATATTCTGAGATCTGCCTCTATTTTTGGGGTTTGGCGGGGCGGTTGACCAGCAGGATGCCCAGGCAGACCAGCGCCAGTGCTCCCAGGGCCTGCCAGCCCAGGGCGTCTCCCTCCGAGAGCAGCAGGGCGGAGAGCACCACCCCGAACACCGGGGTCAGGAAGCCGAAGATGGTCACCTGGGACACCGGGTTGTATTTCAGCAGGCAGCCCCAGAGGGTGTAGGCCACAGCGGACACCAGGGCCAGATAGAGCAGCATCCCCGCCGCGGCGGGGGAGGCGGCCGCCCACCGTCCCCCATGGCCCAGCCC
>CAZAIF010000162.1:0-3800 GCA_964485125.1 uncultured Oscillospiraceae bacterium | reverse complement strand
ACGGGCCCGCGCCCCGGCGACGCCGGGGCGCGGGCCCTCAGTTTGTTCAATCCTGCCCCCGTCCGGCCCGGATGAGCCGCCGCAGGGCCTCCACCGCCACCCGGACGGCGGCGTCGGTGTCGTGGTCCTCCGTCTGGTCCAGGCCAGCCTTCTCCCGCTCCTGGTTCCAGATCACGTGGAAGCAGCTGCCGCAGCGCGCCCCCAGGGCGGCGGCCACGGTGAACAGGGCGGCCGACTCCATCTCGCTGGCCAGCACCCCCAGCCGCTTCCAGGCCTCCCACTTCTGCTCCAGCGCATAGCTCACCGGCATCCGCTCCGGGGAGTGCTGGCCGTAGAAGGAGTCCTTGCACTGGACCACCCCCACCTTGCAGGGCAGCCCCAAATCCCGGGCGCTGTCCGCCAGGGCCCGGGTCACCTCAAAATCCGCCGCGGCGGGGTATTCGATGGGGGCGTACTCCCGGCTGGTGCCCTCCATCCGCACCGCAGCGGTGGCCACCACCACGTCGCCGCTGCGCACGTCCAGCCGGATGCCCCCACAGGTGCCCACCCGCAGGAAGGTGTGCACCCCGATCTGGTGGAGCTCCTCCATGGCGATGGCGGCGGAGGGGCCGCCGATGCCGGTGCTCACCGCGCTGACCCGCTCCCCCTCCAGGGTGCCCGTCCAGGTGGTGAACTCCCGGTTGGCGCACACAAAGGCGGGCTGGTCAAAATAGGCGGCGATGGCCTGGCACCGCCCCGGGTCCCCGGGCAGAATGCACCAGCCCCCCGCGTCCCCGGGCCCCAGCCCGATGTGGTATTGGATCTCCCGCTTGGTCATGTCCATAGCCGTCCGCTCCTCTCCTGTCAGGGGGGGATGTCCGCCTCCCCGCTTCCGGTCCGTTCTAAGGCAAGTATACCCGCCCCGGGTCCGGTTTGCAACCGTTCCAAAGGGCAGGCAAGTAGTCATAACCACATTTATGAAAGTTTTTTCTGATTAACTATTGCAAAAGATAGCCCATCTTGTTAAAATAAGGGTGTCATGTGGGAGTCGTGTTTTTCCGACTCCCTGTTTTTAAGAGTAAGGAGATGGGATTCTTGCAAAACTACATTTGGATTGGATTCCTCGGGGCGGTCATCGCCGGCATCTTCGCCTTGGTTCAGGCGAAGAAGGTTCTGAGCTACTCCGAGGGCACCGAAAAGATGAAGAAGATCGCTTCTTCCATCCGCCAGGGCGCCAACGCCTACCTGAAGCACCAGTACACCACGGTGGCCAAGGTGTTCGCAGTGGTCTTCGTGATCCTGCTGATCATCGCCTTCGCCTCCAACGGACAGATGCTGTCCAAGTTCACCCCCTTTGCCTTCGTCACCGGCGGCATCTGGTCCATGCTGGCCGGCTTCATCGGCATGAAGATCGCCACCAACGCCAACGCCCGGACCGCCCAGGCCGCCTCTGAGAGCCTGAACCGGGGCCTGCGGGTGGCCTTCTCCTCCGGCTCCGTCATGGGCTTCACCGTGGTGGGCCTGGGCATGCTGGACATCTCGCTGTGGTTTGTCATCCTCTACTTCGTCTTCGGCATCCAGGACGCCACCACCCTGGGCAACATCATGGTCATGAACGGCATGGGCGCCAGCTTTATGGCCCTGTTCGCCCGTGTGGGCGGCGGCATCTACACCAAGGCCGCCGACGTGGGCGCCGACCTGGTGGGCAAGGTGGAGTCCGGCATCCCCGAGGACGACCCCCGCAACCCCGCCACCATCGCCGACAACGTGGGCGACAACGTGGGCGACGTGGCCGGCATGGGCGCCGACCTGTACGAGTCCTATGTGGGCTCCATCCTGGCCACCTTCGCCCTGGGCGCCTCCGCGGGATACGGCTTCAACGGCATGATCCTGCCCATGGCCATTGCCGTGGCGGGCATCATCTGCTCCATCATCGGCTCCTTCCTGGTGCGCACCAAGGAGAACGCCTCCCAGTCCGCCCTGCTGAAGAGTCTGCGCACCGGCACCTACACCGCCGCCGTGCTGAGCGCCATCGTCTCCGCCGTGCTGTGCAACGTCATCCTCACCGAGAACAAATGGGGCGTGTTCGTGGCCATCCTCTGCGGCCTGATCGGCGGCTGCGCCATCGGCTACTTCACCGAGTACTACACCTCCGACACCTACAAGCCCACCCAGAAGCTGGCCGACTCCTCCGAGACCGGCAGCGCCACCGTCATCATCGGCGGCATCGCTCTGGGCCTGAAGTCCACCCTGGCCTCCATCCTGATCGTGGCGGTGGCCGTGCTGGTCAGCTACTTCGCCGCCGGCGGCACCGTGGAGATCGTGGACGCCAACGGCCTGTTCACCGAGGCCTTCAACAAGGGCCTGTACGGCATCGGCATCGCCGGCGTGGGCATGCTGTCCACCCTGGGCATCACCCTGGCCACCGACGCCTACGGCCCCGTGGCCGACAACGCCGGCGGCATCGCCGAGATGTCCGGCCTGCCCGAGGAGGTGCGGGAGCGCACCGACGCCCTGGACTCCCTGGGCAACACCACCGCCGCCACCGGCAAGGGCTTCGCCATCGGCTCCGCCTCCCTGACCGCCCTGGCCCTGCTGGTCTCCTATGTGAACATCGTGCAGGAAAAAACCACCGAGGTGCTGAACTTCACCCTCACCAGCCCCACCGTGCTGGTGGGCATGTTCATCGGCGCCATGCTCACCTTTGTGTTTTCCGCCTTCACTATGAGCGCGGTGCAGACCGCCGCCCAGTCCATCGTGGTGGAGGTCCGCCGTCAGTTTAAGGAGATCGCCGGCATCATGGAGTACAAGGCCGACCCGGACTATGGCCGTTGCGTCACCCTGTGCACCAAGGGCGCCCTGCATGAGATGGTGGTGCCCGCCCTGCTGGCCATCATCGTCCCCATTGTCACCGGCCTGGTGCTGGGCCCCGTAGGCGTGGTGGGCCTGCTGGGCGGCGTGTCCGTCACCGGCTTCGCCATGGCCGTGTTCATGTCCAACGCCGGCGGCGCCTGGGACAACGCCAAGAAGTACATCGAGGCCGGCCACCACGGCGGCAAGGGCTCCGAGTGCCACAAGGCCGCCGTCGTGGGCGACACCGTGGGCGATCCCTTCAAGGACACCTCCGGCCCCTCCCTGAACATCCTGATCAAGCTGTGCTCCACGGTGTCCATCGTGTTCTCCGGCCTGATCATCGCCTTTAACCTGCTCAACCTGCTGTAAACAGCCGCCCCGGAGGGCCTGCGGCAAAACAGGCTTCTGAGGCCCAAACAGAATATAGTCCGCATCAAAAAGCTGCCGGCAGCTGGTTTCTTACCAGCTGCCGGCGTTTTTTTAGGGATCGTCATAGATGTAAATCTCATCCATAGTACACAACATCTACAAGGTGCATTGCGATCAGATATGTTAAAACTACAATCAATCCTACGCCGAGTAAGATGCAGGCGCCAACCAATTTTTCGGGCTGTCCTGCCGTTTCTTTTTAAGGGCCTGTCCTGCAACAGTCCCGTTCGTTTTGCCGTATGCGCTGGCCCCAAGGGGACGGAGCTCGTGGAACGAGCCTATCTCACCCGCTTGAGGGCGATGATCTGGTGCTCGAAGTTGGCGTGGGTGGGGAACAGATAGCGGTTGCCCCTGCTGTCGGCGGCGATGTGGTGGGCCCGCAGATTGCCGTTGAAGAAGCCCAGCCGGCCCACGATGTTGCACTCCAGGTCAAAGATGGTCAGATAGCCGCCCCGGCCCGCCACATACACATACTTCCCGTCGGTGTCCACACCCGAGGGCTGGCTCATGTTGTGGCTGCAATAGGCCATCACGTTGCC
>CAZAIF010000161.1:0-3905 GCA_964485125.1 uncultured Oscillospiraceae bacterium | reverse complement strand
ATGCCGGGCTGCCATTGGGCAACCCGGCATTTTTATGTTTTTCCATATCTTTTCAAAAGAATCAAAGCTGGAAATCCTCGTCCTCCAGGGAGGAGAAGTCGGGCAGCGCCGGCGCCGCCGGCCGTCGCTTGAGGGGGTCGTAGATAAAGCCGCGGCAGTGAAAACCCTCGGAGACGATGCCCTTTTTGGGGCAGATCACCTCTCCGTTTTCCAGGCTCCCGCCCCGTTTGCAGTAGGCGCACCGGGGGTCGATGGTGGTTCGGAACAGCATGTGACGGCCTCTTTTCTCATGGGTGGTTTGGGGCCCGCTTCTCCAAATTCCGGCGTCCACCGGGGAAATGGCCCGTGTTGTCCCCCATTATACCCCTTTCCGGCGGGAATTTCCACCCCTTTTTCCCGGCCCCTCCGCGCTGAGCCGCAGCAGCAGCCCCAGCAGCAGGGCCGCCCCGGCCGCAGAGAGCAGCAGCACCGACCCGAACTGGGGCCAGACCTGGCGGGGCAGCGGCTGGGCCAGCAGCCCGCCCGCCTCCGCCGCTCCCAGCAGCAGCGGCCGGGCCAGTGCGGCAAGGGCGGCGGAGATCAGGCCGTGGAGCAGCTTGCCCACCACGCAGGGCGCGGCGGACAGGCCGCTCTCCCGCAGCACGCTCATGGTCTGGCAGTGGACGCTCACGCCGCCCCAGCCCAGCAGGAAGGCGGCCATGGGGACGCTGCCCGCCTCCCCCGGGGGGAGGGAGGCCACCCCGTTGGTCAGCTCCAGCAGCCCGCCCAGCAGCCGCCGGGCCCAGGGAGTGCTCAGCCCCAGGGGGCCGAAGAGGAGGGACAGCCCCCGGGCCAGGGCATCCAGCACTCTGGACAGCTCCAGCAGCCGCAGGACCACCCCGAACAGCACCACAAAGGCGCACACGTTGAGCACCCCGGCGCAGCTGTCCCGCACCGCCCCTACGAACACCGCCGCCGGATGGAGGCCGTCTTCGGCCCGGCGCACTCTGGGAGCCTTTGACCGGGCCGCCCGCTCGCCTCTGGCCGGGGCGCACCAGAACCGGAAGATCAGCCCCACCAGCAGGGCGGAGACCATGTGGACCGCCATCAGCAGCAGCCCGACCCGGGGGCTTCCGAACACGCCGCTCCCCACCACCCCCAGCAGGAAGGCGGGCCCGGCGTTGTTGCAGAAGCCCAGCAGCCGTTCCGCCTCCGCCCGGGAGCACTGGCCGGTTTTGTACAGCTCCGCCGCCGTCCTGGCCCCCACCGGATAGCCCCCCACCAGCCCCAGCACCAGGGCGGAGACGCACCGGCCCCTCACCCGGAACAGGGGTCCCATCAGCCGCTCCAGCAGCCGCCCCGGGTACTCGGCCAGCCCCAGGGAGACCGTCAGAGAGGACACCACAAAAAAGGGGAACAGGGAGGGGAGGAGCACATTGCCGCACAGGGCCAGCCCCTCCTGCCCCGCCTGGGCCACCTCCCCGGGCCAGATCAACAGCCCGGCCAGGGCCGCCAGCAGAGCCAGCCCCAGCGCCCCCTCCCGCACGCCGCGTTTCCAAGCCATAAAAAACACCTCACGCAACCATATGCGCGAGGTGTTCCCCTTTTGCCTTGGGTTATTCGGATCTTTTTTCCGCCAGGAAGAGCCGGTTGGTCTGGTCGAATTCCGGGTAATAGACGGTCTCAAAGCCGACTATGTCCAGGGCCGCCCCGATCAGCTCCCGCCACCGCTGGGTGGTGTTGTTCCAGAGCAGCAGCCCGTCGTCCAGCAGATTCCCCTCCACCACCCGGATGCCCCAGTCCCGGATCTGCTCCGGGGAGAGCCAGGGGTTGAGCTTGATGAGGGCCCGCCCGCCGGGGCGCAGCAGCCGTCCCGCCTGGGCGAGGGCCTCCAGAGCGTCCTCCGGGTAGAGGTTGTCCAGAATGTTGCTGAAGATCAACGCGTCAAAGCTGCCCGCCTCCCACCGGCCCAGGGCCTCCACGCCTCCCTCCAGCAGGGTAAAGGGGGAACAGCGGGCCGCCTCCATCCAGGTGCGGGCGTTGGCCACGGCGGCGGGGGAGAGGTCGATCCCCGCCAGCTCCGTCCCGCCCCGCAGGGCGCACAGCAGCAGGAGAACGCCGTTGCCGCAGCCGAAGTCCAGCACCCGGCCCCCTTCTGCGCACAGCCAGTCCAGCCCCCGGTCCAGGACAGCGTTTCCGGTGCCCTTATCCCGGGGCGGGCGGGGCTCCTCCGCCCCGAAGACCCCATTCCAGTGATCCACGCATCGCCGGTAGTCCCGGCCGGGGCGGGCCATCAGTTCTCCTCCGGGTTGTCCGGGGCCCAGAGCACCACCGCGTCGGCCTGGCGGGAGGCCCTCACATCGATGATCCGCTGGTTGCGGGAACCCTTGAAGCGCAGGGTCAGATCCTTTTCCTGCTGGTGGAACTCCCCGTCCACCAGGATGTCGATGCACTCCAGCAGCTCCCGGGTGATCTCCCAGGGCCCCAGCCGCCCGGCCAGGATGTCTTTCTCGTAGTCATAGCCGGTGTAGCACCAGACGGTCTTCTCCGGATAGGCCGCCCGGATGCGCCGCATCAGAGGGAGCAGGGCCTTCTGGTTCTCCGGCTCAAAGGGCTCGCCCCCCAGCAGGGAGAAGCCCCGGATATACCAGGGCTTCAGGTCGGCGAGGATCTGCTCCTCCACCTGAGGGGTGAAGGGCTTCCCGTAGTTGAAATCCCAGGCCTCGGCGTTGAAACAGCCCTTGCAGCGGTGGGTGCAGCCGGAGACAAACAGGCTGACCCGCACCCCGGGGCCGTTGGCCACATCATAGGATTTGATGGCGGCGTAATTCATAGGGATTCCTCCAAATCTACTGCGTATTGTATCCAATATAACACATGGGATACAGGGCGGGCAAGGCGGATTTTACGCCGGCGCGGATTTCCGCTCCGGCAGGCCCAGCAGCACCAGCATGACGAAGATGCACCCGAAGCCCAGCGCGTCCCAGAGGGTGAAGGGACTGCCCAGCAGCAGGGTGCTGATCAGGGCGGCGGTCACCGGCTCGGAGAAGCTGTACAGGCTGGCCTTCTGGGGCCCGATGAGCTTCACCCCCTGCATATAGCAGCTGAAAGCCAATATATTCCCGATGAGCACCACGGCGGCGATGCCCAAGATGCCAATGAGGTTGGGGACATAGCCCATGCGCCAGGGCCGGAAGAGCAGCAGGAACAGGGCACCCCCCATCAGAAAGGCCCAGCCCTGGAGCATGGGGGTGGAGAACTGGCGCTGGAGGTTTTTGGGCCACATGTTGTAGATGACCACACACACCGCGCTGAGCACGCCGGAGAGCAATGCCACGGGGGAGATGGCCAGCCCGGTCAGGCTGCCGTGGGTGGTCAGCAGAAACACGCCCCCCAGGGCCAGCAGGATAGAGCCGATCTCAGCGGCCCTGGGCCAGCGCCGCCCGGAGATGCAGGTGATGCCCAGCACCATGACCGGGAAGAGGTCCTGCAGGATGGTGGCCACCCCGGCGGAGGAGTGCTGAATGGTGAAAAAATAGAGGAATTGGCAGGCACTCACCCCGGCCAGGCCGTAGATCAGCAGGTCGACGGCGTTGCGCCGGGCCCTCCAGGGGCCGAAGAACTGCCGCCGGTCACGGATTAGATAATATCCGCACATCAGCACCCCGGCCAGGAAAAGCCGGATGGGCACCAGCCAGGTGGAGTCCATCCCCTCCCAGGTAAACAGATATTGGCCGATACAGCCGGAGACGCCCCAGCAGGCGCCGCCGAACAGGGTCAAAAAGGCCCCTTTGACGCGGTTGGACATAAGTGATGTTTCCTTCTCTCTTGTCTGCGATGGCTGCCGGGGCGGGGATGCCCTGGGCCCGGCAATCCGACATTATAGCAAAGCCCCGGCCCAACTGCAAGCAGTCCCGCCGGGGGAG
>CAZAIF010000160.1:0-3927 GCA_964485125.1 uncultured Oscillospiraceae bacterium | reverse complement strand
TAGGTGATCCGCTCCCCGCTGTTTTTTGCCAGGCCGTCTCCAGTATTTTTTTAGAGAGATCAATAGCCAACACCTGGGCCGCCCTTTGTATTTGTATCTGTGGACAGGATTGCCATACCCGCTGTCAGCGGCTGCGCACCCAGCCCGCTGCCCCTGCGCCCGCCGAGAGCCCGGAGCACCAGGCCCAGTGGAGGTTATAGCCCCCGCAGTCCCCGGACACATCCAGCACCTCCCCGCACAGGAACAGTCCGGGGCATCGTCTCGCCCCGAAGAAGCCGTCCAGTTCGGTCAGAGAGACGCCGCCGCCGGTGACCTGGGCCTGTTCCCAGGACAGAGGTCCCTCCACCGGGAAGCGCCAATCCTTCAGCGTCCGGACCAGAGCCCCCACCTCCCGGCCGGAGAGGGAGGAGGCCGGACGGGAGAGGGGAGAGAGCCCGGCGGTTTTCATCACCGCGAAGAGCAACCGCTTGTGGACCAGCCCGGGCAGGAAGCGCTCCAGCGGAGCGGTTGGGTATCGGGCGGCCTGGCCGGTGATCCAGCCGGCCAGCTCCCCCGGCTCCCAATCAGGCAGCAGATCCACTGACAGCTCGGCCCCGGCGGGGTCCGGCCCCAGCAGGCAGGAGAGCTGGAACACCGGGATGCCGGACAGACCGTAGTCGGTGAACTGGATCTCGCCGGTCTCTGCGGCGATAACGTTCCCCCGGCGGGCCAGCCTGACCTGGCCCTGGGCCCGGATGCCTTTCAAGCCTTTGGCCGCGCCGCCCCCGCACTTCAGCGCCACCAGGCAGGGGAAGGTGGGGGTGCACGCCAGCCCCAGCTGCCGGGCCAGGGCCAGGCCGTCGCCGCCGGTGCCCTGCTTGGGGGCGGCCTGGCCCCCGGCGGCCAGGACCACCGCATCCCCCCGGAAGGTCCGGCCGTCCCGGAGGGTGAGCTGAAAGCCGCCGCTCTTGGGGGCGATCCGTTCCACCGGGGCGGAACAGACCACCTGGATGCCCGCCTGCTCCACCGCCAAGGTCAGGGTGTCCAGCACCGCCGAGGCCTGCCGGGCGTTGGGATAGACCCGTCCCTGCTCTTCGGCGGTGCAGTACAGCCCCAGGGAGCGGAAAAATTCCAGTGTCCGCCGCTCCGGCATCTCAGAGAGCAGGTGGGAGAGCAGCTCCGGCCGGCGGGTGTGATAGTGCTCCGGGGCAATGTGCTCATTGGTCAGATTGCACCGGCCGTTCCCAGTGGCCAATATCTTTTTCCCCACTCGGTCCAGCCCCTCCAGGACGGTGATCCGGGTCCCCTTTGGGGCGCCCTGGGCGGCGCTCAGGGCGGCGGAGAGCCCGGAGGCCCCGCCGCCGACGATCACAATGTCTCTCATGGTTTTGCGTCCTCACTGGGCCACAGCGCCGGAAACAGCGTCCAGGGCCAGATCTCCGGGGGCGGTGCGGAGAAATCCATCCGTTCCCCGGTCTGGGGGTGGTCAAAGGAGAGCCGGTGGGACCACAGGGCGATGCCCTCCATCTCCCGGGCCTGGGCGCCATATTTGAGGTCTCCCACCAGGGGCAGGTTCCGGGCAGCGAACTGGCAGCGGATCTGGTGGGTGCGGCCGGTCAGCAGCTGGATGCGCACCAGGGAAAATCCATCGTTGGATCCCACCAGCCGGTAGCGCAGTACCGCCTCCTGCACGCCCTTGCCCGGCGCCGGGGCCACATAGGTGCGCCGCCTTGCCTTGTCCCGGGCCAGCAGGTCCCGGAACTCCCCCTCGGCCTGGCCGGGGACCCCCTCTACCACCGCGAGATATTCTTTCTGAAAGCGGCGGTCGGCGATCTGGGCGGAGAGCAGCTGGGCGGCCACCCGGGAGCGGGCGATCACCATCACGCCCCCCACCACCTGGTCCAGCCGGTGGACGGTGCGCAGGCAGAGGGGTTCGTTTTCCTGTTCCAGCTGGCGGCGCAGCATATCCGGCAGCCCGCCGGGCTCGTCGGTGGAGCGCATCCCCTGGGGCTTCAGGCAGACCACCAGCCGCTCGTCCCGATACAGACATTGAATTTTCATCTACTTCACCTTCAGTCCCCGCAGGAATTGCTTTTGTTCCGGGGTGATGCGGCGGCTCTCCAGCGCCTTCTGGATGGCCTTGTTGTGGGTCCAGGGGTCCAGCCGCCGCTGGGTCAGATAGGGCAGTGTTTCGCCGTGCTGCTTGGCCAGGGCGGTGGCAAAGTACCAGGCCGCCATCATGCGGACATAGTACTCCTC
Organism: uncultured Oscillospiraceae bacterium; assembly: GCA_964485125.1. GTDB lineage: Bacteria > Bacillota > Clostridia > Oscillospirales > Oscillospiraceae > UMGS1766. Next base: position 1,689 of record CAZAIF010000160.1, on the reverse strand, counting down.
CGAGCGGACGCCTGACACCCGCTCCAGGTCGGCGGGATCGAAGGCCCCGTCCAGGAAATAGCGCATCAGCATGCCGATGCCGAAGCGCACGGTGTAGGGGTGGGGGTCCTCCATCCAGCCCAGACACTGGGGGTGCAGGCGGGGCAGGTTCCGCTTGAACACGGCGGGGGAGATGGTGTCGCAGGTGGCCCAGTTGTCCACAAAGGGCAGGAAGCGCTCCAGCCGGGCGATCACCTGGTCATAATCCCGGAACTGTTCGATCAGATAGCCGTGTAGGTTGTTCTCCTCATAATATTGATGGGGCAGCAGGTCCAGATAGGCCTCCCCCTCCGGGGTGCGGGCCAGCTCCTTGGCCAGTGCCCGCAGCTTTGGCAGCCGCACGCCTATGATGGACTCCGGCGGGAGGTTTGGGATGAGCTTGCGCTGAAAATCCCGATAGCCCGTATCCTGTAAGGCAAACAGCCGCCTGCGGATCTCCTGCTCCAATGCGTTCATAGCGTTTTCCTCCGTTTCCCGTGGTTTTGCCTCTTTTTTAAAGGATATGGCATTTTTCCACCACCGTCAAGGGCGGGTTGGTGAGATGTTCATCATATTTTAATCATTTTCCCGCTTTTTTCTTTTATTATATTTGATTATACTGGAGCCAGTACATTCCCTGACGGCTGCTGGGTTGAAGATACCGGGCCCTGATCTGCGTTTTATAGACAGAAACCATACGAATGAGATCTGTTCCTCAGGAGGCTGAATTGAAAACCATGCGTTCCTTTCTGACCCATTGGGACTGGAAAAAGGTCCTCTCCCTGCTCCTGCTGGCCCTGCTGGTGTTCTGCGTGGCCGGCCTGATCGTGGCATACTTTCAGGGCAAATTTGACTCGAAAGAGACCTTGAAGGCCTATGTGGCCTCCTTTGGCATCTTTGCCCCCGCAGCCCTGATGGTGATCCAGGCGGGGCAGGTGGTGGTGCCGGTGCTGCCCGGCTTTTTGGGCTGCGCCGTGGGGGTAGCTCTGTTCGGGCCGGCCGCCAGCTTCGTCTACAACTATATCGGCATCTGCGCCGGCTCCTTCGCCGCCTATTTCCTGGCCCGCCGCTATGGGGTGGCCCTGGTGCGTTCTCTGTTTAAAGAGGAGCAGTACGCCAAGTGGGAACAGTGGATCGGCAAGTGGAAGTGCTATCCGCTGATCCTGTTTCTCGTCATTTTGCTGCCCCTGTTCCCGGACGACTTCTTCTGCTACTTCACCGGCCTGACCCCCATGCGCATCCGCCGGTTTGTCTGGATCGTGCTACTGGGCAAGCCCTGGTGCATCCTGGGCTACAGCCTGCTCTTCGGCGGCCTGCTCTGAGGGCCGGGACAGGGAAGGTTCCGCCTTGACAAAGCAGGGGCGCGGCTCTATACTTTTTTCACAAATATGGTTGAGGAGGCCGCTGTTATGGGAAAAATTTACACCTCTGTGGAACAGTTGATCGGCCGCACGCCGCTGCTGGAGCTGACCCGGATCGAGCGCTCGCTGGGCCTGGGGGCCCGGCTGCTGGCCAAGCTGGAGTGCATGAACCCCGCCGGTTCCGCCAAGGACCGGGTGGCCCGGGCCATGCTGGAGGACGCTCAGGAGCAGGGCCTTCTGGGGCCGGACAGCGTTATCATCGAGCCCACCTCGGGCAACACCGGCATCGGCCTGGCCGCCGTGGCCGCCG
>CAZAIF010000159.1:0-3955 GCA_964485125.1 uncultured Oscillospiraceae bacterium | reverse complement strand
GCATGATCGACGTGGAGCCCTATGACGAGGCCATCTTCGGCAAGCTGAACGACCGGTGCAAGCTGCTGGTCCGCTTCGGGGTGGGCTTTGACAAGGTGAATCTGCCCGACGCCACCGCCCACGGGCTGGCCGTTGCCCGGACCACCGGGGCCAACAAGACCGGCGTGGCGGAGATGGCGCTGATGATGATGCTGGCCGCCGGGCGGCAGGTGATGCTGAACCGGAAGACGGTGGCCTCCGGGGTGTGGGAGAAGAACATCGGCCACGAGCTGATCGGCAAGAAGGTGGGCATCCTGGGCTTCGGCAACATCGGCGTGGCCCTGGCCAAGCTGCTCCAGGGCTTCGACTGCGAGGTGGTGGCCTACGACGTGTACCCCAACGAGGCGGCGGCCAAGGAGTACAACGTCCGGTTCACCGACCTGGAGGAGATCTTCACCACCTGCGACGCTATCAGCGTACATCTGCCCTACAACAAGGACACCGACCACCTGATCGGGGCGGAGGTGTTCGCCAAGATGAAGAAGGACGCCATCCTGGTGTGCACCGCCCGGGGCAACATCGTGGACGAGGACGCGCTCTACGAGGCGCTGGTCAGCCGCCAGATCGGCGGGGCCGGGCTGGACGTGTACGCCACCGAGCCGCTGCCGGCGGACTCCAAGCTGATCGGACTGGACAACATCATCCTGACCCCCCACGTCTCCAGCCAGACCTGCGAGTCCATCTGGGCCACCTACAAGAAGGGCGTGGACATTGTGGCCGACTTCTTTGCCGGCAAGCCCCTGGGCCCCGGCGACCTACTCAACCCGGATTACAGCGCCCACGAGCGGAAATAATCAAAGCGCTTGCCCAAGCGTATCGTTCCAACCCCGCCGCCGCCGGGCGGCACGGAGAAAACATGAGAAAGGATGTTGTTCACTATGAAGATCATGCATGGCGACCCCAAGCGGGCCGAGCATCAGAAGGCGTTTGTGGAGACCGCCGACGGTAAGTTCAAGTACCAGCTGTTCCTGGACTACGCCAAAGGCCTGCCCGACTATCTGGAGATGGTTCCCTATATGGGCAACATCTCCGGCGGCTGCGTGGGCCCGGACGACTGCCTGTACTGCGGCCTGCGGGGCGGCGGATTCATGAGCCCGGAGCCCCCCAGCAGCATCATCAAGCTGGACCCGGACGGCAACTTCGTCAAGACCATCGGCGAGGGCGTCATCGGCGGGCTGCACTTCTTTGAGGTCACCGACCGCGGCACCATCATCATCCCGGACACCGGCATGAGCTATGTCTACGAGATGGATCTGGAGAGCGAGGAGATCCTGCGCACCTGGGGCGAGAAGGGCAAGGCCTGCGACAACATCAAGGATGTCAACATCTACACCCGGGTGCGGCTGCACAACGGCATCTTCGCCACCGAGCCCAGCCACGGCTATGACGGCGGTTCCTATGAGTGGATGCTCAAGCACGAGCTGAAGGAGCTGGGCAAGCCCTTCCACAACCCCACCGACGTGGCCCACGACTCCGAGGGCAATATGTACGTCTCCGACGGCTACTCCAACTTCGCCGTACACAAGTTCAACAAGGACGGCGACTATGTGGAGACCTGGGGCGGCAAGGGCGTGTTCGACCCCTACACCGACACCCCGGGCAAGTTCCTGGTGGTCCACTCCCTGTGCTGCGATCCCAGGGACCACATCTGGGTGTGCGACCGGGAGAAGGACGCGGTCCATGTGTTCAACACCAAGGGCGAGGTCGTGTTCTACATGAGCCACGACCTGGGCCAGCCCTCCGGCGTGGATACCGACGGCACCTATGTCTATGTGGTGGGCCGGGGCGGCTATATCACCATCTTCGACCTGGACTTCAACGTGGTGGGGGAACTGGGCTTCTTCAACGGCAACCTGCGGGGCCACACCCTGGCGGCCGACAGCAAGGGCAACCTGTATATCTTCCCCACCCACGCCAACGAGGAACACCAGTTCATCGCCCTCAAACGCGTCAACTGAACAGATCTTTGGAAATTGGATGAGAGAGTTCATCCGGGGGTGAAACATGGCACGATATACAATTAAACGCATTCTGTGGATCATCCCGATCCTGATCGGCGTGATCACCATCGTCTTCTTCATCTCCGCGGTCACGCCGGGCAACCCGGCGGCCTCCCTGCTGGGCCCCACGGCCACCCAGGAGCAGATCACGGCGATGGAACACACCCTGGGTCTGGATCAGCCGCTGCTCAAGCGGTGGCTGGACTATATCATCGACGTTGTGACCCGGCTGGACTTCGGCGACTCCTTTGTCACCCGCCAGCCCGTGCGCAATGAGATCCTGGCCTTCTTCCCGGTCACCCTGCAGCTGGCGGTGTACTCCACCCTGCTGGGCATCCTGTTCGGCATCCCGCTGGGGGTGATCTCCGCCCTGAAGCAGTACACCTGGATCGACAGCGTCATCCTGGTCATCTCGGTGCTGATGATCTCCCTGCCCAACTTCTGGCTGGCCATGATGCTGATCAAGGTGTTCGCGGTGGACCTGCACTGGCTGCCATCCTACGGCCTGGACAGCCTGAGCGGATGGGTATTGCCCATCTTTGTGGCGGCATTGCAGTCCATGACCCAGATCATCCGTATCACACGTTCCAGTATGCTGGAGGTCATGCGGCAGGATTACATCCGCACCGCCCGGGCCAAGGGCCAGAAGGAAGGGGTCATCGTCACCCGGCACATGCTGCGCAACGCCATGATCCCGGTGGCCACCAGCATCGGTTCCAGCCTGGGCAACTCCCTGGGCGGCAACATGGCCCTGGAGTCGGTGTTCGCCCTGCCCGGCCTGGGCAACTATGTGGTCAGCGCCATCTCGGCCATCAACACCCCGGCCATGCTGGGCGGCATCCTGTTCATTGCCATCATGTTCACCCTGGTGAACCTGCTGGTGGACCTGGCCTATGTACTGATTGACCCGAGACTGAAGAGCCGGGTCACCGGCAAGAAACTGAGCAAGCGAACCATCAAGAAGATGCTTGCGGAACAGGAGGCGGCGTAAATGGCAAAGATGATGACTCCGGCTATGGAGCGGATCAACAGGCGCCGCGCCAAGAGCGGCGGCAAGATCAAGCGCTCCTCCCCCGGCTTGGACGCCTGGCGGAGGCTGATCCGCAACCGGACCGCAATCCTGGGGCTGACCATCATTGTGCTGTTGCTGATGATGGCTGCCTTCGCCCCGCTGATCGCCCCCTATGACTATGACGAGATGGATGTCATGCATATGCTAGAGGGCCCCAGTGCCGCCCACTGGTTCGGCACCGACAACCTGGGGCGGGATATGCTCTCCCGATGCATCTACGGCGCCCGGATCACCCTGCCCATCGCCATGTTCACTGTGGCTGTGGCCATTCTTCTGGGCGGCACCCTAGGCGTGCTGTGCGCCTACTTCGGCGGCCAGTTTGACAACATTATGATGCGCTTCATGGACATCTGGGGCTCCATCCCCGGCCTGATGCTGAGCATCGCCATCGTGGCCGCCCTGGGCAACAATATGTATGTGCTGGTCATCGGCCTGGCGGTGGGCGCCGTGCCCAACATGGCCCGCACCTTCCGGGGGGCTATCTTCACGGTGGTGGACAGCGACTATGTGGAGTCCTCCAAATCCATGGGGGCCAGCAGCTTCGACATCATGTTCAAGCATCTGCTGCCCAACGCGGTGGGCCCGGTCATCCTGGCCATCGTGGGCCTGCTGGGCGTGGAGGTGCTGTGCGTGTCCACACTGAGCTTTCTGGGGGTTGGCGTGCAGCCGCCCACACCGGAGTGGGGGTCTCTGCTGTCCACCAGCAAGACCTATCTGAATTCCGCGCCCTACCTGTGCTTCTTCCCCGGCGCCTTCATCGTGCTGGCGGTGCTGGGATTCAACCTGCTGGGCGACGGCCTGCGGGACGCGCTGGATCCGAGACTGAAATAAGGAGAACATAGGC
>CAZAIF010000158.1:0-3955 GCA_964485125.1 uncultured Oscillospiraceae bacterium | reverse complement strand
CCACCCGGGGAAATATAATAACGAGGTATGGAGCTTTTCCAAAACCATCAGAAAGGAGTGGAACCCGCATGGAAGGCGACGGTCGAAGTCGCAGACCCGCCCCCGGCCCAGGCCAGGACGTCCCGGTGCCCTTGCGGGTCCGGCGCCCCTGAATCCATCCGGCCTCTGCCCGGGCGCGGTCTGTCTCTTACCGTTTTTTCTGCTGTCAATCTGTACATGTAAGAGAACGGAGGCAAGCGCATTATGGATCAAGAAGATTTTGTGGAAACCTACGGCTTCTCCCGGGACGAACTGGACCGGCTGATGGAGGAAAAGAAGTTCCGCCAGCTGCGGGAGAAGATCAACGACATGAACGAGGCGGACATCGCCGAATATCTGGAGGAGCTGCCCGAGGAGCGGCGGCTGCTGGTGTTCCGGATGCTCCAGAAGGATGTAGCCTCCGACGTGTTCGCCTTCCTCCCGGTGGACATCCAGGAGGTCATCATCAACTCCATCACCGACGCGGAGCTGGGCAGCATCGTCGAGGACCTCTACACCGACGACGCGGTGGACATGCTGGAGGAGCTGCCCGCCGGCGTGGTGCGCCGGGTGCTGAAAAACGCCAAGCCGGAGACCCGGAGCCTGATCAATCAGTTCCTGAAATACCCGGAGAACTCCGCCGGCAGCATTATGACCGCCGAGTACCTCTCCCTGAAGCAGGAGATGGAGGTACACGACGCCTTTGACTACATCCGGGCCCACGGCCAGGACTCCGAGACCATCTACGTCCTCTTCGTCACCGACAACCAGCGCCACCTGGAGGGCGTGGTCACCGTCAAGGACCTGCTGATGAACCCCTATGAGGCCAAAATCGGCGACATCATGGAGGACAATGTCATCAAGTGCGTCACCACCGACGACCAGGAGGACGTGGCCGACCTGTTCAACCGCTACGACCTGCTCTCCCTGCCGGTGGTGGACCAGGAGAACCGGCTGGTGGGCATCGTCACCGTGGATGACGCGGTGGACGTCATGGAGGACGAGGCCACCGAGGACATGGAGAAGATGGCCGCCATCCTCCCCACCGAGCGGCCCTACTTCAAGACCGGCGTCTTTGAGACCTGGAAGAGCCGCATCCCCTGGCTGACGGTGCTGATGGTCAGCGCCACCTTCACCGCCATCATTCTGACCACCTTTGAAAACCAGCTGGCCGCCTGCGCCGCCCTGACCGGCTTCATCCCCATGCTGATGGGCATCGGCGGCAACTCGGGCAGCCAGGCCAGCGTCACCGTCATCCGGGCCATGAGCCTGGGTGACGTGGCGTTCAAAGACACCTTCCGGGTGCTCTGGAAGGAGTTCCGGGTGGGCCTGATCTGCGGCATCTCCCTGGCGGCGGTCAACTTCGTGAAAATCTGGCTGGTGGACAAGCTGCTGCTGGGCCACGAGATCACCCTGATGGTGGATCTGGTGGTGTGCATCACCTCGGGGGCCGTGGTGGTCATCGCCAAACTGGTGGGCTGCGTGCTCCCCCTGCTGGTGGAAAAGCTGGGCTTCGACCCGGCGGTGATGGCCTCCCCCTTCATCTCCACCATCATGGACGCGGTCAGCCTGCTGATCTACTTCTGCTTCGCCCAGCTGCTGCTGGGGCTGATATGACCCAATTTCATCGCAAAACCGACAAAAACGTCCCGGTCCGTATTGGATCGGGACGTTTTGTGATTGGAACACGCTCAATATTTGATGGGGCTCTCTCCTCTCCCCCGGCGGCGCCGGGATGCGGTATGGTATCCCGCAAACCGCCGGGTGCGGGCGGCCAGCCAGAGGGCCAGGATCAGCGGGATATAGATGCACAGCAGGTAGGTGGAGTTCACAGTGTCTCCTCCTCCCAGAACAGCTCGTCCAGGGTCTTGTCCAGGGCCCGGCAGATGGCGACGCACAGCTTGATGGTGGGGTTATAGTCCCCCTTCTCGATGGCGTTGATGGTCTGGCGGGACACCCCCACCAGATCCGCCAGCGCCTGCTGGCTCAGATCCTTGGCCGCCCGGGCGGATTTCAGTTTCAGATTCTTCATGCCTCTTCTTCCATCTCTTCCCGTCTTGCCCGGGCAGTGTGGAGCAGCTGGGCCACCAGAATTACCGCGAACAGGGCGGCGCACAGGCCGTTGAGCCAGTTTTCGGTGAGCATCCCGTCCCGGATCAGCTCCCCGTCGACGGCCTCGCTGAACACGCAGGCCCCATTGGCCAGAATAATAATGCCCCACAGCGCCAACCAGCCCTGGGGCTTCTCATTGAGGCTCAGATAGGCGTCCTGGCAGACGGCCGCCACCCCGAACACTGCGACCCCCAGAAAGAGGCCGATCATCACCCCGGTAAAATGGACCGTCCAGCGCAGCCCCATCAGGTCCCCGAAGGCGTAGAGCACCTCGTAGATCAGCACCGTAAAGAAGCCCGCCTGAAAGGCCTTGCCCCGGGCCAGCTTCTGCCGCTCGTCATACTTGGCCCGGCCGAAGCCCATGCCGCCTTGCTTCCGGAACACCACCGCCAGCAACACCACCAGCAGCACCGTCACCACGATACCAACAACAATCCCCGCAATTTTCGCAATGGTCATAGCAAACCAGACCTCCTTTGCTTTTCTGAGGCCAGTATACTTCTGCTATGTCATTTTGTCAAGTATATATTACATTTTAATTTTTATATCCGACTTTATGCCATTACTCCCAGGTTTTCCAGACCTCGGGGCAATAGCCCACGGTGGCCTGTCTGCCGTTGCGGACGATGGGGGTCCGGATGAGCTTGGGGTTGTCCAGCAGGTGCTCCAGCTTCTGGCTGTCGTAGGCGTAGTAGCTCAGGGCTTTGGCGTCCGGGTGCTTGGGGTCGATCAGGTTGTCCACGCCCCCCACCGCCCGGGCCACGTTCTCCAGCTCCCGGGGGCCCATGCCGTAGCGGGGCAGGTCGATAAACTGGAACTTAATCCGGCGCTCCTGAAAATAGCGCTGGGCCTTCTTGGTGTCAAAGCACTTGTTCTTGCCGTAAATCTGAATGTTCATAGCGCGCTCCTTTCCTTCTCCCGCCCCTCCGGCGGAAAAACAGGGGACGGCCCGGGCCGCCCCCTGCTGTTGATGCTGTCACTTGCCCGCCGTGTGGATGGCGGCGTATTTGGCCTGTACCTCTTTTATTTTGCCGCAGCTCATCTTGCCCTCGGGACACCGGCCGGTGGCCACGCAGCTGGGGCCGCTCCGGCCGAACAGGTTGGGGGCCACGGCGCAGACCAGCTTGTACATCTCCTCCGCCAGGGCCCGGATCTCCCACTGGGCCCGGTTGCAGCAGCGGATGGCGAAGAAATTGTTCAAACTCCGGGCGTTCATGGTGACCACCATCTTGGTCTCGCAGGCGTTGGGCAGCACAAAGCGGGCGTCCTCGTTGGCCATCTTCTCCGCCTTGCTGTGGGCCTCCTTTTCGCTGAGGCCCTGGGCCAGGAAATCTGCCTCGTGCTTTTTGGTCAGGGACTGGGCGATGGCCAGATAGTGGGCGGCCTCCTCCTCCATGGCCTGCAAAAAGCGGGCCTTGGACTCCGGGTCGGCCTCCACCTCCGGGGGCACCACAAACTTGAAGTCGTCCAGGCGCACATAGCGCTGGCTCTGGACCGAGTAGGAGGCGATCCGGTGCCGGGTGATCTGGGCCAGCAGGGAGCGGGACACCCCCTCGATGGCAAAGGTGAAGGAGGCGTGCTCCGTGGGGCTGGCGTGGCCCAGGTTGGAGAGCATGTTCAGGAATTTGGCGCTCTTCTCCGGTGTCAAATCCTCCATGAGCCTGTCCACCCCCACCGCGGAATAGCACAGCTTGGCGGCGGCGGCCACCACCCGCTCCGGCTCCGGGGTGTGGGCGATCAAGTCAACTTTCAACATTGTAATATCCTCCCGTTTATCCTATAATGAGTTTAAATTAGTCTATCATAATTGATGAGGTAACACAAG
>CAZAIF010000157.1:0-3994 GCA_964485125.1 uncultured Oscillospiraceae bacterium | reverse complement strand
CGCCCTCTATTTTACCCGAAGGGCCCGGGGGATGCAACCGCCGGCGCCCAAATTTGCCCCGCCACGGCTGCGCTCAGGTATAAAAGGCCCCCAAACGGGGCCAGAATGACACAGATCCCAGTCCCAAATCCCAATCGATCAAACCGGAAGGATGGAATTGCTATGAAGATCCTGTTTTACGGCGCCAAACCCTATGACATGGAATCCTTTGACTCCATGCTCCCCGCCTATCCCGGCCTGGAGCTCAAATATATCGAGGCCAACCTGCTGCCCGAGACCGCGCCGCTGGCCCGGGGCTACGAGGCGGTGTGCGCCTTTGTCAACGCCGACCTGGGCGGCGCGGTCATCGACACCCTGGCCGAGTGCGGCGTGGGGGTCATCCTGATGCGCTGCGCCGGCTACAACAACGTGGATCTGAAGGCGGCAGCCCGCCACGGCATCCCGGTGCTGCGGGTGCCGGGCTACTCCCCGGAGGCGGTGGCCGAGCACGCCATGGCCCTGGCCCTGACCGCCAACCGCCACACCCACAAGGCCTATATCAAATGCCGGGAGAACAACTTCGCCCTCACCGGCCTGACCGGGGTCAACCTCCACGGCAAGACCGCCGGCATCGTGGGCACCGGCCAGATCGGCCTGGCCATGGCCCGGATCTGCCGGGGCTTCGGCATGGAGGTGCTGGCCTATGACCCCCGCCCCAAAGCGGAGCTGGACTGGCTCACCTACGTCTCCCTGGAGCAGCTGCTCCGGCGCAGCGACCTGGTCAGCCTCCACTGCCCCCTGACCCCGGAGACCCGGCACCTGATCAATGCCCGCTCCATCGCCGAGATGAAGGACGGGGTCATCCTGGTCAACACCTCCCGGGGCGGCCTGATCTGCACCGAGGACCTGATCGCCGGCATCCGGGACCACAAGTTCTTCGCCGTGGGGCTGGACGTGTACGAGGAGGAGACCGACTATGTCTTTGAGGACCTGTCCGGCTCCATCCTCCAGACCTCCACGGTGCAGCGGCTGCTTTCCTTCCCCAATGTGGTGCTCACCTCCCACCAGGGGTTCCTGACCCAGGAGGCCCTGGAGAGCATCGCACGGACCACCCTGGAAAACGCCCAGAGCTTCGCGGGGGGCGGTGCGCTGGACAACCAGATCACCGAATAAACCCTTCCGGGCCGGAACATCCGAAAGGAGCGCGATCCTCATGTCCACCCCAGCAGAAAAACTGCGCCACAAGATCCCCGGCGAGGACACCGGCATCGTCACCCGCAACAGCTTCTGCGACATCTGCGCCCCGGGCCCCCACTGCGGGGTGACCTGCTATGTCAAGGACGGCAAGATCCTGAAAATCGAGGGCACCGAGGGCCACCCCGCCGGTCACGGCCTGCTGTGCACCAAGGGACTGGCGGGACGGCAGTACGTCTACCGGAAGGACCGGGTGCTCACCCCCCTGCGCCGGGTGGGCGCCCGGGGCGAGGGAAAATTCCAACCCATCACCTGGGAGGAGGCCTTTGAGGAGATCGTCCCCCGGCTGAAGGCCATCCGGGCGGAGTACGGGGCCAGCGCCGTGGCCTTCTACTCCGGCTACAGCAAGTGGTACCGGCCCTTCCTCCAGCGGCTGTGCTATGCCTTCGGCTCGGTCAACTACGGCACCGAGTCCTCCTCCTGCTTCACCTCCACCATCATGTCCTGGCGGCTGGCCGCCGGAGTGGACTGCGCCACCCCGGACCTGCGCCGGGCCGGGCTCTTTCTGGGCTGGTGCTACAACGGCTATTACGCCCAGTATCTGATGGCCGGCGGGGTGGAGCGGGCCCGGAAGCGGGGGATGAAGGTTATCATTGTGGACCCCCGGGTCACCCCGGCGGTGGAAAAACAGTGCGACCTGCATCTGCGCATCAAGCCGGGCACCGACTGCGCCCTGGCCCTGGGGCTGGCCCGGGAGCTGATCGTCAACGGCTGGGTGGATCAGGATTACATAGACCAAAACGTCTACGGCTACGAGGCCTACCGGAACTATGTCATGGACTTTCCCCCGGAGCGGGTGGCGGCCCTCACCGACGTGCCCGTGGAACAGCTGCGGCTGGCCGCCCGGATGATCCACGAGCACATGCCCCTGGCCATCAACCAGTCCGGCGCAGCCCTGGTCCACCACACCAACGGTATGCAGACCCATCGGGCCGTCATGGCCCTCTCCGCCCTGATGGGCACCTACGACCGGCCGGGGGGCATGATCCCCACCCCGCTGACCTATGCCCACTCCATGGCGGGCTTTGAGACACGGGACCACGAGTTCCCCTTTGAAAAGTATCCATCGGACGCCCCCCGGCCTGTGGGGGCGGAGCGCTTCCCCCTCTGGGACAGAGTGGTCGGGGAGATGCAGGGCAACGACCTGGCCCGGCAGATCCGGGAGGGCACCCCCTACCCGGTAAAGGGGCTGTGGGCCCACGGGATGAATTTCAGAATGTTCAACGGGGACCGGGAGCTGGAGCGGGCCCTGAAGGAGCTGGACTTCTTCGTGGACATCGACCTGTTCCTCACCGACTCGGCCAAGCTGGCAGACATTGTGCTGCCCTGCTGCTCCTCCTTCGAGCGCAGCGAGTTCAAGGTGTTCGGCGGCGGCTGGGGACAGTGGACCCAGCCGGTCATCCCCCCTCTGGGCCAGTCCCGCCCCGACGACGAGATCATCACGGAGCTGGCCCGCCGTCTGGAGCTGGACGACCTGCTGTGCTCCGGCAGCGAGGCCTGCGTGCGCTATATGCTGCGGGACACCCCCATCGACGTGGACCAGCTCAAGGCCCACCCCCAATTCCCCCAAAAGCTGGAGGGGGTCAAGATGACCCCGGTCGGGGCCCACGGTTTCCCCACGCCCACCGGGAAATTTGAGCTGTGGTCCACGGTGATCGGGCAGATCCCGGGGCTGGATCCGCTGCCCACCTGGCGGGACAGCATCGACGGCGCCGACCCGGAGCGGTACCCCTTCCGGCTGGTGGCCGGGGCGCGGCTGCCCAACGCCCTCCACTCCCGGCTCCACGACGTGCCCTGGCTGCGGTCGCTGCGCCCCCGCCCCACCGCCGACCTGAACGACCAGGACGCCCGCGCCCTGGGCATCGCCCCGGGAGATGCCATTGCGCTGTCCACCCGGGCCGGGTCCATCACCGTGGCAGCCAATCCCACCAGCGCAGTCAAGCCCGGGACGGTGTTCCTCTACCACGGCTACCGGGAGGCAGATGTGAACTCCATCATCCCGCCCGGACACAACGACCCCTATTCCGGCTTTCCCGGCTACCGCAGCGTCCGCTGCGCCATCGTCAGAGAGGAGGCGGCGCCTTGAAGCTGCTGTTTACCTTTGAGGCGGAAAAATGCACCGCCTGCGGCGCCTGCGCCATCGCCTGCATGGATCAGAACGACATCGACATCGAGGCGGGACAGGCCCCCTACCGCCGGGTGTCCGTCCGGGAGACCGGCGCCGGGCGGGTCTATCTCTCCCAGGCCTGCCTCCACTGTCCCGACGCCCCCTGCGCGGGGGCCTGTCCTCTGGACTGTCTCTATCAGGACCGGGAGAGCGGCCTGGTGGGCTATGACAATACTGCCTGTGTGGGCTGCCGGGCCTGTGAACGGGCCTGTCACCATGGCGCGCTCTCCTTCCGGCCCACCGGGAAACAGCGGCCAAAAGAAAAAATGGAGAAGTGCCACGGCTGTCTGGAGCGGGTGCGGGCCGGGCTCTCCCCCGCCTGTACCAGGGCCTGCCCCACCGGGGCGCTGGCCTGGCACTGGGCGGAGTAGGCGTTGGGGCCCTCCCCTACCGCCCGGCCGGCGGGGGAGCGAGCCGGGCGGTGCTCTCTGCGGCCGGTGCTCAGTCCCCGACCGCAGCCTCTCCCGCCGTGTTCCGGCATGCTGTTTACCATGCTCTGCCTGGCCGGAAAAAACACAAAAATAGGGGTTGACATTCTGCCTATCTTCTGCTACACTAGTATAGCGCTTGAGGGAAATCCTTAGGCAGCCATCA
>CAZAIF010000156.1:0-4076 GCA_964485125.1 uncultured Oscillospiraceae bacterium | reverse complement strand
AGGTGCTGAGATTAGCCCAGTTGGACCGCCAGGACTGAGAGATTTTCGGGTATTTCTTGTCCCAGCGCTCCTCAAAGGCGTCCAGAGCATCCAGGGCTGCCTGCTCGTCCACGGCGGCATAGACCGCCTTCAGATCGGCCATAAGGGCCTTCAGGTCCTTGTAGGACACATACTTGCTGGAATTGCGCAGCTGGTGGATGATACAGTTCTGGATCTCAGTCTGCGGGAAAGTGGCATGAATTGCCGCGTCAAACCCCGCCAAATTATCGGTGCAGGCAATGAAAACATCCTCTACGCCCCGGTTTTTCAGGCTGTTGAGTACAGTTGCCCAGAACTTGGCGCTCTCATTTTCGCCAACCCACATACCAAGTACGTCCTTGTGGCCGTCCAAGTCAATGCCAATGGCAATGTACACTGCTTTCTTCACAATCTGCCCTTCGCTGCGGACATGATAGTGGATGGCATCCAGGAATACCCTACTGCGATGAATACCCGCCCGGCTGATGTGAAGTTCTTAAGCATCACTCAACGCCCGAGGCACCGCTTCTGCCAGTGCCGCCCATTCCCGTATATTGCTCTGCGCCCGCAGCGTTTTAAGCTCATTGCCCATGTCTCCCATGTCTCCACCGCCTCACTGTATTGCGCCGTCTCGCGCAATCTCACAGCAGCTTCCTGTGAGTTCGCGCCAGTTCCTGCTGCTCAACGTAAGTCTAGCATATTCGTCTATGTAACTCTATACGCCGCTACGCTTGACGGTTACCGGGAGGTCTAGGACCGGTATTCTGGAGGCCATCCAGGCCTATCAGGCGGCCGGCAAAACGGAATAGTGCGGTAAAACAAAAAATGACCCGCAGGGCGTGCCCTGCGGGTCGTTTTGTCCTGGAACAGGCTGAGATCAGAACTTGTGGTGCAGCTTCAGGATCTCGATGAGCATCTTGTCCCGATAGTGGATGCACTCCTCGTTGGTGTGGCCGATCTCGTCGGAGAAATTGCGCATCTCCTCATCCACGCCGGCCTGGCCGATCTCCTTGTAGGACTCGGGGATCTTGGTCCAGTTGGCGATGTCGCCGCAGAGGTTGAAGCCGCCGTCCAGCATCTCCATCATGCCCCGGATGCCGTCCTTGTTGCCCAGCTGCATGATCATGTTGTGGCCGAAGATGGCCCAGCGGATGGCGGGGCCGAAGGTCAGGGCCTTGTCGGCCTCCTCCACGGTGCACACGCCCCGCTCCACCAGGTCCACCATCTCACGGAAGACGGCCAGCTGGAGCCGGTTGCAGATGTAGCCCGGGCAGTCCTTCTGCAAGACCACAGGCTCCTTGCCCAGCTTCACATAGAACTCCTTGGCCAGGGCCACATTGGCGGGGTCGGTCTTCTCGGTCTTGGTGATCTCCACCAGGGGGATCAGATGGGGGGGATTGTAGGGATGGCCTCCCACAACCCGCTCGGGGTGGACCGCCTTCTCAGTGATCTGGCCCAGGGGCAGACCGGAGGAGGAGGTGGCGATGATGGCGTCCACCGGGGCGAACTCCTCGATGGAGGCCAGCATGCTCTGCTTGATAGGCAGGCGCTCGGGACCGCTCTCCTGAATGAACTGGGCGTTCTTCACGGCCTCCTCCATGCTGGTGGTGTAGTGGATGCGCGCCTCCACGGGGGCCGCGTCGGCGATGGCGCCGGTCTCCACCAGGAAGGACAGGTTGTCCTCAATGGTCTTCTTGTCGTTGGCGATGCAGTCGTCATTGATGTCATAGAGGATGACATCGCAGCCCTTCATCGCGAACAGGACGGCCCAGCTGCCGCCGATGACGCCGCCGCCGATACCGGCAACCTGCTTGATCTCATCAATCGTTTTCATTTCACATTCACCTCAGAAGATATACCTGATACCGATCAGCCCATGCCCTTGGCGGCAAAGTAGGTGGTGCCGAACTCGTCGGCGGCGGCCTGCTTGGCTGCCTCAAGCTGCTCGACGGTCACGCCGGCCAGGGCCTTCTGAGCAGCCTCCAGATCCAGGGGCTTCAGGCCCAGCATCTCCCGGGCCTCCGCGGGGGTGGCGACCTCGTTGCCGTAGGCCCGGACCGCGTTGGCGGCCCGCTCCACCAGCATCAGGTTGGTAGCCATGATCTTCTTGCCGTCGGCGGTGCGGCCGTAGACCACGTTGTCCTCCATGCCCACCCGGATGTGGCCGCCGTTGGCCAGGGCGGCGAACATGACGGGCAGATGGCCCTTGCCGATGCCGAAGGCGGACCAGGTGCACTCAGCGGGCAGATCGCCCCGCTTCTGCATCAGCTCCATCTCGTCGATGAGCAGCTGCAGGTCGTGGGGAGTGGCGGCCAGGCCGCCCACGACGCCCAGGCAAAACTGGAAGTGCAGCGGGGCCACCACGAAGCCCTTCTTCCAGTACACGCCCACGGCCCGGAGCATGCCCAGATCGAAGATCTCGAACTCGGGCTTGATGCCCTTCTCCTGGTACAGGGTGCCCAGGTCGCAGAGCATCTTGGGGGAGTTGTGGAACACGCCGCCGGGGATGCCCCAGTTGAAGGAGCCGGCGTCGAAGGTGCCCATCTCAATGCCGGGCACGTGCTTGTGGTGGAGCATACGCACAGCGTTGCCGTAGGGGGAGTCATCGGAGACCCGGTTGTCGCCGGAGGAGGTGCAGTTGACGATCACGTCGCAGTCAGGATACTGGTTGCGCAGGATGGAGATCGTCTGATAGAACTTCACCGGGTCCATGACACCGGAGCCCTGGTCGTCCCGCATGTGCAGGTGGACCACGGAGGCGCCGGCCTTCCAGCACTCATAAGCGCAGGCGGCAATGGCCTCGGGGGTCTCGGGGACGTCGTAGCCGTGGGGGGTGATGGCGCCGGTCAGAGCGGCGGTGATAATCGTCTTGGCCATAATAAACACATCCTTGAATTTAAAATCGGAGGGGCAGGCGGAGGGGCAGGCGCCCCTCCCCCGCCCGGCAATGCTTTTCACCGTTTCCCGCATCCCCGCAGGGAGCGAGCGGTCAGAGCGAATGGGCCCGTCGGATCAGTTGTACTTGTGCCAGCCCTCGCCGCTCTTGCGGCCGTACTTGCCCTCGGCCACCAGCTTCTTGACGGACTCGGGGCACTTCCAGTCGGTGACGGGCAGGGCCTCCATGGTCTCGGTGACATGGGGGAAGGTGTCCAGGCCGGACATATCCATCATCTCGAAGGGGCCCAAGGGGTGGTTCAGGCCGTACTTGATGGCGGTGTCGATGTCGTCCACAGTGGCCACGCCGTCCTCATAGCAGTGGACCGCCTCCAGCAGGAAGGCGAACAGGCAGCGGTTGACGATGAAGCCCGGGGTGTCGGTCTTGCACTCGACGGGCTTCTTGCCCATCTTCTCGGCCACTTCCCGCACCGCAGCGATGGTGGCGTCGGAAGTGTACTTGGAGCGGATCATCTCCACCAGCTTCATGGCGTACACCGGGAAGAAGAAGTGCATGCCGCAGCAGCGCTCCGGGTTCTTGCAGTCCTTGGTGATCTCGCCGATGGACATGGAGGAGGTGTTGGTGCACAGGATGGCGTCGGGTTTGCAGATCTCGCCCAGCTGCACGAAGGTGTCATGCTTCAGGGACAGGATCTCGGGAGCAGCCTCGATGACGAAATCAGCGGGGGCCACACCCTCCAGCTCCACGGTGGTGGAGATGCGGGCCATGATGGCGTCGGCAGCCTCCTGAGTGGTCTTGCCCTTGGCGACCTGTTTGTCCAGGCCGGTCTTGATGGTGTTGACGCCCTTGTCGCAGGACTCCTGCGCGATGTCACGGATGATGACATTGTAGCCGCAGGCGGCGGCGATCTGCGCAATGCCGGACCCCATCTGGCCGGCGCCGAGGACGGCAATCGTTTGAATGGACATGATGTATTCCTCCTTAAGATTTATCTGTGAGCGATCAGTTGTTGGTAAACACCGCGGGCCGCTTCTCGATCATGGCGGCCATGCCCTCCTTCTGGTCGTGGGTGTCGAACAGGAGGGTGAACTCGGTGGTCTCCTGGGCCTTGCCGGCGGCCACGGTCTCCATGGCAGCCTTGTTGATGGCGGCCTTGGCGGCG
>CAZAIF010000155.1:0-4083 GCA_964485125.1 uncultured Oscillospiraceae bacterium | reverse complement strand
CCGGGGCGGCGGCCAGGAGGCGTAGGTCAGGTACCTGTGGCCCCCCGCGTAGCCCAGCAGCCTGGACAGGTTGGAGCCCTTGCTTCCGTTGGCTTTGTTCAACTCGATTCCTCCGTTTCTGTCCTCTTCCCTCAGATGGGGCGTGAGGGTGCTTTCGGACGCACGAGTTAGTTTCAGCTAACTTATGGTCAAAAATCAAGGGGCTTACTGCCCCAGGATTTTCATCCAGCCCGCGGTGTAGAAGGCCCGCATCTCCCGCAGGTACTGTTCCGCCTGGTCCAGCGGCATCTGGTGAATGATCAGCTCGAAAAAGGTGTGGAACATCCCGGTGATCAGGATATGCTCCAGCTTGGGGTCGATCTCCGGGGAGGGGCGGCCCAAAAGCGCCAGCACCGCCTGATAGGCGTGGGTGGCGCTGGTCTCGATCTCCACCATCTCGTCGATCATACCGGCGAAGCGGGTGCCCTGGGCGCAGCACAGCAGCAGCTGGCAGGCCTCCAGGTGGTCATAGGCGTAGTGAAGCATGTCGAACATGCACACCCCGGAGACGTCGGCCAGCTCCCGGGGCTGCTCCTCCCGGGGCAGCCGGGCGAAGGCCTCCTGGGCCTCCCGGAAGCGCCCCATCAGGTAGTCGTAGGCCTCCCCCACCAGGGCCTCGAAGAGGGCCTCCTTGCTGCTGTAATAGCCGTAGAAGGCGCCGGTGGGTCAGCCCCGCCGATTTGACGATCTTGCGCAGGGAGGCCCGCTGAAAGCCCTGGGCGCGGAACTCCGCCCGGGCGGGCCTGGTGGATGCGTTCCAGAGTGGTGGTCTGTGTCATGTCCGGCCTCCTGCCTCCGGTTATATAACACCGTTATAATACTGCCGCCGGAGAGCCTTGTCACCCCCCCCCGGCCAAATTTTTTCCGGCCGGTCACGGCCGCTCTCCCCGGGACAGCTCCGCCACCACCAGCTCGGGCCGGTTGTTCACCCGGAGGGGGATGATGCTGTTGCCCAGCCCCCGGGAGACGATCATGCGGGCCGCTCCGGCGGTGTAGAGCCCGGCGTCGCAGCGGGGAAAGAGGCCCTGATGAGGGGCGAACAGCCCGCCCACAGGGGTATCTGCTTACCAGCCTATGATACCACCCGGGGGCGGAAAGCGCAACCGCGCCCGCCGGGCGGGTGTGCTCCGGCGGGCGCGGGATATGGGGATAGGAAGGACTTACAGCCCCTTGACGAACAAAGCCCGGATGGCGTTCAAAACCGCCAGGATCATGACCCCCACGTCGGCGAACACCGCCAGCCACATGTTGGCAAAGCCCAGGGCCACCAGGGCGAGGCAGATCAGCTTGATGCCGATGGCAAAGACGATGTTCTGGTAGACGATGCCCATGCACTTCCGGGAGATGCGGATGGCGGTGGAGATCTTCATGGGGTCGTCGTCCATCAGCACCACGTCGGCGGCCTCGATAGCGGCGTCAGAGCCCATGGCCCCCATGGCGATGCCGATGTCCGAGCGGCCCAGCACCGGGGCGTCGTTGATGCCGTCCCCCACGAAGGCCAGTTTGGCCTTCTCCGGCTTCTCGCGCAGCAGGGCCTCCACTTTTTCCACCTTATCTGCGGGCAGCAGCTGGCTGTACACCTGGTCGATCCCCAGGTCCCGGGCCACCTGGTCGGCCACCCGCTTGGCGTCGCCGGTAAGCATGACGGTCTTCTGCACGCCGGCCCCCTTCAGCGCCCGGATGGCCTGCTTGGCGGTGGGCTTCTCCACGTCGGAGATGACGATATGGCCGGCGTAGGCGCCGTCAATGGCCATGTGGATGATGGTGCCCACGCTGCGGCAGTCGATGTAGTCCACGCCGATGCGCCCCATCAGTTTGTCGTTGCCTGCGGCCACGGTGTGGCCGTCCACCCTGGCGATGACGCCGTTGCCGCTGATCTCCTGGATGTCGGACACCCGGCTGCGGTCGATCTCCCTGCCGTAGGCCCGCTGGAGGCTCTTGCTGATGGGGTGGGAGGAGGCGGACTCCGCCAGGGCGGCGTACTCCACCAGCCGCTCGTTCTCCAGCTCATTGTGGTGGATGCCGCTGACCTCAAAGGCGCCCTGGGTCAGGGTGCCCGTCTTGTCAAAGACCACGATCTTGGTCTGGGACAGGGTCTCCAGATAGTTGGAGCCCTTGACCAGCACGCCGGCCTTGCTGGCCCCGCCAATGCCGGCGAAGAAGGACAGGGGGATGCTGATGACCAGGGCGCAGGGGCAGCTGGCCACCAGGAAGGTCAGCGCCCGGTAGACCCAGGTCTCCCACCCGGCCTCCAGGCCCAGGGCGAACATCCGCACCACCGGCGGCAGGATGGCCAGGGCCAGGGCGGCGCAGCACACCGCCGGGGTGTAAATCCGGGCGAACTTGGAGATGAAGTCCTCCGACTTGGACTTGCGGGAGGAGGCGTTCTCCACCAGGTCCAAAATTTTGGAGACCGTGGACTCGCCGAACTCCTTGGTGGTTCTGATCTTCAGCACGCCGGTCATATTGACGCAGCCGCTGATGATCTCATCCCCCTCCCTGGCGTCCCTGGGCAGGGACTCGCCGGTCAGGGCGGCGGTGTTCAGGGTGGAGACGCCCTCGGTCACAACGCCGTCGATGGGCACCTTTTCGCCGGGCCGCACCACGATGATGGAGCCGATCTCCACCTCATCCGGGTCCACCCGCTCCAGCCTGCCCTCCCCCTCAATGTTGGCGTAGTCGGGGCGGATGTCCATCAGGTCGCTGATGTTGCGGCGGCTTTTGCCCACGGCGTAGCTCTGGAACCACTCGCCCACCTGGTAGAACAGCATGACGGCCACCGCCTCGGTGAAATCGCCGCTGCCCTCATACAGGGCCAGGGCGATGGCCCCCAGGGTGGCCACCGCCATCAGGAAGCACTCGTCAAAGACCTGGCGGTTACGGATGCCTTTGGCCGCCTTGATCAGGATGTCGTAGCCGATCACCAGGTAGGGCACCAAGTAGAGCCCGAAGCGGGGCCAGCCGGCGGCCGGGACGAAATGCAGCGCGACCAGCATGACGGCAGCCGCCAGAATGCGCACCAGCACGATCTTCTGTTTCCGTATCATGATCACAGCTCTCCTCATGGGACCTCGTCCCTCTCATTATAATTAAAAATTAAATATATGCTTAATTATTTATCTGTTGTTCCGGAAAAAGCACCCTCAAACATGAACGCCGTCATCTTCAAGGGTGTTCCAGGGCGCCGGGATCAGAGATAGATCTCGCAGTCGTCCTCCACCTTTTTGCAGGCCTTGCGCACCGCCTGCATGACCGCCTTGGGGTCGGCCCCCTCGGCGAACTCCACAATCATCTTCAGGGTCATGAAGTTCACTGTGGCGGCCTGGACGCCGGGGGTCTTCCGGGCGGCCTCCTCCATCTTGTTGGCGCAGTTGGCGCAGTCCACATCGATCTTATAGGTCTTTTTCATGAAAAAAACTCCTCTCTGATCCTTTTCGATTATTTGAACGATTAAACATCTGTTTAATTCTGCATATAGCATACTCCCGACGCCCCGGATTGTCAACCCCCTTTTCCACTTTTCCCTCCCCTCTTTTTTGCCGCCGCGCCGCCCGGGAAATTTCTGCGCCCTGCCCCGGCGGGAACAGGTGACGGAGGGCGGTGAACTATGTTATAATAACAGATAAAAAGGAGGGAGTCCCATGGCCGACATTCCCCTGCCCCATGACCACGGGCAGTCCATTGAACAGGAGCTGCGGCACATGCCCAGCACCGGCAACTTTCAAACGGTGGCCGACATCTTCAAGCAGATGGGGGACGGCAGCCGCATCCGCATCTTCTGGCTGCTGTGCCACTGTGAGGAGTGCGTGCTCAACCTGTCCGCCCTGGTGGAGATGAGCAGCCCCGCCGTCTCCCACCACCTGCGGCAGCTGAAGGCCGCCGGGCTGATCGTCAGCCGCCGGGCGGGCCGGGAGGTCTACTACAGGGCCGCAGAGACCGAGCGGGCCCAGCTGCTCCACCACATGATCGAGGCCCTGGTGGAGATCGCCTGTCCCTCGGACCGGAGGGCGGCCCAGGGGCGGGGCAAACGCTGACCCTGTCCCA
>CAZAIF010000154.1:0-4122 GCA_964485125.1 uncultured Oscillospiraceae bacterium | reverse complement strand
GAAAGCCTGCCCGAAATGGTAGACGGGGCGGCAAAACTGTGTTAAAATGACATAAATTTTGCCCCCGCCGGCGGGGGAGGAAGGGACACTTTGCGTGAAGAAGAAACTCTCTGTGGGGCAGAACACCCTGTTCAATTCGGCGGGCTCGCTGTACTATCTGGCCTGCCAGTGGCTGATCACCGTGCTGGTGGTCCGGCTGGGCAGCTATGAGGACGCGGGAGTGCTCTCCCTGTGCATGTCCATCACCAATCTGTTCTATACCGTGGCCGTCTTTGGCATCCGGGATTTTCAGGTGTCCGACTATCAGGACCAGTACACCCCGGGCCAGTATGTGACCACCCGGCTGATGACCTGTGCCGCCGCCGCGGCGCTGTGCTGCGGCTTTGTGGGGGTGAGCCGGGGCTATACCGGCTATGAGGCGGCCTGCATCCTGCTGTATATGCTCTTCCGGCTGGCGGAGGCGCTGGTGGACACCTTCCAGGCCATGGAGCAGAAGGCGGAGCGGATGGACTACAATTTCGTCTCCTTCCTGCTCCGGGGCACCATGCTGCTGGGGGGCTTCTCCCTGATCCTCTGGCTGACCCAGAACCTGCTGCTGGCTATTGTGGGGATCACGGTGACCTCCTTCGGGGTGGTGCTGCTCTATGACTTTCCCGTGGGGCGCCGGCTCACCGGCTTCCGGCTGTCCTTTTCCCTCCGGGCCTCCCGCCGCCTGCTCTGGGAGTGCGCCCCGCTGATGTGCAATTCCTTCCTGATGACCGCCGTGGTCTCGGTGCCCCGGAGCATCCTGGAGGGAATCTGGGGCAGCTATATCATGGGGATCTACGCCTCCATCGCCACCCCGGCCACCATCGTCCAGTCCAGCGCCATGTGGCTCTATACGCCGGTGATTACCGTATTCACCCGCTACTACGCCCAGCGGGACCGGCGGGCCTATTACGCCCTCTACGCCAAGATCTGGGGATTGCTGTCCGCCGCGTTCGCGGTGATCCTGCTGGCCGCCCGGCTGCTGGGCCGCTGGGGGCTGGGGCTGCTGTTTGACGAGGCGGTGGTGGAGTACGCCGGGCTGCTGCTGCCGGTATTGGGCACCACGGCCCTGATCGCCTGCGCCTATTTCCTGGGGGCGCTGATCACCATCACCCGGAAGCTGAAGGTCATCCTGGTGGCCAACGGGGTGGCGGCGGCCCTGGCGGCGGCCCTCTCCCTGCCCCTGATCCGCACCTTTGGGATGAATGGCGTCAACTACGTCATCTACATTGCCATGGGGGCGGACGTGCTCATCCTGTTTGCTGCCCTGCCCCGGATCCTGCACCGGCACTTTCGGACGCCGGCGGAGGAATGAACCGTTGCCTTTCCGCCGGAAAGCTGATACAATAATGCAAAACGCCCCTCAGGGGCGGGACAACCGATGAAAGAGGGGAACAAGATGGACGAAACGAATGTGACCAGCGAGGCGTGGCTCCGGGAGGAGCTGGCCTTTATCAACGGCAAGATGGCCGCCACCCTGAACGGGCGGCTGAAGGCGGAACTGGAGCGCTGTGACGAGGCCGCTCAGGAGCTGACCCTGAGATTTCCGCTCCAGGACTGGCAGGTCAACGGCCTGGGCACTCTCCACGGGGGGATGATCAACACCATGATGGATCTGGCCATGAGTATGGCGGTGTATTGCTTCTCTCGCCAGACCATACCGCCCACCATCTCCATGACCGTCAACTATCTCCGGCCGGTGCCCATGGAGGAGTATGTGTTCATCAAGGCCCGGGTGACCTCCCTGGGCAAGCGCAACGCCACCGCCTATTGCGAGGCCATCGTGCCCGCCACCGGCAAGCTGGCCTGCACCGCCATCGGCACCTATGCCGTCATTCCCAAGAAAGCATAAGGCAAAAAGCGGGCCGCTGCACAAGGGCGGACGCGCCGCAAGGCGCGTCCGCCCTTGTGGACGATGGGGCGCCGGGCAGGAATGGGATAATTTTGATATTTATAAGAGTAAAAGCAGGACGTTTTTTGTACAAAGTACAAAATGACGCCACTTATCCCCCGGCTTTCAGTGCATTTTGGGGAGGGGAGATTTCTTGAAAATCCGGGTATTCTATGCTACGATAGCTTTGTTGAGACAGCCAGAAACCCTGTACCTTTTGACGGCTGAGAGGAGTTTATTCCCATGAGAAAAACCAAGATCGTGTGTACCATCGGCCCCGCCTGCGCCAACGAGGAGACGCTGACCGGCATGTGTCAGGCCGGCATGAACGTGGCCCGGCTGAACTTCTCCCACGGCACCCATGAGGAGCACGCCGGAAAGATCGAGCTCATCAAGCGGGTGCGGGAAAAGCTGAATCTGCCCGTCGCCATCATGCTGGACACCAAGGGACCGGAGTATCGGATCCGCACCTTTAAAGACGGCAAGGCCATGCTGAACGACGGGGACTCCTTCACCTTCACTACCCGGGAGGTGGAGGGGGACGCAACCCAGGTCTCGGTCAGCTACGCCGGCCTGGCCCAGGATCTTCAGGTGGGGGACCGGGTGCTGGTCAACAACGGCCTGCTGATCTTTGAGGTCACCGCCCTCACCGACACCGACGTGATCTGCACCGTCATCGCCGGGGGCGAGATCTCCGACCGGAAGAGCATGAGCTTCCCCAATAAAGTGCTCAAGCAGGTTTACCTGAGCGAGCAGGACAAGAGCGACCTGCTCTTCGGCATCGAGCACGGGGTAGACTTTGTGGCCTGCTCCTTTGTCTCCCGCCGCCAGGACCTGCTGGACGTGAAGGAATTCCTGTCCCGGAACGGCGGGGACGACATAGAGCTGATCGCCAAGATCGAGAACCAGTCGGGTATCGACAACATCGAGGAGATCTGTCAGGCCTGCAGCGGCATCATGATCGGCCGGGGCGACATGGGCGTGGAGATCCCCTTCGAGGAGCTGCCCGCCGTCCAGAAGCGGTTGATCACCAAGTGCCGGCTGCTGGGCAAGCGGATCATCACCGCCACCGAGATGCTGGAGTCCATGATCCACAACCCCCGGCCCACCCGGGCGGAGATCTCCGACGTGGCCAATGCGGTCTACGACGGCACCAGCGCCATCATGCTCTCCGGGGAGACCGCCGCCGGCAAGTACCCGGTGCTGACGGTGCAGACCATGTCCCGCATCGCCGAGGCCACGGAAAAGAGCATCCACTACCAAAAGCGCTTCCACTCTTCCGAGTTCCAGATCAAGAACACCGTGGACGCCATCTCCCACGCCACCTGCGGCATGGCCATCGACATCGAGGCCTCCGCCATCGTGGCCTGCTCCCTGTCGGGCATGACCGCCCGGATGGTGTCCCGCTTCCGCCCGCCGGTGGACATCATCGGTCTGACCACCTCGGAGAAGACCTGGCGTAAGCTGGCCATGTCCTGGGGGGTGATCCCCGCCATGTGCGAGATGTACGAGTCCGCCGACGTGCTGTTCTACACCGCCAAGCGCCGGGCCAAGGAGATCATGGGCCTGAAGGCTGGGGACAAGATCGTCATCACCGGCGGCCTGGTCAACGGGCGCACCGGCAACACCAATATGCTGAAGATCGAGACCATCTGAGGGGGAGCGGCCATGACAGAACGGGAAAAGGCCGACGCAGGCCTGCTCTACGACGCCGGGGACCCCGCCCTGGCGGAGGCCCGGGACCGGGTCAAGAATCTGTGCCTACGCTTCAACGCACTGACCTCCCGGCAGCAGGAGGAGCGGGACGCCCTGACCGGCCAGATCCTGGGCCGGAGGGGGAAGGACTGCTGTCTCACCGCGCCCTTCTGGTGCGACTACGGCTACAACATCCGGGTGGGGGACTATTTCTACGCCAACCACAACTGCGTCATCCTGGACTGCGCCCCGGTGACCTTCGGGGACGAGGTGATGATCGGCCCCAACTGCTGCTTTTCGGCGGCGGGCCATCCCCTGGTGGCGGAGCAGCGCTGCGCCGGGCCGGAGTTCGCCCACCCCATCACCGTGGGCAGCCGGGTCTGGTTCGGGGCCAACGTGACGGTGCTGCCCGGCGTCACCATCGGAGACGACACCGTCATCGGGGCGGGCAGCGTGGTCACCCACGACATCCCCTCCGGGGTGGTGGCGGTGGGCAACCCCTGCCGGGT
>CAZAIF010000153.1:0-4194 GCA_964485125.1 uncultured Oscillospiraceae bacterium | reverse complement strand
CTGCGCCGGGCCCGCCAGACCGCCCAGGCGGTGGCCGCCGGCCGGGGGGTGCCGGTGCTGATCGAGGAGGACCTGGTGGAGATGGGCTTCGGCGTCCTGGAGGGCATCCCCCTCAAGGAGTCCCCGGAATGCCAGGTCATCTTCGACAACCCGGAGCACTACGTCCCCGCCGAGGGGGGCGAGAGCTACGCACAACTGGACGAGCGGTGCCGGGTGCTGCTGGAGGAGATCCTCCCGCCCCTGGAGGGCCGCTATCACGATGTGCTGCTGGTCAGCCACGGCGCCTTCATCAAGGGGGTGGCCCGCCGGCTGCTGGATCGGCCCCTGTCCCAGTTCTGGATCGACCCGCCCCAGGCCAACTGCTCCTGCACCCTGCTGGAGTACAGCGGCGGCCGCTACCAGCTCCTGGAGCAGGGCCATCTCTACCGCTGAGGCAAAACAGCCGTTGATTTTCCCTCCGGCTGTGCTATACTACATCCATCATCCATCCAAAATCCGCACTTTCCCTTTAAAAGGAGGCCCAACCTATGGTGAACGTCACCCTGACCACCCAGCGCGTCCGGGAGGTCCACTTTGTCAACCACCTGGACAAATCCGGCCAGATCCAGCTGTCCAGCAGCTTCAACTTCCACGTGGACTACGCTGCGGACAACTCCCGCTGCGTGGCAAAGCTCTATCAGAGCGCCCAGATCAAGGACGACCCCGACAAGCTCTTTATCTCCGCCGAGATCGTGGGGGTGTTCTCCCTCCAGGGTGTGGTAGACGAGGAGACCAAGCGGGACGCCCACATCCAGTGCTACGACCAGCTCTTCCCCTTCCTCCAGAGCACCGTCAACCAGCTGTGCACCGCCTCCGGCCTGCCCGGCTTCCTGCTGAAGAAGAACCCCATGAAGCGGGAGAACATCACCTTCGCCCAGAAGAAGAAGGATCCGCCCCCTATGACCCTGCCCATCGTGTGAGCGCTGTGGCCGGCCAAAAAACCGCCCCCGGCGGACGCTTTTGGAAGCGTCCGCCGGGGGCGGCCTGCTTACAGGGCCCGGGGCGGGCGGAACAGAGCGTCCACGGTGAGCCGCAGCGCTTTGGCCAGCCGGAAGGCCAGGGTTAGGGCGGGGCATACTTGTTGTTTTCGATGGCGTTGACCGTCTGCCGGGATACCCCCGCACCGCCGGGCCAGCTCCTTCCGCCGCTCCCGAATACGGCCCTTGACAAAATCGAACAGATGTGCTATATTCTGCGATAGAACAAACGTTCGCCGCCCTCCTGCCCCGCATAATCGGCGCATGGTTAACCATAACGCAACATATTGTGGGCTTTCCCGGGAAAAAATCGAATAAACTCCAATATTTTGTGATTTTATTTCGATTTTCCTCTGGACGAACGCCGGCAGTTGTGGTATATATAAAGAGGAGGAAAGGCGCTCCGCCGGCCGGACAGCCCGCCTTCCCCTCTACCGCCCGCCGGGCTGCGGCGGGGCAGAATTTGATTTTTTCTCCCGCCCGGGAGCAAAAGTCCGTTTTATCGGACATGGATCGGACTACAATGAGGACAACGAAAGCGCGTAGGAGGTTCTCACCCATGAAAACGCTGTATTTCCAGACAGATCAATATGTCCGACGTCAGGGGAATGTGATCGACTTTACCGAGTACCGGGACCGGCTCCAGCGCTCTGCCGCCGCGAACTCTGCCGGCGCCGCCGTGGACGACCCGGTCAGCTACCACTGGGAGGTGGACGAGTCCGTCTGGCACGACGTGGAGCCCGAACCCCGGCCCCGCCGCCACCGCCGCAGCCGTCTCCGCCTGGAGCTGAGCCTGGCCGACCTGCTGGAGCTGTGCGTCTCCGCCGCCACGCTGGGACTGGTTATCACGGTCTGGCTGACCTTCCTGATCTGAGGACAACCGCACAAAAGGAAAAACGCCCCGCGCTTCCTCACCAGAAGCGCGGGGTGTCTTTGGCTGCGCCGCCCCGGTGGGGCGGCGCACAAAGGCCGGTATCTCTCTCGCACCCCCCCGGCAACGCGATTGCGATGCCAGTGCGATTCGACACCGGTCTCAGTAACGGTATTGTAACAAATTCGACACGCTTTTGCAATTCCCTCGGCCATGGAAAAAAGCACAATCTTTTTCTCCTCCTGCCGGTTTCTGTCGTGTAAAAAGACAAAAAGCGGAATTTTATCCGCGCCCGGAGGACGCTCCGGCGCAAATTATTTCTTTACAAGTCGGGTAAATTATGCTATACTATCACAGCTTTCATGGTGGATTGCCATGGGGCGCGCCCTTCGGCTTAGTTTCGGGATACCTGCCCGCGTGCTTTCTGCGGGGCTTTCACCCGCCCGCAACCCAGCCGCCAGGGTATATTTTGAGAAAGGTGGAATCGTCCATGATCCGCAAAGAAGAAAAGACCGCCGTCATTGAGGCCAACCGCACCCACGAAAACGACACCGGCTCCCCCGAGGTCCAGGTGGCCATTCTGACCGCCCGCATCCAGCAGCTCACCGAGCACCTGCGGGAGCATCCCCACGACAACCATTCCCGCCGGGGCCTGCTGAAGATGGTCGGCAAGCGCCGCAAAATGCTGGACTATCTGGCCAAGAAGGACATCGAGCGCTATCGTGCCCTGATCGCCAAGCTGGGCCTGCGTAAGTAAGTGTTCCCTTCAGGGCGGCGCACACCATGCGCCGCCCTGATTTCCGTTGCACCAAGCAAAATACCGGAGGCCAGCCGCACGCTTTAGCAGTTGAATCTGCCCTTGAGGAACCGCGATCCCTCCCCCTGCAAGGCCGGATTCAAGTGCTAAACGGCACGGCGCGGCCTCCCCCAAAAGGAGGACAAAGTATGTCAACGATCATCAAGCAGAAGACCTTCCCCAATTACCGCAAGTACGAGATGGATCTGGCGGGCCGCCCCTTCTCCATCGAGGTGGGCAAGGTGGCGGAGCTGGCCAACGCCGCCGCCATGGTCAAGTACGGCGAGACCAGCGTCCTGGTGGCCGTCACCGCCTCCCCCCGTCCCCGGGAGGGCGTGGATTTCTTCCCCCTGAGCGTGGACTTTGAGGAGAAGCTCTACGCCGTGGGCCGCATCCCCGGCTCCTTCATGCGCCGGGAGGGCCGCCCCTCTCTGCCCGCCGTGCTGGCCAGCCGCCTGATCGACCGGCCCATGCGCCCCCTGTTCCCCAGCGACCTGCGCAACGACGTGTGCATCACCTGCACCGTCATGAGCCTGGACCGGGACTGCTCCCCGGAGATCACCGCCATGATCGGCGCCTCCGCCATGGTGGCCATCTCCGACATCCCCTGGAACGGCCCCATCGGCGCCTGCGAGGTGGGCTATGTGGACGGCAAAATCGTCATCAACCCCACCCGGGACCAGCGCCTGGCCAGCCAGATGGACACCACCGTGGCCTCCACCGGCGAGAAGGTGGTCATGATCGAGGCCGGCGCCAACGAGATCCCCGACGAGATCATGTTCGAGGGCATCAAGGCCGCCCATGAGGTCAACAAGACCATCGTCGCCTTCATCAACCGGATGGTGGAGGAGATCGGCAAGCCCAAGTTCACCTATCAGCACGCCGACTTCAACCAGGAGCTCTTCGACAAGATCGTGGAGGCCACCATGGACGAGGCCCGGGCCGCCATGGACACCGACGACAAGAACGTGCGGGAGGAGCGCTGGAACAAGCTGATCGACCACTGGCACGAGCTGTTCCTGGAGGACTATCCCGATATGGACAAGTATCTGGAGACCTTCACCTACAAGTTCCAGAAGAAGATCGTCAAGGCCTGGCTGCTGGAGGGCCACCGGGTGGACGGCCGCCAGAGCAACGAGATCCGGCCCCTGGGGGCCGAGGTGGGGGTGCTGCCCCGGGTCCACGGCTCCGGCCTGTTCACCCGCGGCCAGACCCAGGTGCTGAGCATCGCCACCCTGAACACCCTCTCCGCCGCCCAGAAGCTGGACACCATCTGGGAAGAGGAGTCCAAGCGGTATATGCACCATTATAATATGCCCGGCTACTCCACCGGCGAGGCCCGGGGCGCCAGAAGCACCAACCGCCGGGAGTACGGCCACGGCGCTCTGGCCGAGCGGGCGCTGCTGCCGGTGCTGCCCTCCATTGAGGAGTTCCCCTACGCCATCCGGGTGGTCTCCGAGGTGCTCTCCTCCAACGGCTCCACCTCCCAGGGCTCCATCTGCGGCTCCACC
>CAZAIF010000152.1:0-4203 GCA_964485125.1 uncultured Oscillospiraceae bacterium | reverse complement strand
GGAATACTGGAACAAATAGTGACCGAAGTGTCAACCGCACGATATTGACAGGCCGGTTACAATAGAACTGGGGAAAAGCAAATATGGGAACATAATGTTTTGAAAAATACATTTACAAACCATTTTTTCATTACATTTACCAAGAAAATGGAGGTATTTCTTTTATGCGCGAGTTTGAGACCAAGATCCAGGAGCTGAAGTTCAACGTGCTCCGGGAGGTGGCCGCCCTGGCCTATGACGGCAATATGACCTCCGGGCTGCTGGACATCCCGGAGAAGATCATTCCCGGCCCTGAGCCCCACTTCCGCTGCTGCATCTATAAGGAGCGGGCCATCATCGGCGACCGGATCAAGCTGGCCATGGGGGGCGACATGGCCAACCCCGGGGTGGTGGAGGTCATCGGCACCGCCTGTGACGAGTGCCCCGTCACCGCCATGGAGGTGGGCCCCTCCTGCCGGGGGTGCCTGGCCAACCGGTGCCGCCACGCCTGTCCGGTGGGTGCCATCACCATCGAAAACCACAAGGCGGTCATCGACCACAAGAAGTGCATTGTCTGCGGCCGGTGCATGGCCGCCTGCCCCTACTCCGCCATTGTGAAGAACCAGCGCCCCTGTGAGCGCAACTGCCCCGCCGGGGCCATCTCCATGCGGGAGAGCGACCAGAAGGCCTCGGTGGACCCGGGCAAGTGCATCTCCTGCGGCATCTGCACCTACGCCTGCCCCTTCGGCGCCATCATGGACAAGTCCTGGATCGTCCAGGCGGTCAACCTGCTCAAGGGCTCCAAACAGTGGCATTACAAGGTCCACGCCATCGTGGCCCCGGCCATCGCCGGCCAGTTTGAGGGGGCCACCCTGGGCCAGGTGGTGGCGGGGCTGGAGCGGCTGGGCTTTTGCCAGGTCCACGAGGTGGCCGAGGGCGCCGATCTGACCGCCCACGCCGAGGCCCGGGAGCTGGCCGAGAAGGGCACCCTCTACTCCTCCTGCTGCCCGGCCTTCGTCTCCTATGTGGAGATCCATCACCCGGAGATGGCCCGCAAGATTTCCCACACCCCGTCCCCCATGGTGACGATTGCCCGGAAGATCAAGGAGGAGGACCCGGAGGCCCGGGTGGTCTTCATCGGCCCCTGTGTGGCCAAGAAGCACGAGTTCCGGCTGGGCAAGACCCGGGGCGTGGTGGACTGTGTGCTCACCTTTGAGGAGTTGGACGCCCTCTTCGCCAGCCGGGACATCGAGCCCGGTGCCCTGGAGGAGCAGGTGCTGGACGACGCCTCCAGCTATGGCCGCTCCTTCGGCGCCAGCGGCGGCGTGGCTGCGGCGGTGGCCCAGGCCCTGAAAGAGCAGGAGATCGAGTTTGACCTGAAGCCGGTGGTCTGCGGAGGCATCGCCGCCTGCAAGGCGGCCATCCTGAAGGACCAGCACGGCCGGCTGGAGGGCAACTTCATCGAGGGCATGGCCTGCGAGGCGGGCTGCATCGGCGGCGCGGGCTGCCGGGTGCGCTCCCCCAAGAACAAGGCCAACCTGACCCAGTACGCCAAATCCGCCGGACATAAGACCATCGAGAGCGTGGTCGCCCCCGGACAGAAGGGCTGACCTGACGGGCGGCGGGAGAAAAAATTCCGCCGCCCGCTTGCGCCCCGGCCCGGGGCGGTGTATCATAAGAATATAAGAAGTTTCGCGCGGACAGCGCCCTGTGCCCCAGCCGTTCAGAGCGCCGCTCCGCGCCCCTTTCTGCCCCCGGCAGAGCAAAGACAAGGAGGACACGATCATGGCAAGCAAGGTCTACTACTGCGATTTCCGCACCCACACCGGCGGGGCGACCATCCCCCAGAAGCTGCAGAAGCTGCTTCGGCGGGCCGGCATCGGGGAGATCGACT
The DNA here is from genome assembly GCA_964485125.1 of uncultured Oscillospiraceae bacterium. Classification (GTDB taxonomy): domain Bacteria; phylum Bacillota; class Clostridia; order Oscillospirales; family Oscillospiraceae; genus UMGS1766. Next base: position 2,330 of record CAZAIF010000152.1, on the reverse strand, counting down.
TTGACCACAAGTTCACCGCCATCAAGATGCACTTCGGCGAGCTGGGCAATCTGGCCTTCCTGCGGCCCAACTACGCCAAGGCGGTGGCCGACCTGGTGAAGGAGCTGGGCGGCCGGCCCTTCCTGACCGACTGCAACACCCTCTACCCCGGCTCCCGGAAGAACGCCCTGGACCACCTGATGTGCGCCTGGGAGAACGGCTTCAACTACCTGTCCACCGGATGTCCCATCCTGATCGGCGACGGCCTGAAGGGCACCGACGAGGTGGCCGTCCCGGTGGCCGGGGGCGAGTACGTCAAGGAGGCCAAGATCGGCCAGGCCGTCATGGATGCCGACGTCTTTCTGAGCCTGGCCCACTTCAAGGGCCACGAGTGCGCCGGCTTCGGCGGGGCCATCAAGAACGTGGGCATGGGCTGCGGCAGCCGGGCCGGCAAGATGGAGCAGCACCACAGCGGCAAGCCCTCGGTGGACGAGGCCCTGTGCCGGGGCTGCCAGCTCTGCGCCCGCCAGTGCGGCCAGGGGGCCATCTCCTATGGCCCGGACCGGAAGGCCCACATCGACCAGGACCGGTGCGTCGGCTGCGGCCGCTGCATCGGCGCCTGCAATTTTGACGCCATCAGCGCCGACTCCTCCAGCGCCAACGCCGACCTGAACCGGAAGATGGCGGAGTATGCCAAGGCGGTGGTGGACGGCCGCCCGGCCTTCTACATCAACATCGTGGCGGACATCTCCCCCAACTGCGACTGCCACGCGGAGAACGACGCCCCCATCCTGCCCGACGTTGGCATGTTCTGCTCCTTCGACCCGGTGGCCCTGGACCAGGCCTGCGCCGACGCCTGCCAGCGCCAGACCCCCTTCGCCAACTCCCAGCTGGGGGACAACCTGGCCCGCCCCGGCTTTGAGGACCACCACGACCACTTCACCAACTCCACCCCGGAGTCCGAGTGGGAGACCTGCCTGGAGCACGCCGAGCACATCGGCCTGGGCAGCCGCAGCTACGAGCTGATCACCATGGCCTGAACCCCCTCCGCCCTGGCCGCCGCTGCGCCGGCATAAGCCGGCCCCCGGGCGCATATCCTGTCCCAGAAGAGATTGGAAGGGGAGGGGAGCGCCCGATGAAACCGGAGGAAAAGAAACTGCTGGCGGTCTTTGTACTGACCGCCCTGGCGGGGGGCGGGCTGCACTTTTTGTACGCCTGGTCGCCCAATCTGCTCTTTGCCGTCCTCTCGCCGGTGCGGGAGAGCGTCTGGGAGCACCTGAAGCTGGTCTACTGGCCCGTGCTGGCGGCTCTGCTGCTATATACCCAACGGGACAAGGAGAGCCGGGCCGGCTGGTACCTGGGCCTGCTGACCGCCTGCGGCCTGCTGCTGCTCTTTGGCTGGGTGTATAACATCCGCATGGCCGGCGCCAGCCTGATCGTGGACATCGCCGCCTATGTGGTGGTGCTGGCCCTGGGCTTCGCCGTCGCCCGCTATATCCCGGTGTCCGGCCGCTGGCGCAGCCCCCTGCTGCTGTTGGTGGGGGTGCTGGCGGTGCTGGTGGTGATCTTCACCTTCTGGACCCCGGACGGCCTGCTCTTCGCCGACCTGTCCCTGGCCGACGCCCTGTACACCCTGCCCTGCTGAGGGCAGCGCCGCGCTGATCCGCCCCGGGCGGGAGTCCCAGAAACGGAACTCCCGCCCGGGGCGGGGTTTTGGTTGCATTTTATGGAACTCGCACATTGACGCGGGGGCGATGGGATGATAAGATATAAAAGATTATGTCAATAGTGGGGTAGTGTTGCTATGTGGCTGGCCGATCAATGGAAAGATTACGAACTGCTGGACTGCGGCAGGGGGGAGAAGCTGGAGCGCTGGGGGGACAAGCTGCTGGTGCGGCCTGACCCCCAGGCCATCTGGAACACCCCCCGCACCCTGCGGGGCTGGAAGGTGAACGACGGGCGCTACAGCCGCTCCCACACCGGGGGCGGCCGCTGGGACAAGCGCGGTCTGCCCCAGCACTGGACCATCCGCTACGGCAGCCTGACCTTCCAGGTGGGGCCCATGAACTTCAAGCACACCGGCCTCTTCCCGGAGCAGGCGGCCAACTGGGATTTCGCCCGGGAGCAGATCAAAAACGCCGGGCGGGAGATCAGCGTGCTCAACCTGTTCGCCTACACCGGCGGGGCCACGGTGGCCTGCGCGGCGGCGGGAGCCAAGGTGTGCCATGTGGACGCGGCCAAGGGCATGGTGGCCTGGGCCCGGGAGAACGCCCGGCTGTCCGGCCTGAGCGAGGCCCCCATCCGCTGGATCGTGGACGACTGCGCCAAGTTTGTGGAGCGGGAGATCCGCC
>CAZAIF010000151.1:0-4226 GCA_964485125.1 uncultured Oscillospiraceae bacterium | reverse complement strand
CTGCGACGCCGACGAGGTCTACAAGATGGCCCTGATCACCGCCGCCCTGGCCTGAGCCCCGGCCCGGAGATCGGAAGGATACATTTTTTCAGCGACAGACCGCCCCGGCCCGTTCAACCAGGACCGGGGCGGTTTTCTATCCCGGCGGCACGCCCGCCGGGGGTGGGGGAGGGAGCGTGTATGCGGCAGATCTTGATTGTGGAGGACGACGTGCCCATCGGGGACATGCTGGAGGAAGTGCTGGGCCGGGCGGGCTACCGGACGGCCCGGGCCTACTCGGGCACCGAGGCGGTGCTGGCCCTGGAGCGGGAGCGGCCCGACCTGGCGCTGCTGGATCTGATGCTGCCCGGCCTGTCCGGCCGGGAGGTGCTGCAGCGGTTTGCCGGTGTGCCGGTCATCGTGGTCAGCGCCCGGACGGACGTGGACAGCAAGGTGGCGCTGCTGCTGAAGGGGGCGGTGGACTATGTGACCAAGCCCTTTGACACCCGGGAACTGCTGGCCCGGATCCAGGTGGCCCTGCGGGGGAGCGCTCCGGCGGGCGGGACGCTGGCCTGGCGGGACCTGCGGCTGGAGGAGTCCACCCGGCAGGTCTGGGCCGGGGGGCGGCCGGTGAAGCTGACCAGGACCGAGTACGCCATCCTGCACCTGCTGATGCGCAGTCCCGGCCAGGTGACCACCCGCTCAGTGCTGCTGGAGCGCATCGCCGTGGACACCCCGGACTGCACGGAGGCCTCCCTGAAGACCCATGTCAGCAACCTGCGCAAAAAGCTGCGCCAGGCGGGGGGACGGGACTACATCGAGTCGGTCTGGGGGATCGGCTTTAAGCTGAGGGAGGAGATCTGAACCAAATCTGGAGGGTTTTCTTGACCGTTTCCTTGACCCTTTTTCGGTATGATAGGGGAAAAGGAGGGATTGTATGGAATATGTGCTGACAACTCAGGGCCTGAGCAAACGCTACGGCAAGGTGCTGGCCCTGGACGGGCTGGACATGCGGGTGCCCCGGGGGGCCATCTACGGCCTGGTGGGGAAAAACGGCACCGGCAAGACCACCCTGATGCGGCTGATCTGCGGTCTGCAGCGGCCCAGCGGGGGGCGGTATACCCTCTACGGCGTGGAGGGCGGGGACAGCCGGGCCGCCGCCGGCGCCCGGGGCCGGATGGGGGCCATGGTGGAGAGCCCCGCCCTCTACCTGGACATGAGCGCCCGTGACAACCTGCGCTGCCAGTACCGGGTGCTGGGCCTGCCCTCTTTCGGGGGCATCCCGGAGCTGCTGGGGCTGGTGGGGCTGGCGGAGACCGGCAGAAAGAAGGCCAGGCAGTTCTCCCTTGGCATGCGCCAGCGGCTGGGCATCGCCATGGCCCTGGCCGGCACGCCGGACTTCCTGGCCCTGGACGAGCCCACTAACGGCCTGGACCCCCAGGGCATTGTGGAGATCCGGGAGCTGATCCTGAAGCTCAACCGGGAGCGGAGGATCACTGTGCTGATCTCCAGCCACATCCTCCCGGAGCTGGGCAAGCTGGCCACCCACTTCGGCTTTATTGACCGGGGGCGCATGGCCCGGGAGATCAGCGCCGGGGAGCTGGAGGCGGCCTGCCGCAAGAGCCTGCGGCTGGAGGTCAGCGACCCCGGCGCCCTGTGCCGGGTGTTGGACCGGCTGGGGGTGGAGTACCGGATGTGTTCCGACCGGGGGGCCGACCTCTACGGGGCGGTGGGGATCACCCCGCTGGTGCTGGCCCTGGCGGAGGAGGGCTGCGAGGTGCTGTCCATGGCCGAGCGGGAGGAGAGCCTGGAAAGCTACTTTATCAATCTGGTGGGAGGGGATGGGGATGCGTAACCTGCTGCGCTGCGGCCTGGCCCGGATGGGGCGGGGCAAGGTGTACTGGGGGGAGCTGGCCGTGGCCCTGGGTCTGGTGCTGTTCATCCTAGTGAACAGCTACTGTTCCTCGTTCCTCGTCGACGCCTATATATTCCAACTGGCGGCCCAGTTCTTTGGCCACGCCCCGCTGATCGGCCTTTTTGCCGCCGTCTTCGCCGCCAAGCTCTGGGGCCATGGCTACGAGTGGGGCACCCTGCGCAATCAGCTGATCTGCGGCCACAGCCGGGAGGCGGTCTATCTCAGCCGCTGCCTGCTGTGCGTCCTGGCGGCGGTGTCGGTGACCGGGGTGTGGCTGCTGTGCAACCTGACCCTGGGAGTCGCTCTGCTGGGCATGCCCTGGCTGGCGCCGGGGGAGATGGCGGCCTACGTCCTCTCCGACCTGCTGATGTCCGCCGCCCTGGGGGCGCTGTGCTGCCTGCTTTCCAGCCTGACGGTCCGGGAGTCCAGGGCCCTGCTGCTCTGCCTGGGGGCGGTGGCGGCCATGGTGATCTTTGGATTCGTGGCCCACGACAGATTTGCTGAGCCAGAGGTTGTTTTGAATAGCTGGACGTGGTGGGCAGAAGACCCCTCTGTGAAATGGTACCCTGAAAACCCCAGGTATGTGGGGGGCGCGGCCCGGGTGCTGCTGGAGCTGGCCATGTGCTGCTTCCCCGGGGCCCAGGGGGTGCTGCTGCTGGAGCAGGACGTGGAGCACCTGGCCTTCCCGGCCCTGGGCTCCCTGGCCATGGCGGCAGTCTCCACCCTGGTGGGGCTGTGGGGGTTCAAGAAAAAAGAGATCCGGTGATTGGATCGAAGAGGAGGCGAGGAGATGCTGGTATGGGCGTTGTGCGCCGGGCTGGGGCTGGCTGCCGCCGCTCTGGCGGTCCGGCTCGTCCTGCTGCAGCGGGACACCGCCGCAGTCTGCCGGGCGCTGGGGGCCCGGCTGGCCCAGGAGAGCGGCGCCCCCATCACCACCGGCTCCGGGGACCGGCACGTCCGGCGGCTCGTGGCCGCCCTCAACACCCAGCTGGCGCTGCTGGAGGGGCAGCGGCGGCGGTACCTGGAGGGGGATCTGGCCCTGGAGGAGGCGGTGACCGGCGTTACCCATGACCTGCGCACGCCGCTGACGGCCATCCGGGGGTATCTGGATCTGCTGGAGGGGGCGGAGCTGCCGGCGGACGCGGAGCGCTATCTGGGCTTTATCCGGGGCCGGGTGGAGGCCATGGGCCTGCTGACCGAGGAACTGTTCCGCTACTCGGTGGCCCGCTCCGCCGGTGAGCCCCACCTGGAGCCGGTCTGCCTCAACGGCGCCCTGGAGGAGAGCGTGGCTGGGTTCTATGCCGCCCTGAAGGGCCGCGGCATCGAGCCCGTCATCCGCATGCCCCGGGAGCGGGTGGTCCGGCGCCTGGACCGGGCCGCCCTGGCCCGGGTGTTCAACAACCTGCTGAGCAACGCCCTGCGCTACAGCGGCGGCGACCTGGAGATCGTCCTGGAGGAGGACGGCTCCCTCTGCTTTTCCAACTCCGCCCCGGGGCTGGACGAGGTGCAGGTGGGGCGGCTCTTTGACCGGTTTTTCACGGTGGAGGATGCCCGGGAATCTGCCGGGCTGGGGCTGGCCATCGCCCGGACCCTGGTGGAGCGGATGGGCGGGGGCATCGGCGCCGGGTACCGGGCGGGCAGACTGGTGATCCGCCTGACCTTTCCGCCGGAGGCGATGCGCCCGCCCCGGGCTTGACGGGCCGGGGCAGGCGTGTTATACTGAGCCCAGACTAGGACAAAATGAGGTGGAAGGATGAAATCTCGTTCCTGCAAATGATTGATTTGGCGCGGTGATGTGCCGGGGCTTCCCATGCCTGCCCGGGAGGGCGGGCGAAAAAAGAGGGGCCCGGGCACCGGTTTGCCGCGCCGTGCAGGAACGGAATCTGTCCTTTTGCGCCCTTCCATAGAACTGCCCGACGCCGGGGGGAGCTGTGCTCTGCCGCCCTCCTGTGCCGTGTTGGGAGGATGCTGTGCGAGTGCCGCGGGAACTGACGTTCCTGCGGCGGTTTGTTTTTTGTGCGGTTTCCCGCCGCGGGCCGGCGTTTTCCCACGGCGCGCGGCGGTGAGGGAGGGATCTTATCATGTCTGTGATTCAAATCGACCATCTCACCTTTGGCTACCCCGGCGGGGCGGAGGAGGTGTTTGAGGACCTCAGCCTGCAGCTGGACACCGGCTGGAAGCTGGGGCTGGTGGGCCGCAACGGCCGGGGCAAGACCACCCTGCTCCGGCTGCTGATGGGGGAGCTGGAGTACCGGGGGCGCATCCGGTCCCCGGCCAGGTTCTGCTATTTCCCCGCCCCGGTCCCCGACCCGTCCCGGCCGGTGGAGGAGGT
>CAZAIF010000150.1:0-4237 GCA_964485125.1 uncultured Oscillospiraceae bacterium | reverse complement strand
TGGCTGACCTCGATGGAGTGGCTGAGCACGTTCTGGCCGTAGCTGGTGCGGTAGTGCTGGCGGCCCAGCAGCTTGACCAGCTCCGGGTGCAGGCCGTGGACGTTGGTCTCCAGCACGGCCCGCTCGCCCTCGCTCTTGATGGTGGCCTCCACCTCCCGCTTGGCCCGCTCCACCATCTCCTCGATGCGGGCGGGGTGGATGCGCCCGTCGGCGATGAGCCGCTCCAGGGCGATCCGGGTGATCTCCCGGCGCACCGGGTCGAAGCAGGACACGGTGATGGCCTCCGGGGTGTCGTCGATGATGAGTTCCGCGCCGGTAAGGGTCTCCAGCGTGCGGATGTTGCGGCCTTCCCGGCCGATGATGCGCCCCTTCATCTCGTCGTTGGGCAGCGGCACCACAGAGACGGTGGTCTCCGCCACGTGGTCCGCGGCGCAGCGCTGGATGGCCAGGGCAATCTGCTCCCGGGCGTAGGTCTCGGCCTCTTCCTTGTAGTGGGCCTGGATCTCCTTGAGCTTGACGGCCTCCTCATGGGTGACCTCGTCGGACAGCCGCTCGATCATATAGGCCTTGGCCTCCTCGGCGGTCAGCCCGCTCAGCCGCTCCAGCAGGTCCATCTCGCTCTTTTTGAGGGCCTTGACCTCCTCCCGGGTCTTCTCCACGGAGGCCAGCCGGGACTGGAGCTTCTCCTCCTTCTTCTCGATGGAGTCGGTCTTGCGGTCCAGGTTGTCCTCCTTCTGCTGAAGGCGGCGCTCCTGCTTCTGCAGGTCGGCCCGGCGCTCCTTGACCTCGGCGTCGAAGTCGGCGCGCTCCTTCTGGATGGTCTCCTGGGCGGCCAGCACCATCTCCCGCTTTTTGGTCTCCGCCTCCTTGATGGCCGCGTTGACGATGCGGGTGGCCTCCTGCTCAGCGGAGCCAATCTCTTTTTCCGAATGCTGTTTGCGGATCTGGAAGCCGGCGGCGCAGCCGCCCAGCAGGCAAACCACGCCCACGACAATGGCAACGATAATTGCGACAGGGTCCATATTACACCTCCTAATTTTCAGATTGTTGGCGTTTCATGCCGTTCAAAGTCTTTTTTGCAGAATCCTTCTGCGTGAATCTCCCCGCGCCGCGGGCGCGCCCCAGGCCGGGGCGAAACGGGCGGCGCCGGGCTGTTTCTGCCGGGCGTTTGCACAGCAAAAAAGCGCTTTCCGGGGATACATGTCTCTTCCCGCAAAGCGCAGAGGATGAATGGAAAACGGCCCTCATGGGTATTCCTGTGACGTTGATTCAGCTGCAAAATGACATCATAGGGTTGCTATACTGCCTTTATTGGAATTGAAATCTATATCAAAGGAGGAACACCGCAGTTCTCCAAATGTATCCTTATCTATATTACAAAACTTTATGTCAAGTGTCAAGATGCTTTCCTTTGGAAAGGTTAAATTCTTTGCGGTCTTTTCCCCCAGGGGCCCGGGCGGGACCCGGGCCGACAGCGCCCGCCCGCCGGCGGGCGGGCCCGCATGAGACAGGAGCGCAGCCTGTAGAACGCCCGAGAGAGAAGACACTGCATTTTCAATGCCCCAACTGCGGCGGCACGGTCAAGTGGAACATTGCCAGGCAGCAGCCGGAGTGCACCTCTTGCCGGGTGCTGTTGCGTCTCCCCACCGGCCCAAGCGACTCCCAAGCGCGGTGGGATCCGGCTATCCCGTCACCAGCCCCTGATAGACCGACCCGGCGGCCTGGGCGAAGTAGCGGGCACCCCGGAGGGCCTCCTGGAGGGTATTTCCGCTGGTGCCCACCTCCACCAGCAGGGAGCAGGTGGTCAGGTGCTGGTTGAAGCGCTGGGAGCGCAGGTTGACGGGCCGGGCCAGGGTGGGCTCGATGCCGGTCATGGCCAGCTGGATGTGGGCGGCCAGGTTCAGATTGTCCTGCCAGCCCGGGTGGGTGAGCCCGCCGTCGTCGGTGCCCACCACCAGCATGACCTGGGCCACGTTCTCCCCGTTCACCTGGGTCACCGCCTTGTAGACGGTGCCGTCGGAGGCAATCAGGGCGTCCCGGTGGACGTCCAGCACCACCGAGATGGTGGGGTACTGCTCCAGCATGGCCTGGATACCCGCCAGGCTCCGGGTGTAGGAGCCGGTGTAGTTGGGGTAGTCGTAGAGGGTGGTGTCGTGGATGACCGAGAAGCCCATGGACTCAAAGACCGCCTTCATCTCCTCCCCCACCCGGATCATGTTGAAATTGGGGTCGTCGGTACGGGAGGTGTCGGTCTCGGTGTAGCTGTCGTCCCCGGCCATGGTGTAGGCCTCGCTGCCGTGGGTGTGCATAATCAAAATCTGGGGCCCCTGGGAGGCCGGGGCGATGGTCTGGGTGAGCACCGAGGCGGCCAGGGCCGCCGGGTCCACGGTGATGCCGGAGGTGTTGTTGTTCAGCTCCACCCCGCCGCCGCTGACGGTGTTGGAGTTGGCGGTGATGGTTTGGGGCACTGCCGTCCCCCCGTCCTCGGGCTGGGCAGCCTCGTCCTCCGCCCCGCCGCCGCTCTCCGCCGGTGTCTCCTCCGCCGCGTCCGCCTGGGCCAGGGGCGTCCCGGCGGGGAGGGAGAGGCCGGTGCCTCCTCCGGCGGCCTGGGCGGGGGTCTCCTCCGCCCAGGCCGTCTCCCCCTCCTCGTCCTCGATGCCGCAGAGGGGGAGCTCCGAGGTGACCATCTGGGTCCAGAGGGAAGGCTCGTCCTCCTGAAAGGGGCCCACCTCCGTCTCCAGCAGGGCCTGGGCCAGGGCCTCTCCCCGGCCCTCCCCGCCCAGGCCGGGCAGGGCCAGGCCGTCCCCGCCGGAGTACAGCCCCCACAACACCGCCGCCCCCACCCCCAGGGCCAGGGTCCGGCCCAGCAGCCGCCCGGGCTTTTTCCTCTTCAACAGCACCGCCCCCTTTGGAATGTTCCGCTCTTCCAAGCATATGCCCCGGCGGGCGGCGTATGCGGCCGGATTTTGCCCCGGAAAAAGAAAGAGAGGACACCCTGGTGGGGGCCGTAACCTCCTGGGACGGGACCGATTACAGCGCCGTTTACGATTACAGCTACTATGTGGACCACAACCCCGACGTGGCGTCGGCCTACGGAGGGGACGACTTGGCCATCCTGCAGCATTTCGTCACCTACGGCATGGATGAGGGCCGCCAGGGCTGCAGCAGCTTCAATGTAAACCTCTACAGGAGCCGCTACAGCGATCTGCAGCAGGCCTTTGGGGATGACCTGAGGGCGTACTATCTCCACTACATGACCTTCGGGCTGCAGGAGGGCCGCTCCGGCATCTGAACGGCAGCCCGGCATACCCGGCAAAACCCACGGCCTGCCCGTCCTGTTCGACGGGCAGGCCGCCTTTCTGTCCCGGCCGCCGCTTGTAATTTCTGCCGCTTTCCGATATAATGGGAGGGAAAATCCGGCCCTTTGGAAAAAAGGGCGTAAATTGAGGCGGCAGCAAAATCCAAGGAAAGGCGGAAAACCCGTAAAATCAGGGCTTATCGGATAGGGAAAGAGCACTATGAAATTAGGAATCGGCGTTAAAACACCGGATTCCATATCTTCATACCTCTCTATAAACTCCGCTAAAGCCTGATACAGCACGGTTTTACGCAAAACCAACCAAAATATAAGTTCATATTTCTCTACGCAATCCCACGCAGAAATGGCGTAGCGGAACCGGATAATTTGCAGATGGGAAAAGCGCACTACTGCTACTTTGATAAATCACAAATGGAGCAGCCAGAGCGTCTTCTGCTGGTCACGAAGTGGGTTTACCCGGAGGCGGCGAGACAGTATAACACCAACTGGAAAGCAATAGAGCGCAATATCCGCACTGTAAACGGGCTCGTATGGGAGCAGGGCCGTCCATTTCTGGAGGAGCTGGCAAGCCGGGAGTTGTTGTCTAATCCCACAGCCACTGGTTGAATTCTTCCAACGAGGTGATCGTAGTAGGTACGGGAACAAACACATTCCTCCGGCTGTACCCCGCCTTGTTCTCTACATTCCCTTTCTCGTTGCCAGCCGCCGGGGTGCAGAAATCCGCCCGGAATCGGTAATGCAGCATGAACCGGCGGAATCCGTCTGTCAGCACACGCTCATTCCCCTCCAGCACCTGGGTCACCGCTGTGGACAGGCTGTCAAACTTCAGCCGGGGCGGTGCCCCGCCTATGTGTTCAAAGATCCGCTGCATTGCTCTTTGGTGTGCTGTTTTGACTTGATCGTGTAGACACTATCTAG
>CAZAIF010000149.1:0-4406 GCA_964485125.1 uncultured Oscillospiraceae bacterium | reverse complement strand
TGGCCCTGGCCCCCATGGCCGGGGTGACCGACCTGGCCTTCCGCACCATCTGCCGCCAGGCCGGGGCGGGCTACACCTGCACCGAGATGGTCAGCGCCAAGGCCCTCTGCTTCCAGGACCGGAAGACCCGGCAGATCATGGCCCTGGGGGAGGGGGAGCACCCGGCGGCGGTGCAGATCTTCGGCAGCGATGTGGACTGCATGGCCCGGGCGGCGGAGAAGGTGGCCCGGGAGGCCGACCCGGACGTGATCGACATCAATATGGGCTGCCCGGTGCCCAAGGTGGCCGCCCACGGGGACGGCAGCGGCCTGATGCGCACCCCGGAGCTGGCCGCTCAGATCGTGGCGGCGGTGAAGGGGGCCAGCGGCAAGCCGGTGACCGTCAAGATGCGCAAGGGCTGGGACAAGGGCAGCGTCAACGCGGTGGAGTTCGCCCAGCTGATGGAGTCCGCCGGGGCCGACGCCCTGGCCGTCCACGGCCGCACCCGGGCCCAGATGTACGCGGGACGGGCGGACTGGGACATCATCCGCCAGGTCAAGCAGGCGGTGCACATCCCGGTGATCGCCAATGGGGACGTGGCCGAGCCGGAGGACGCGGCGCGCATCCTCCGCTACACCGGGGCGGATATGGCCATGATCGGCCGGGCCTGCTTCGGCAACCCCTGGATCTTCAGCCGGGCCCTGGCCGCCCTGGAGGGGCGGCCCATCCCGCCCCTGCCCCCCCTCTCGGAGCGCTGCGACACGGCGGTACGCCAGTTCGAGCTGGCCCGGGACCAGAAGGGGGAGAAGATCGCCTGCCTGGAGGCCCGGAAGCACTACGCCTGGTACCTGAAGGGGGTGCCCTACGCCTCCTACTGGAAGGCGGAGATCAGCAGGATCCAAACCATGGAGGACATCTACCGGGTGACCGAGGGGATCAGAAACGATCTGTGCTGACTTCAGCCGGGCCATTTGGGATGAAATAGGAAGGGCCGCCCACACTCAGGGCTGGCCCGGGAGAGAGAAAGAGGTGGTGTGATGCGAACCGACGGCCGCACCGAGGAACAGGTGCTGGTGATGCGGGCCCAGCGGGGGGAGCAGGACGCCTTCCAGGTGCTGGTGGAGCGCTATCAAAACCTGGTCTACACCCTGGCCCTGCGGATGGTGGCCCGGCCGGCGGACGCGGAGGACGTGGCCCAGGAGGCCTTCCTGGCCGCCTGGAAGGCCCTGCCCAAATTCCGCATGGACGCCAAGTTTTCCACCTGGCTCTACCGGCTGACGGTGAACGCCGCCACCGACCTGCTGCGCCGCCGCCAAAAGGAGGGCCAAAACCAGAGCCTTGAGGACGGGGAGGCCCCCCTCCAGGTGTCCGACCCGGCCCCGGGCCCCGAGGCGCGCGCCCAGGCCGCCGAGCGCCGGGAGATCCTCCAGCGGGCCATCTCCGCCCTGTCGGAGAACCACCGGAAGATTTTGCTGCTCCGGGTAGTGAACAGGCTGGACTACCGGGAGATCGGCCAGGTGCTGGAGCTTTCCCCGGGGACGGTGAAATCCCGCCTGGCCCGGGCCCGGCGGGAATTGCGGGACAAGCTGGCATCGGAGGGGAACTATTTCCCTCCGGACACGTCTAAGGAACAGGAAAGGAGGTGAGGTCGTTGGAGCGCTGCGAACCCTATTGGAATCTGATCTCCGCCGGGCTGGACGGCGACCTTACCCCGGAGGAGCGGACCAGGCTGGAGGAGCACCTGGCCCAGTGCCCCGACTGCCGGGCCCTGTGGGAGCAGCTCCAGGGGCTGGAGCCGGAGCTGGAGGCATTGGAGTCCCCCTCCCCCGGCTTCACCGGCCGGGTCATGGCCGCCGTGGAGCGCACCCAGCAGGACATCCCCTTCACCGACCTGCCCCAGGACCGCGCCCCGGGCCGCCAGGCCCGCAAGCAGCTGGACGCCTGGTGGAAGCCGGTGCGCGCCCTGGTGCTGGCGGCGGCCTGCTGCCTGATCCTGCTGGGGCTGGGGCGGTTTTCCGCCCAGTTCTTCGGCTCCGGCAGCTCCGCCCCCAACAGCACCGGCGCCCCGGCGGACGCCCAGGGCAGCGTGGCCGCCGATCAGGCCGAGAGTCAGGAGAGCGCCGCCGCCGTCGAGGCCGACGGCAGCAGCCAGTCCTCCGGCACGGAGGACGCCGCCGAGGCGGTACTGCGCCTGGAGGACGGGGACTACCGCCCCGCCGGGGCGGAGGACGCCCTGCCCCGGGGCTTCACCCGGGCCGGGACGTTGACCGAAGCGCAGGCCGGGGACACCGGCCTGGCCGGCCGGGACTACTACACCGACCCGGCCCAGCCGGGGGTGTGCTATGTGGCCCAGGGCGACGGGAGCTATCTCCGCTGGGAGCTGGCCGGGGACTGAGCGCTCCGGCAGGCCGCCCCAGAACAGCGGCAAAAACAGGCCGCGCCGCATTTCTTGGAAACGCGGCGCGGCCTGTCTGGTTTCACTTCGCTGGCTCGTAGCACAGGGAGTTGCCCCGCAGGGTCATCCGGTGGCTGCCCGAGTCCACCAGGTACTCCATATAGGGCCGCAGGAACCGCTCCAGGTCCTGGGCCTTTCTCACGGTGTTGACCACCACCCCCATGTGCTGGCACACCGCCTGGCACACCTCGTCGGAGGACATGGGGTGATCCACCAGGGCCCGCACCTGGGCGAGCCGGTCCTCCATGACCTGGAGGTTCTCCTCCACCAGAGCGTCGAAGCCCTCGTAGAGCACCCCGCAGTGGGCCACCGCCATGGCCTCGCAGGCCAGCCCCTTCAGCCCCCGGATGGTGTCCAAGCTCTGCTGGAAGTCGAAGGCGTAGGGCAGCCGGGAGGTGTGCAGGGTGCGCCCGCACATCAGCGCGTCCCCGATGTAGCACACGTTGTCCGGAGTGATGTAGGCCACATGGTCCAGGGCGTGGCCCGGGGTGTGGAGCACCCGGAAGCGCACCCCCCGGAACAGGGTGTCCGTCTCCTCGGGGCGGATCACATGGTCCGCCAGACAGGGGATCTGGGACAGCTCCGGGTGGGTGGCCACCTGCCCCGCCGAGTAGACGTAGAGGTGGCTCTTCACCGAGGCCTGGGTGCGGCAGATCTCCGCCTCCCCCAGGGGCAGGGCCACCGGGCAGCCGTATTTCTCGGAGAAATAGCGGGCGTTGCCGAAGTGGTCAAAGTGGGTGTGGGTGCACAGCAGCCCGATGGGGGTCAGGCCGTTGCGCTCCAGGGCCTCCTGGATCTCCACCCGCAGGGGCTGGGCCCCGGTGTCCATCAAAATGCAGTAACGGGAGTCGGTCCGGTAGAGGGGAATGAGCTGGTGGCCGGACAGGCACCAGGTGTTGCCGCTGATCTGTTTCAATTCCATAAGCCGTTTACCTCTGATTCCATCCAAATGTTTTCTATATTCTAGCACATCGCCCCCGGCCATGCAAGAAAGCCCGCCCGCCCCTGGGCATCTCTCCCAATGTGTGCTACAATGGGGGCACATGATTTCAAAAGGAGCGATCCCCATGCCCTCACCCATCACCCTGCGGGTGGCCCGCCCCGGCGACGCCCCCGCCCTGCTGGCCATCTACGCCCCCTATGTCCGGGACACCGCCGTGTCCTTTGAATATGAGGTGCCCACCCAGGAGGAGTTCGCCCGGCGCGTCGCCCGCACTCTGGAAAAATATCCCTATCTGGCGGCCCAGCGGGAGGGGGAGATCCTGGGGTACGCCTGCACCGGCCCCTTCGTGGGCCGGGCGGCCTACGGCTGGGCGGCGGAGACCACCATCTACCTGCGCCCGGACTGCCGCCGCCAGGGGGTGGGCCGGGCCCTCTACACCGCCCTGGAGGCCCTCTCGCGGGCCCAGGGCCTGACCGTCCTCTACGCCTGCATCGGCTCCCCGGAGGTGGAGGACGAGCACCTGACCCACGACAGCGAGCGCTTCCACGCCCGGATGGGCTACCGCCTGGCGGGCACCTTCCGCCGCTGCGGCCGGAAGTTCGGCCGGTGGTACGACATGGTGTGGATGGAGAAGCCCCTGACCGATGACCCCGGCGACCCGGGGGAGGTGATGCCCTTTCCGGAGCTGGATCCGGCGGTGCTGGAGGGACTGGGTATTGGACGCTAGGGGCGTTTCCCTCTGTCGTCTTGGGACGCCCTCCGTCACCCTGGGATGTCCCCTGTGATCCCGAGATACCCACTGTCATCCTGAGCGCAGCGAAGGATCTTTTCCCTCCGTTCCGGAGGTGGACGGAAACAGATCCTTCGTCGGCTTTCGCACATAGCACATAACAAAAGCGGCTCCGCCGGCAATCGCCGGCGGAGCCGCTCAGTCTGTCGAAAAAGGATAGTACCACACAAAAAAAGAAGATTTCCTTGCATAGGAAAACGCCCTCGGCAGAGTTTCGCCGTCCGCAGACGGCGAAATAA
>CAZAIF010000148.1:0-4429 GCA_964485125.1 uncultured Oscillospiraceae bacterium | reverse complement strand
TAATTTGTAATCGTCCAAGACGCCGAGAGGGCGCGCCGCAGCGCGGCGCGCCCTCGGTTTTACTCATACATCACTGCATCCAGGCACAGCCCCTCCGGGGGCATGGCCGGACCGGCGGCGGAGCGATCCCTGGCCGCCAGGATCTCCGGGATGTGCTCCGGGGGATACTTGCCCAGGCCCACGTCCACCAGGGTGCCGGTGAGGATGCGCACCATCTGGTTGAGAAAGCCGTTTCCGGTGCAGCTGATGCGGACCTCGTCCCCCAGGCGTCGGATGTCGATGGCGTCGATCCGCCGCACGGTGGACTTCTTGAACCGCCGCAGGCCGCAGAAGGAGCGGAAGTCGTGGGTCCCCAGCAGCGCCGCCGCCCCCTGCTCCATGGCCGCCAGGTCCAGCGGCTCCTCCAGCTGGCAGAGATACCTGCGCTCAAAGACGTTGGGGATGGGGGAGTTCCAGATGCGGTAGACGTAGCGCTTCGCCCTGGCGTTGAGCCGGGCGTGGAACCGCTCCGGCGCCTCCCGGACCTCCACCACCGCGATGTCCCGGGGCAGGTACCGGGCGCAGTAGGCCAGCACCTCCCCGCAGTCCGGCTCGCTGGCCAGCTTGACGCTGGCCACCTGTCCCCGGGCGTGGACGCCGGCGTCGGTGCGGCCGGAGCCGTGGACCTCCACCGGCGCCCCCTCCAGCTGGGAGAGCACCCCCTGGAGCTTGCCCTGGATCGTGCTGCCGGTGTTGCCCTGGACCTGCCAGCCGCTGTAGCGGCCCCCGTCATATTGGATGGTCAGCCTGTAGTTTTTCATGTTGTCTCCCCCGCCCAGGCGTCAGATTTTTCTCCATCATAGCCCAAACGGGGACAAAAGGCAACTACCGCAGATGTATTCCCACCACGGCCCGGGGCCGGAAGCCCTGGGCGGCCATGGCCCCCAGGTAGACCGCCAGCCCGACGAAGCCCCAGACCAGCGCCGACCAGCCCAGCGCGCCCCCGGCGTCCAGGCTGAGCCGGCAGCCCAGGCGGGCCAGCAGCCCCGCCAGCAGGGCGGAGAGGGCCGGGGCGGCAAAGCAGCGGAAGAGGCCGGGGTACACCCCGGCGCCCCGCCGGGCCACCCACAGGCACAGGGCCACCGCCAGCAGATCCGCCGCCACAAAGCTGGCCACAAAGCCCCCCAGCCCCAGCTTCGGGGTCAGCGCCACCGTGAGCAGCAGCTCCAGCGCCCCGCAGAACAGGGAGATGGCGGCATTCTGGTTCTGTTTGCCCAGGGCGTTGAGCATGCACCCCAGCACGGCGTGATAGCACCCGGCCCCCACCCCCATGGCCAGGGGGAGGATGTAATTGCCGGCCCGCACCTCCCCGAAGAGGAGCTGGCCCAGCTGGGGCCCCAGGGCGGCGATCAGGGCGATCAGGGGGAGCACCACATAGGACACCGACAGCATGGCCTTCTCCCCGGTGCGGCGGAAGTCCCCCATATGGCCCAGCTCCCGCTCTCCGGTCAGCCGGGGCAGCAGGGCCAGGGAGAGGGCGTTGATGAAGGCGGTGGGGAACATCAGCAGGGGGATGGTCATCCCCAGCAGGATGCCGAAGGCTTCCATGGCCTCCCCCGCCTCCAGCCCGTGGAGGACCAGCAGCTGGGGGATGAGAACCGAGGTGGCCGCCCCCATCAGGTTGCCCGCCAGGGCGGTGAGGCTGACCGGCACCGCGATCCCTGCCATCCGCCGCCGCAGCCAGGCTGGCTCCACCCGCTTCCCGGGGAGCTGCTTCTGTCTGGAGCGCCGGCCCAGCCGCCCCCAGGTCAGGGCGGCGGAGGAGAACACCTCGCTGACCAGCAGCCCCGCCACGATCAGGGCCACGGAGAGGGACTCCTCCTCCGGGGCCAGCAGGGCCAGCAGCAGGATGATGACCAGGGAGCGGATCACCTGCTCCCCCAGCTCCACCCCGGCGGGCAGGCGCATGGCGCCGATGCCGTAAAACTGCTGCTTCTGCAGGTTTTCCACCCCGGTGAGCAGCAGCACCGGCAGCAGCAGCACCAGCCCCAGCCGGGTCCGGCCGTCCCCCAGCAGCCGGGTGGCGATGAACTCCGACTGGAACAGCATCGTCAGGGCCACCGGCAGCCACAGCCCCACCAGCCCCCGCAGGCCGGTGGACATGAGCTGGCCCAGGGCGGCCTCGTTGTTCCGGGCGTGGAACTCCGAGGAGAGCAGCGACGCCGCCACCGCCAGCCCGGAGATGCAGATGGACTGGGCCACCGAATAGGCGGGCATGATGAGCTGGTAGAGCCCCAGCACCTGGGCCCCCACCAGCCTGGCCATGGCGATGCGGTAGAGGAAGCCGAACACCTGGCTCACCAGCCCCACGCCGGTGAGCATCAGGGTGGAGCGGACAAGGGAAGGCCGGTTTGACAACGGGATCACCCCCAAAAGAGACAGAGACGGGATACTCCCATTGTATGGCCCGGGATCTGCGGCTATGCGGGCACTTTTTCCATTTAAAGCGCTTGACAATCGAAAAACGAGACGGTATCATAGATTCATCATGTCTGTGATGCGGGATGATCTCCGGCGGGGGCGCCGGGGATCATTCCTTCTATCTTGAGAGACCCCGGCAGGTTGTCCTCCAGGGAGGAGAGGAGAAATTATGGATCAATTTTTTACTGTGCTGACCCAGATCGGCATCTTTTTGATCCTGATCGCCCTGGGGGTGGCGGCGGTCAAGACCAAGATCCTGGATGAGCACTCCCTGGGCAGCGTGTCCAAGGTCATCATGCGCATGGCCCTGCCCGCCTATATCTTCATCAACACCGCCGAGGGGGCTACCCGGGCCGGCCTGGCCGCCAGCCTGATGGTGATCCCCCTGGCCATCGCCCTGTATCTGCTGCTGTTTCTGCTCTCCCTGGCCCTGGGGCGGGTATTCCGGCTGTCGGGCAACCGGAACCGGGTGTTCCGGGCCATCGGGATATTCGGCAACGTGGGCTTTATGGGCATCCCGCTGGTGGTGGAGCTCTACCCGGATACGGCGCTGCTCTACATCTCGCTGTTCACCATCCTGGACCAGCTTCTGTTCTGGACCTACGGCGTCTCCCTGACCCGGCCGGCGGGGAAGCGGCGGGAGGGGCGGCGCTTTTCACCCGCCGGGCTGAAGAACCTGCTCAGTCCCGCCCTGATCGCTATTGCGGCGGCCACAGTGCTGGTGCTGCTGGAGGTGCGGCTGCCCTATGTGCTCTCCGCCACGCTGAACCGGCTGGGGTCGGCCAGTATGCCCCTGTCCCTGCTCTACATCGGCGGCATGCTGTCCATGACCGATGTGCGCCCGGTGCTCAAATGCTGGGAGCTCTACGGGGAGATCCTGCTGAAGATGGTCGCCCTGCCCCTGGCCTTCTACGCCGTCCAGCGGGGGATCGGGGTGGCGGCGGACATGGCCGGCACCCTGTCCTTCCTGGCCGGCCTGCCCGCCATCAACCTGGTGGCCATGCTGGCCAAGCAGAACGGCTCCGAGGGGGATTACGCGGTCTGCGCCGTGATGATGACCACCCTGGCCTGCCTGGTGACGCTGCCCCTGGTTTCCCTGGGCATCGCCCTGATCGGCTGAGTACCGACCGGAAGAGAGAAAAGGAGATCCCCCTATGATTGCCACTTACATCAACTGTATCCTGGTGCTGGCGGGCAGCGCCGTCGGCCTGCTGCTAAAAAACCGGATCGGCGCCCGCTTTGTCTCCGCCATGCACTCCGCC
This sequence comes from uncultured Oscillospiraceae bacterium, assembly GCA_964485125.1. Classification (GTDB taxonomy): domain Bacteria; phylum Bacillota; class Clostridia; order Oscillospirales; family Oscillospiraceae; genus UMGS1766. Next base: position 707 of record CAZAIF010000148.1, on the reverse strand, counting down.
ATGGCCCTGTGCGTGATCGGCATCGGCATCGCCTCCGCCGTCCAGACCGAGCATACCCTGTGCGTCATCCTCTGCATGGTGGCGGGCACCTGTCTGGGGACGGCCCTGCGCATCGAGCAGCGGCTGGACAGGCTGGGGGAGTGGATCAAGCGCAAGGTGGTCAAACAGGGGGACGCCTCCAAATTCACCCAGGGCTTTGTGGCCGCCGCCCTGCTCTACTGCGTGGGCTCCATGTCGGTCATGGGGGCGCTGGAGGCGGGCATCAACCGGAATTACTCCATTCTGGTCTCCAAGGGGGTGCTGGACGGGGTGAGCAGCATCTCCCTGGCCGCCACCACCGGCGTCGGGGTGGCCTTCTCAGTGGTCCCCATGCTGCTCTATCAGGGTGGGCTCACACTGCTGGCGGGTCTGGTGGGGCCGCTGCTCACCGACGCCATGGTGCTGGAGATGTCCGCCGTGGGGGGGACCGTCCTGGTGGGCATCGGCTGCAACATGCTCTTCCCGGACAGGCATATCCCGGTGGGGGACATGCTCCCGGCCCTTTTCCTGCCCGTCGCCTACCTGCCCCTGGCCGGACTGCTGGGGGGACTGGTCTGAACAGGCAGTTCCGCGCCTTACGTCGCATCCGCCGCGGCGGCCCGCCAGGGCCCCGTGCCCTGTGGCGCCAGGCCAAACAGGTCCGCCCCGGGAGACCGCTGCGGACATCT
>CAZAIF010000147.1:0-4477 GCA_964485125.1 uncultured Oscillospiraceae bacterium | reverse complement strand
CAACAATCTGTTGCCCGAGCAAAATGCCCGGACAGGCGTCCGGGCATTTCCAATTCAGAGGGCGCGCAGGTACTCCACCATCTCCGTATAGCTCCCGCCGGGGCAGGTGATGGGGCAGCCCTTCCGGTTGATGGGGTTGTCGGTGAGCAGCCAGGCGGGGATGCCTGCGGCGGCGGCGGCCTCCACGTCCTCCTGCACGTCGTTGCCGATCATCAGGCACCGGGCCGGGTCCAGGTGGAATTGCTCCAGCAGGTCCCGGTAGTAGGCCGGGTTGGGCTTGCAGTAACGGGAGTTGGCGTAGTCGGTCACCCAGTCGAAGTCCTCCATTTTGAGGCCGATCCAGCTCAGCCGGGTGGCGTCGGCGTTGGCGGGGAAGATGGGGTTGGTGGCCAGGATGACCTTTTCCGCCTTCTCCCGGGCCAGCTGGACGGCCTGGCGGGCCAGCGGGGCGGGGGAGGTGGCGGCGCGGGCCTGGTGGAATTGGTTGTCGTAGAAGGTGGAGAATTTGGGGATGTCTTTTAAAACGCTCTCCCCCATGACGGCGGCGCAGGTGGTCCAGAAGGCGTCGTAGTTGGAGCGCTCCCCCTGGTTTTTCACCATGGCCTCCACCCCGGCCCAGACCGCCTTGACCAGAAGCTGGGCGTCGGTGTAGCCCCACTGAGCGGCGGTGGCGGCCAGGTGCTGGAAGTAGACCTGGGTGAAGTGGTCGTTGTCCATGGGAAGCAGGGTGCCGTCCAGGTCGAACAGAATGGCTTGCAGCATAGTTCAGGCTCCTTTTTCTCGTGTGGGGCTGCCCGGCGGTGGGTGATCCGGCCCACGGTGTGATAGCGCTATGGCCCTGATTTTATCAGCCGGCGGGGGAAAAGTCAAACCCGTTGGGGTTGCGCTTTGGAGCAGAAAATGGTATGCTGAATTAGCTTTATCACTATGAATTGTCATGTGCCGCGGCCCTGCCGCGGAAAGGGAGGAACCCATATGGATCTGAAGGGCAGAAATTTTCTGAAGCTGCTGGACTACACCCCGGAGGAGATCGGCTATCTGCTGGAGTTAGCCGCCCGGCTGAAGGCCGAGAAGAAGGCGGGCGTCGCCCACGACACCCTGCGGGGCAAGAACATCGTGCTGTTGTTTGAGAAGGACTCCACCCGCACCCGCTGCGCCTTTGAGGTGGCGGGCCACGACCTGGGGATGCACGTGACCTATCTGGGACCCTCCGGCTCCCAGATGGGCAAGAAGGAGTCCATCGCCGACACCGCCCGGGTGCTGGGCCGGATGTACGACGGCATCGAGTACCGGGGCTTCGACCAGCGCATCGTGGAGGAGCTGGCCCGCTATGCCGGGGTGCCGGTGTGGAACGGCCTGACCAACCAGTTCCACCCCACCCAGATTCTGGCCGATTTTCTGACCATCCGGGAGAAGTTCGGCCGCCTGAAGGACATCCGCCTGACCTATATGGGGGACGCCCGGTACAACATGGGCAACTCCCTGATGGTGGGCTGCGCCAAGATGGGCATGCACTTCACCGGCTGCTGCCCCGCCAAGTATCAGCCCGACCCGGCGCTGGTGGCCGAATGCCAGGCCATCGCCGCCCAGACCGGGGCCGCCATCCGCTTCACCGACGACCCCATGGAGGGGGCCCGGGGGGCCGACGTGATCTACACCGACGTGTGGGTGTCCATGGGCGAGCCGGTGGAGGTCTGGGAGGAACGCATCCGGGAGCTGGGGCCCTATCAGGTCACGGCGCAGATCATGGCCCAGGGGGCGCCGGAGTGCGTGTTCATGCACTGCCTGCCCGCCTTCCACGACCGCAACACCACCATCGGCGACGAGATGGGCCGCCGCTTTGGCCGGGAGGCCATGGAGGTCACCGACGAGGTCTTTGAATCCCCCCGCTCCATCGTCTTTGACGAGGCGGAGAACCGGATGCACACCATCAAGGCGGTCATGGCGGCCACGCTGTGAGCCTCCCCTTTTAGCGCTCCACTTTCAGCGCTCCTCGGGGGCCTCCCAGGCCCCCTGGGTGTAAGTCTCGTCCACCATATCGCTGATGCCCGCCAGCAGCATGATGATGCCTTGCACTTTATGGCAAGGCGGTTGGCATTCCCGATACAGGCCAACACCTTGCCGGCCACACCGCTCTCGATGAGGGAGAGCAGTTCATCTGCGGGAACGGCATTGCGGATCCAGTTGGACTGCCGCCCGCCGGACTGGTACACCCCCAGATAGGTCACAAGTCCGTGCACGCCCATCTCCTCGGTCTGATGGCACAGCTCCTCCATCATCCCGCTGAGGCGGCTGTCGGGGTGCATCTCCTTCATGATCTGGACCTGCTCCAGCGGCTCTGTGGACGGCTTGTTGGGAAGTGACTCCATCACCGCGGTCCTCAGCGCCTCCAGCTGCGCGGCGGTCGCGCTCTGAAGCTGTTCCATCTGTTCCATCAGGGCGTCGATCTCCCTGCCGCAATCTCGTTCCGTCATACCGGATCATCTCCTTACAGATTTTTGCTGATTCGGAATTCCGTAAAAGCGCGCCGCAGAGGAGCGGCCTGGGGCTTGAGGCTTGGGGGCGCGGTTTCATTCTCTTTTGCGCTCAGAATTTGCTTTTCCATGTTTTCAAAGGGAGGATTGACGGGAACACCGGGCGGCCAGCCGCCCGGTGTTTCGGGATTCTGCTATTTCCGACTATTTCTTTAGGATTTTCTCTTGCGCTGGCTGAAAAGATTGGATATAATAGAGCGGACGGCAGGTTTCTACCGGCCCGCCGGTGAAATACAAATAGAAAAAGGCAGTGAAATTAATAGTATGCTGGAACTTCGTGACCTATGTTTCTCCGTCCCCGGGGACGGGAAGCAGATCGATATTCTGAACCACATCAATCTCACGGTGCCTGACGGCAAGCTGGTGGTCATCACCGGCCCCAACGGCAGCGGCAAGTCCACCCTGGCCCGGGTCATCATGGGCCTGGAGCAGGCCACCTCGGGCACCATCACCTTCAACGGCCGGCAGGTGCAGGACCTGGGGGTCACCGAGCGGGCCCGGCTGGGCATCAGCTACGGCTTTCAGCAGCCCGCCCGCTTCAAGGGGATGAAGGTCTCCGACCTGCTGGAGTGCGCCGCGGGGAAGAAGCTTACCCGGGAGGACTCCTGCCACTACCTGGCCCAGGTGGGCCTGTGCAGCCAGGAGTATGTGGACCGGGACGTGGATGCCAGCCTCTCCGGCGGCGAGCTCAAGCGCATTGAGATCGCCACCATCCTGGCCCGCAACGCCGCCCTGATGATCTTTGACGAGCCCGAGGCGGGCATCGACCTGTGGAGCTTCGGCCGGCTGACCGAGACCTTCCAGGCCATCCACCGCCGGCACCAGGCCTCCATGATCATCATCTCCCACCAGGAGCGGATCATCCGGCTGGCCGACGAGGTGGTGCTGATCTCCGGCGGCACCGTGGCCGGCCACGGCTCCGCCGACGAGCTGCTGGAGCAGATCGCCGCCGCCAGCCAGGGCGACGGCAGCTGCACCACCTGCATGTAAAGGAGGTTGGAATCTATGAGCGAGCATTACAGCCCGGTGGTCACCGCCATGCTGGAGAAGATCGCCGGTTTGAAGAGCACCCCCGACGGGGCCTATAACTTCCGGCTGGACGGCAAGGGGGAGGAGCGCAAGTCCTCCGACCACATCAAGATCACCGCCAAGACGGATAAGCCCGGCATCGACATCCACATCGCCGACGGCACTGTCAATGAAAAGACCTTTATCCCGGTGGTCATCACCAAGAGCGGCATCGAGGATCTGGTCTACAACGACTTCTTCATTGGCGAGAACTGCGACGTCACCATTATCGCCGGCTGCGGCATCCACAACTGCGGCTGCGAGGACTCCAAGCACAACGGCATCCACACCTTCTACATCGGCAAGAACTCCCGGGTCTCCTATGTAGAGGTGCACTACGGCGCCGGGGACGGCACCGGCGGCCGCATTCTGAACCCCCAGACCGTGGTCTACCTCCAGGAGGGGGCCACCATCGTCATGGACACCAGCCAGATCGGCGGCGTGGACTCCACCAAGCGCTACACCAAGGTGGTGGCCGAGGGGGCGGGCAGCGAGGTGATGATCACCGAGAAGCTGATGACCCACGGGGATCAGACCGCCGACTCCGACGTGGACATCATCCTGAACGGCCACGACACCAAGGCCCGGGTCATCTCCCGCAGCGTGGCCAAGGGGAACTCCCGCCAGGTGTTCCACCCCAATGTGGAGGGCAACGACCTCTGCTTCGGCCACGTCCAGTGCGACTCCATCATCATGGGCAACGGCAAGGTCCAGTCCATCCCCGCCATCACCGCCAACCATGTGGACGCCAGCCTGATCCATGAGGCCGCCATCGGCAAGATCGCCGGCGACCAGATCCTGAAGCTCCAGACCCTGGGCTTCACCGCCGAGGAGGCGGAGGAGAAGATCCTGGAGGGCTTCCTGCGGTAACCCCC
>CAZAIF010000146.1:0-4501 GCA_964485125.1 uncultured Oscillospiraceae bacterium | reverse complement strand
CTAGGGCGGCCGGTTGTTTTCTTGTTGCTTTTTTTGCCCGGGCCGGTTAAAATAGACCCACGGAGTTGATCATATGAAAATTTCTACTAAGGGCCGCTATGCCCTGCGGCTGCTGCTGGACATCGCCCAGCAGGGAGAGGGCGCCGTGGTCTCCCTCAAGGAGATCTCCAGCCGTCAGGACATCAGCGTGAAATATCTGGAACAGATTGTGCTGAAGCTGAACCGGGCGGATCTCCTCAAGAGCATCCGGGGCGTCCAGGGGGGGTATATGCTCACCCGGCCCCCCAAGGACTACTGCATCGGCGACGTGCTCCGTGCGGCGGAGGGCAGCCTGGCCCCCATCACCTGCCTTCAGAGCGAGATCAACCAGTGCGAGCGCTGCGACACCTGCGACACCCTTTGGTTCTGGAAGGGGATGGAGCGGGCCATCAGCGACTATGTGGACCGCTTCACCCTCCAGGATTTCCTGGATCATATCCGGCGCTGATATTTGGCGTTCCACCGCCCGCCGTGCCCGTTTGGACGCAGCGGGCCTGCGCTTGCCCCTATATCCTATTTTATAAATCGGATATTTCCCACGCCCGAAGCGTATGGCCTGTGCTCCGCTGTCCGGCGGAGCGGACAGCCGTTTTCTCCGGAGAGAAAGAGGTATCCCCACATGACCAATCTCACGAAGAAAGCCATGGCCGACGCCCTCAAGCAGCTGCTGCCCACTCCGGAGCAGCGGGAGTACATCTACCACAAGATCCGGGACGAGTACCGCCACACCAATCAAGAGGGGCTGTTGCAAATGCAGCAGCAGCCCCTCTTTTGTCCTCCTGAGCGGCAGCGAAGGATATTGCCCCGGTATTTGTCCGGGTGGAAAAAAGATGCGTCGCCCCTTGGGGCTCAGCATGACAGGATCACTTCGCTGGGCGGCAGGACAGATCCTTTACGCCGAGAGGGCAGCCTGGATGCTCTCAATCAGCCGCTGGGCCGCCTCCCCGGTGCGCGCTGAGGGCAGCCCGGCGTAGTTGACCACGATCACATGGCCCGCCGGACGCCCCTCCCGGTAGTACTGGGACAGGCAGGACAGACGCACCCCCCGCGCCCGGGCGCTTTGGATCAGGTCGCTGTCCTCCAGCTCCCCCCGGACCTCCAGCAGGAAGTGGAGCCCCTCGTTTGCCATGTGGATGGCGATATGGGGGGCGATGGGGCTCTCCCGGAGCCGCTGGAGGATGAGGTCCTTCTGGGCCCGGTAGCGGTTGCGCATCCGGCTGAGGTGCTTTTCAAAATAGCTCTCCCGGAGGAACCTGGCCAGGGCCAGCTGCTCAAAGGAGGACACGGTGCAGGCGTAAAAGCCCAGCCTGTCCCGGAACCGCTCCGCCAGGGGGCGGGGGAGCACCATATAGCTGATGCGCATGGTGGAGGCCAGGGTCTTGGAAAAGGTGTTGATGTAGATGACCCGGTCGGAGGCGTCGATGCTCTGGAGGGTGGGGATGGGCTTGCCGCCGGTGCGGAATTCGCAGTCGTAGTCGTCCTCCAGGATGTACCGCCCCTCCCGGCGGGCGCACCAGCCCAGCAGCTCATAGCGGCGGCTCACCGGCATGACGATGCCGGTGGGGAAGTGGTGGGAGGGGGAGATGTGGAGCACATCCACCCCCCGGGCCTCCAGCGCCTCCACCCCCACCCCGGCGGAGTCCATGGGGACGGGGACCGCCCTGGCCCCGCTGCTCCGGTAGATCAGGAAGGGCTTCTGATACCCCGGCTCCTCCACCCCGTAGACCTTGTCCCGGCCCAGCAGCTGGACCAGCAGGCCGTAGAGGTATTCGGTGCCCGCGCCTACGACGATCTGATCCGGCTCCACCGGCATCCCCCGGAAGCGGTAGAGATGGCCGGCGATGGCCTCCTGCAGCTCCCGGCGGCCCTGGGCGGAGGGGGCGCGCATCAGCTCCTCCCCCGCCTGGCTGAGCACCTCCCGCAGCAGCTTGGCCCAGGTGGAGAAGGGGAAGTTCTCCGCCGGGATGTGGTTGGTCACCAGGTCGGCAAACCACCCCTCCTCCGCCTCCGGCGGGGGAGGGGCGGGGACGGGGCGGAGCGGAGGCCGGGGCCGGGTGGGCTCCAGCTTCTCCACGAAGAAGCCCCGCTTGGGCAGGGTGTAGAGGTAGCCCTCGGCCACCAGCTGGGCGTAGGCGGTCTCCACTGTGACCACGCTGACGCTCAGATGCCGGGCCAGCTCCCGTTTGCTGGGCAGCTTTTCCCCGGCGGCCAGCCGGCCGGAGAGGATGTCCTCCCGGATGTGGCGGTACAGGTCCTCATAGAGGCTGTGCCCGTCCCGTCGGGAGAGGGTATAGGTCAGCATGCGGCGTCGCCCTCCTTCTGACCTGATTTAAAATTACAGTTTATCAAAATCTGTTGTGGTCAGATCAGATTATACCGCCCCGGGCCGCCGGTGTAAAGGGGGAGGCGCGTATCCCCTGCGTGGGAAGGGGTTGTGCTCTTGGTCCCGCTGTGGTATTTTTTAGGGGTATTCCAAAGGGAAAAGAGGCTTTTATATGCGTGAACTCCAGATCGGCGGCACCTACCGCCACTTTAAAAATAAGCTCTATCAGGTGCTGTTTACCGCCACCCACAGCGAGACCGGGGAGAAGCTGGTGATCTACCGGCAGCTCTACGGGGACGGGGAGGTCTACGCCCGGCCCTATGACATGTTCCTCAGCGAGGTGGACCGGGCGAAGTACCCCGACGCCCCCCAGGCCCACCGCTTCGAGCTGGTCCAGGGGGACAACCTGGTGCTCATCGGTATGCCGGGCTGCGGCAAGAGCACCGTGGGGGTGGTGCTGGCCAAGATCTTGGGCTGGGATTTCGTGGACGTGGACCTGGTCATCCAGCGGCAGAACGGCCGGCGGCTCCAGGAGATCATCGAGTCCGAGGGCAACGAGGGCTTCCTGGAGCGGGAGGCAGACGCGGTGGAGAGCCTGAAGTGCGCCCGCACCGTCATCGCCACCGGCGGCTCGGCGGTGCTCAACCCCCGGGGGCTCCAGGCCCTGCGGGCCCTGGGGCGGCTGGTCTACCTGAGCCATCCCTATGAGGAGATCGCCCGCCGGATCCCCAACCTGGCCACCCGGGGCATCACCTTGGCCCCGGGCCAGACCCTCCGGGACCTCTACGACTACCGCACCCCCATCTACGCCCGGGTGACCGACGTCACCGTGGACGCCTCCTGCTACACCATCGAGCAGACTGCCCGGGCCATCCAGCAGGCGGCGGGGCTGTGAGGGAGGGTGAGACCGTGAACGTGAAGCGAAAGCGGAGCAAACCCTCCGGGGCGCTGGTCTTCTTCACCGTACTCTGCAACCCTCTCTGGCTGGCCGCCGGGGGCATGGGGCTATATCTCCTGCTCCAGGCCTGCGGCTTTGGCAGCCTGTCCGCCCATGTCCGGCCCGGCCTGATCTGGGGATTGGGCTGCGCCGGCTGGGTGCTGGTCTGGGTGATCCTGTTCGCCGTCCTCCGGCGGGACCTGCTGGAGAGCGCCGCCCGCCGGGGGATCTGGCGGGCGGTACTGGCGGCGGAGGTGCTGGCCCTGGGGCTGATGGCGGGATGGGGCGGGGTCAGCCTGGCCCGGGACGCCGGGGACGCCGCCAGCCGGCTGGGCCGCTGGCTCTATGAGCGCACCCACGTGGAGACGGTCTATCTGGAGCGGGACAATCTTTATACCGACGGACTGGACGCCATCTTTCAGGAGCTGGAGGAGGCGCTGGACATGCCCGAGGAGCTGTATGTGGCCAGCTCGGTGCAGGTGAGCTTTGACCCCTCCGGTACCCTCACCGGCCTGTACGCCCTGCTCTACGGGGCGGACGACCGGGGGGAGACCAGAAGCTATCTGCTGGACTACAACAGCGCCGCCTCCGCCCATGTCACCGCCTGGCTGGACGGCACGGTGAGCGCGGACTTTGCGGAGGAGACCCGGCTGGAGCCGATGCTTGCCCTGATGAGCAAGCTGGATCTGAAGCAGGAGGTGTCCGACTGGCAGGGGGAGAGCTACCGGCTGCTCTACTACGGCAGCCGCAGCTTTTCTGCCGGGTCGGAGCATTTGATCCTGGTGGACGAACAGGGCGGCCAGACGGTCACGAGCCAGGGGGTGGAGGGCTTTGAAGTCTCCCTCTACATCTCCGGCAAGTCCGACGCCGTGGGGGCGGAGGCCCCCAAGCGCTATTTCTGCGCCTGGGAGCCCCTGACCCTGGGGTTCCAGGAGGAGGAGCCGGAGCGGCAGACCGGCGTCAGTTATCTCAACCGGCAGGGCGACCCGGAATTCTTCCTGACCCAGTCGATGGGGTGGCAGCTGGAGGTGGTGGACGCGGCGCTGGGCAGCCGGTTCTATCAGCTCAACCGCACCCAAGACGGCGGCCAGAGCTGGCAGGTGTGCAATGCGGACCCCTTCTCCGGCGCCATCGGGGCCAACGCGGACCTGTACTTTGTGGATGAACAGCTGGGCTTCCTGCTGCTCCCCAACGCCGACGGC
>CAZAIF010000145.1:2121-4570 GCA_964485125.1 uncultured Oscillospiraceae bacterium | reverse complement strand
TGGAAGCGCTGCGTGGACATGAACGACCGCCAGCTGCGCAATATCGTGGACGGCCTGGGTGGCCGGATGCAGGGGGTGCCCCGGGAGGACGGCTTTGACATCACCGTGGCCAGCGAGATCATGGCGGTGCTCTGCCTGGCGGAGGGCCTGACCGACCTGAAGGCCCGGCTGGCCCGGATCATCGTGGCCTACAACCGGAAGGGGGAGCCGGTCACCGCCCACGACCTGAAGGCCGAGGGGGCCATGGCCGCCCTGCTCAAGGACGCCATCAAGCCCAACCTGGTCCAGACCCTGGAGCACAACCCGGCCATCGTCCACGGCGGCCCCTTCGCCAACATCGCCCACGGCTGCAACTCGGTCTCCGCCACCGACACCGCCCTGAAACTGGCGGACTATGTGGTCACCGAGGCGGGCTTCGGCGCCGACCTGGGGGCGGAGAAGTTCCTGGACATCAAGTGCCGCACCGCCGGGCTGGACCCCTCTGCGGTGGTCATCGTGGCCACGGTCAAGGCACTGAAGTACAACGGCGGGGTGCCCAAGGGGGAGCTGGGCCAGGAGAACCTGGAGGCCCTGGAGCGGGGGCTGCCCAACCTGCTCAAGCACGCGGAGAATATCACCCAGGTCTTCGGCCTGCCCTGCGTGGTGGCCATCAACCGCTTCACCCAGGACACCGACGCGGAGCTGGAGCTGATCCGCGCCAAGTGCGCCCAGCTGGGGGTCAACGTGGCCATGAGCGAGGTCTGGGCCAAGGGGGGCGAGGGCGGACTGGAGCTGGCCGAGGAGGTGCTCCGGCTGTGTGAGCAGCCCCACCAGTTCCGCTTCGCCTATGAGCTGGATAAGCCCATCAAGGTGAAGATCGCCGACATCGTCACCAAGATCTACGGCGGCAGCGGCGTGACCTATTCCAAGGCTGCGGAGCAGTCCATCGCCGCCCTGGAAAGGCTGGGCTACGGCGGCCTGCCCATCTGCATGGCCAAGACCCAGTACTCCCTCTCCGACGACCCCTCCAAGCTGGGCCGCCCCGAGGGCTTCACCGTCTCGGTGAGCAAGGTGAAGGTGTCCGCCGGGGCCGGCTTCATCGTGGTCCAGACCGGGGACATCATGACCATGCCCGGCCTGCCCAAATCCCCCGCCGCCGAGCGGATCGACATCGACGAGAACGGCAGGATCACCGGCCTGTTCTGAGATCCCCGTTTCTTACCGGCGGGCTCCCCCAGCGGAGCCCGCCGGTTTCCTTAAAATCAGATTTAAAATCCTTGAATGAACTGTGAAATCCGACGAAACCCCCTTGCAGGAACGGTTCGCTTCGCATAAAATAGGGGCAAGAAGAAACACCAATTCGCCCTGCGGGGCACCGCTTAGGAGGAACACATATGAACATCAACGTGAACATCGATCTGGATGTCATCAAGGAGAAGGTGGGCACCATCGCCCAGGCCGGCGTGGCCCAGACCAAGAAGATGGCCGCCATCACCCGGCTCAAGACCGACAACATGGCCCAGCAGGACGCCCTGCGCAAGGCCTATCTGGCCCTGGGCAAGGCCTGCTATGCCGCCCACAAGGCCGCCCCCGACGAGGCCATGGCTCCCCTGTTCGCCCGGGTGGACGCCGCTCTGTCCGCCATCGCCGCCAACAACGCGGCCCTGGAAGAGCTGCGGGCTGCCGAGGAGGTGGTCATCGACGTGGGCGTGGAGGAGGAGACCCCCGCCCAGGAAGAGGCCGCCGCGGAGGAGCCCACCGTGGACGAGGTGATGGCCGACGTGCAGGAGACCGTCAGCGAGGTCACAGCCGCCCCCGTTGAGGAGACCCCCGCTGAGGAGGTCCCCGCCGGGGAGGAGGACGGACCCACTGACGGCGCCGACGGCCAGTGAGCCCCGGCCCCAGTCCACCCCAAGCTCCAACCCAAGACAAGACCCCGGAGACCGGTCAAACGGCCTCCGGGGTCTTTTTGTGCGTTTGGATTTTACGCCGCCCCCAGGTATTCCTCCAGGCACAGCCCGGACTCGGTGATGGCCTGGGCGTTTTCGACGCCCACATAGCGGTAGTGCCAAGGCTCATAGCCGGTGCCGGTGACAGCGGTCTTGTCCTCGGGGCAGCGGAGGATGAAGCCGTAGCGCCAGGCGTTTTGGGCCAGCCAGTCATAGACCTCGTAGCCGGCGGAGTGGATGCCGTCGGCGTTGATGTCCACCGCCAGGCCGCTCTGGTGCTCGCTGTAGCCCACCCGGTTAACCCATTTCAGGGCCTCCTGCTCCGCATCGGTCTGGGAATAGCCCTCGTTCACCAGCTCGCCGATCTTCTCATCCATCAGGCTCTGCTGCTTCTCCGGCGTGCGGTAGCCCGAGGCCACGATGGGGTAGACCCCCGCGGTGTCCCGTCCACCTCCTGCCCGCCGGAGGCGCCCGCCTCCGGGGTGACATAGTCCAGCCAGAGGGGCAGCCCCCAGCGCAGG
>CAZAIF010000145.1:0-2021 GCA_964485125.1 uncultured Oscillospiraceae bacterium | reverse complement strand
AATGACGCCGTTTGCCCCGCCGGGCCCGGCGGGGGATGTAGTTGTCAGGTCGCTCCACGGGAAGATCCTCCTTTTTTCTGCCGGGGCCGTTGCTGGGGCTGAGGTTGGGCCTGGGGCTGGGGGAGCACCACGGTGAAGACGGTGTTCTCCCCGTCGCTCTGGGCGGTCACCTCGCCCCCGTGGAGGCGGACGATGTCCCGGGCGATGGCCAGCCCCAGCCCGGCCCCGCCGGTGGCGGAGCTGCGGGCGGCGTCCAGCCGGTAGAATTTTACAAATATGTCCTCCAGCCGCTCCCGGGGGATGCCGCCCCGGTTGGCAAAGCGGATGACCACCCGCCCCGGCTCCCCCCGGGCGCTGACCCGGATGGGGGCGGAGGGATCGCTGTAGGCGATGGCATTGCGCAGGATGTTGTTGAACACCCGGGCCATCTTGTCGGAGTCGGCCCGGATGTGCAGATCCTCTGGCACGTCCAGCTCCATGGTCTTGCCCCGCTCCTTCAGCTTGGGGTAGAGCTCGTCGGAGATCTGCACCATCATGTAGCACAGGTCCACCTCCTCCAGCTGCAGGGGCACCGACTGGAAGCGGTACCGGGTGATCTCAAAGAACTCGTTGATCAGGGTTTCCAGCCGCCCCGCCTTCTCCAGGGCGATGCGGAGATAGCGCTGCCGCTGGTCCCGGGACAGCCCCCGGTCATCGTTGAGCAGGCTGAGGTAGCCGATGACGCTGGTGAGGGGAGTCTTGATGTCGTGGGCCAGATAGACCACCAGGTCGTTCTTCCGCTGCTCTGCGGCCTGGGCCTGCTGGGTGCGGGTGCGCAGCTTGGCCTGCACCTCGGTGAGCTTGTCGGCCATAAACTCCAGCTCCGGGCACATGCGGATGGGCTGGTCCGACTCCTGGGCGAGCTGATCCACCCCGGAGATGATCTGGTCGAAGTAGCGGGTGAACAGCATCAGGGCCAGCCGCAGCAGGATCAGGAAGAAGATGACGATGACTGCCCCCAGGATATAGAACAGGTTTTCCTGGATATAGGTCCAGTAGATGAGCCGCCCCTCCTCCCAGTCCATATTGCCAAACAGGCAGATGACGCGGACGATGCCGTCGGCGAACTGGCCCCGGAAGGCGACCCGCACCCCCAGCACCAGCACCACCGCCCCCGGCAGCAGGGCGGTGATCTGGAGGAACAGCTTGTTCAGCAGGGGCTGGTACTCCCGGGCGTTGACTCTCTTACCGTTCAATTTGATACCCCACTCCCCAGACGGTCTTGATATACTTGGGCCGGTCCGCCGTGTCCCCCAGCTTCTCCCGCAGGTGGCGGATGTGCACCGAGATGGTGTTGCTGCTCTTACAGTAGTACTCGTCGGCCCAGATGGCGTGGAACAGCTCCTCGGCGCTGACCACCCGCCCCCGGCGCTCCAGCAGGATGCGCAGCAGGGCAAATTCGGTGGGGGTCAGGGAGAGGGGCTGCCCGGCCAGCCGGCACTCGTGGGAGATCGGGTCCAGCACCAGATCCCGGCACACCAGCGCCTCCTCCAGAGTCTGGGGAATCTGGGCCGGGTTGTACTTGGTGTACCGCCGCAGCTGGGCCTTGACCCGGGCCACCAGCTCCAGGGGCCGGAAGGGCTTGGTGATATAGTCGTCGGCCCCCAGGGTGAGGCCGGTGATCTTGTCCGTCTCATCCACCTTGGCGGTGAGCATCAGGATGGGGAAGTTGTACTTCTCCCGCAGCTGTTTGCACAGCTGAAAGCCGCTCATGTCGGGCAGCATCACATCCAGGATGGCCAGATCCACCGTCTCCTGCTCCACCCAGTCCAGGGCGTCCCGGGCGGCGTAAAAGACCTGCACGCGGTAGTTCTCGTTGCGCAGGTAGAGGGCCACCAGGTCTGCGATCTCCCGCTCGTCGTCCACCACCAGAATGCGCTCATCCATTGTATTCACTCCTTCGCGTTGGCTTTTCCTCATTATACAACGATTTCTCCCCTATATTTTCTTCCGCCCCTGGAGAAAACATTAAGATTTTGCTA
>CAZAIF010000144.1:0-4596 GCA_964485125.1 uncultured Oscillospiraceae bacterium | reverse complement strand
ACTATATATGGAAACGCCGTGAAAGGGCGCGCTGTCCTGCAGGACAGCGTGCCCTTTTTGCGCCCGCCCGGGGTGTTTGGCCTCCGTCCGCCCGGGGAGCGCCGCCCGCCTGGCCCCCGCCTGTCGTGCTGAGCGCGGCGAAGCGTCTTATCTCCGGTCCGTGGGGCGCCGGGAGAAGATCCTTCGTCGCCGCGCTCCTCAGGATGACATAGGGGACGCTCAGTCCCTCCTCTGGACGGCACGGGCCCGGGGGGCACAGGGAGGAAAAGGGGCCAAAGGGTCGTGAAGAGGGGAGAATCCTCCGGCTTTTTTCAAAAAAAGGGGCGCTTTCTGTCCCGTTTATTTCCCGACCCCTTCCGCAGGGAAAGTCTCCTATACTGGGAGAAAATCTCTGCTCCAAGGGGGACAAGCCTATGAAAACAACACCCCGCAGGTCCGCGCCCGCCCGGCTGGACCGGGGAAAGGACCGGGCGCTGGTGCTCCGGGCGCCCTGGGTGGCACTGGCCTCAGAGTGCGCCACCCGGTTTTTGCTCTCCGCCGTGCTGGCCGCCGGCCAGATCCTGGGGGAGTGGTCCCCCTTCGCCCTGGGCTATGTGGCCGCCGCCGGGGCCGGGGCGGGGGGCTTCTCCGCCCTGCTGGGGGCCTGCCTGGGCTATCTGCTCACCCAGAACCTGGCCGACGCCTTCCGCTATCTGGCCACCGCCATCCTGATCTACGCCGTCGCCTTCGCCTTTTACGACCTGAAGCTATACGCCGCCCGGTGGTTCATGCCCCTGTGCGCCGCCTTCCTGGCCGGGCTGACCGGGTTTGTGTACTTAGCCGAGGCGGGCTGGCAGCCCGAGGGGGTGGTCTGCTTCGCCACCGAGCTGCTGCTGGCGGCCCTGTCCACCCGGCTCTTCGTCCTCACCGGCGCCGCCGGGCGGGAGCAGGCGGGGGAGGGGGCGCCCCCGGCCCAGCGGCGGCTGGCCGGGCTGCTCACCCTGGGGGCCCTGGCCATCTCCCTCCAGACGGTGCCCCTGCCCTTCTCCCTGAGCCTGGGGGGCATCCTCTCGGTGGCCGCCGTCCTCTGGTGCGGCCGGTACGCCGGGGCCTTCGCCGGCGGCGCCGCCGCCCTGGCCCTGGGTCTGTGCCTGGATCTGGCGGCGGGGGGCGGCACCGCCTGGGCCGCCGCCCTGGGCCTGGGCGGACTGCTGGGGGCCGCCGGAGGCCGGTGGGGCAGGCACCTCCAGGTGGCCGCCCTGCTGGCGGGGATGCTGTCGGTCACCCTGTGGGACTACGCCGCCTCGGGCAGCTTCCTGCCCTTCTGGGACGGAGTGCTGGGCTGCTGCCTCTATCTGGCGTCCCCCCTGTCCTGGCTGGAGCGGCTGGCCGCCCTGGCGCCCCAGGG
The DNA here is from genome assembly GCA_964485125.1 of uncultured Oscillospiraceae bacterium. Classification (GTDB taxonomy): domain Bacteria; phylum Bacillota; class Clostridia; order Oscillospirales; family Oscillospiraceae; genus UMGS1766. The sequence goes on along the minus strand of CAZAIF010000144.1, from coordinate 3,209 downwards.
AGGGGAGCTGGCCCCCTCCGGTCCGGCGGCGGCCGCCGCAATTTCCTTCCCTCCGCCCGCCCGTCCGCGCCATGGGGCCCGGGAGGCCCCGGCGGCGGGGGTGTCCGCCGGGGTGGAGGCCGTCCAGCGGCGGCTGCGCCGCCAGGGCACCGCCTTCCGGGCCCTGGGGGAACAGCTCTCCGCCGACCTGGACCGGGCGGCGGAGCGGACGGACCAGGGGGACAGCCTGGCCCTGTTCCGCCGGGCCGGGGAGCGGGTGTGCCCCGGGTGCGTGTTCCGCACCTCCTGCTGGAAGCGGGAGCGCGCCGCCACCGAAAAGGCCCTGCGCCCGGCGGCGGAGGGGATGGAAAAGCGGGGCCGGGCCGACCCGGGGGATTTCCCGGTGGGCTTTGCCGCCCGGTGCTCCCGGCTCAACGAGCTGGTCAACGCCGTCAACCAGGAGTACGCCGGGGAGCAGACCCGGCGGCGCTACCGGCGCAAGCTGGGCCAGGCCCGGCGGGCCCTGTGCCGCCAGTACCAGGACACCGCCCGGCTGCTGGGGGAGAGCGCCCTGGCCCTGGAGGAGCCGGCGGTGCCCGCCATGGGCCGGGCCACCCTGTCCGCCCTGGCGGGGGTGGCCGCCCTGCGCCGGCCGGGCCAGAGCGTCAGCGGCGACGCCGGGGGCTGGTTCAAGGACGAGGACGGGGTGCTCTGGGTGGCCCTCTGCGACGGCATGGGCTCCGGGTCCGAGGCCGCCCGGGACAGCCGCTTCGCCTACCGGCTGCTGGAGCAGTTCCTCACCGCCGGCATCGGCCCCGAGGTGGCCCTGGCCACCGTCAGCGGCGCCCTGGCCCTGCGCTGGGAGACCACCGGCAGCTTCACCACCATCGACCTGCTCCGGCTGGACCTGCGGAGCGGGGAGGGGACGGTGTACAAGCTGGGGGCGGGGCCCACCTACCTGCGCCGGGACGGGGTGGTCAGCCGCCTGGCCTCCACCACCCTGCCCGCCGGGCTCCAGGAGGGGGCGGGGCCCGACGTGGGCCGCTTCCGGCTGGGGCCGGGGGATCTGGCGGTGCTGGTCAGCGACGGGGTCACCGACGGCAGCGGCGACGACTGGGCCCGGGAGCTGGTGCGGGCCTTCCAGGGGGACAGTCCCAAGGAGCTGGCCGCCGCCCTGCTGGACCACCAGGAGGAGGTCTCCGACGACCGCACCGCCATCGTGCTGCTGATGGAGGGCAACCAGGTGTGAAAACAGGGCGCCCCGCCGGGTTTCCGGGGCGGGGGGTGTTATATTTTCCCTGGGATGGGGCCATACTGCCGGTGAAAGGAAGTGGTTGCCAATGGTAAAGGGCATTTCCCGCCGGGTCATCGTGGTCCGGGCCCCGGACCCCAGATTTTTTGAGCAGGCGGTGTTTTTCCTCCGGGAGGACGCGCTCCACCGGGACGGGGTCACCGCCGACCAGGTGCTCTCCGAGGCCGAGCGGGTGGCCGCCGGCTATATCCGCCGCAGCAACGGCGCCCCCGGGGACAGGAAACGCCGCCTGCCCCCCTCCGCCCGGTGGTGCGCCCTGGGGGCGGCGGCGGCCAGCCTGGTCTGGGCCCTGATCTGCCTGCTGTGAGCCCGCCCCGCCCCGGCCGGCCCCGGGCCGGGGCGGGGTTGTCATTTTACACAAAAATACGCCCCGTTTTTCTCCATCCGGGAGGCGAAAATTTTGCGACGCCACAGCCGCCAAACGTGCCGATGCCACTTGCATCCGGCCCGAATGTGTGCTAAACTGAATACAGAGGTTAATGGAGAGAAAGAAAATTTTCTTCTCCATCATAACAACGATTCTTGGAAAGGAAGTCATTTTTATGGCACAGTATCTGATTCAGCGGGCCGAAGGCACCGAGGGCAGCAGCGTCTACACCTACACTGCGCCCGGCCACAACAACTGCACCCCCACCCGTCTGTTTGACCCCGAGGGCGGCCCCAACGGCGTGGACGGCACCAAGATGATCATGGGCATCACCCATTTTGAGCCGGGCGGAGGCTGCGACTACGGCGCCAACCCCCTGGAGTCCATCTATTACATCCTGAAGGGCGAGATGACCCTGAAGACCGAGACCGAGGAGACCGTCCTCCACGCCGGCGACTGCTTCAAGTGCTGCGGCGGCTGTCCCAAGAGCGTGACCAACACCGGCGACACCGTCACCGACATGCTGGTCTGCCTGCTGCCCCCCCAGGCCTGATTTCGTTTCATCTGCCTGCCCCCTGTGAGGGTCGGCACTGAATAAAATTTTAGTAAAGGAGTTTTTCTTATGCCTAAAGTGTATTCTGGCGATCTGACCAAGATGTTTGATATCGCCGGCAAGAAGGCCATGATCTTCGGCGGCGCCGGCGGCTTCGGCGAGGCCATCGCCGAGGGCTATGCCGCCAACGGCTGCTCCGTGTGCGTCTCCTCCCGCAGCGAGGAGAAGCTGAAGGCCGCTGTGGAGCGCATCCAGGCCAAGGCCGCCCCTGGCGTCAAGGTCATGTATCTGGCCGGCGACGCCGGCGACGAGGAGTTCGTCAAGAAGTGCGTCGAGATTGTCACCGGCGCCGAGGGCCTGGGCGGCTGCGACATCCTGGTCAACGCCCAGGGCATCAACAAGAAGATGTGGTCCTATGAGATCGACACCGAGTACTTCGAGAAGATGATGCACACCAACATCACCTCCCTGATGCTGACCTGCAAGTACTTCGGCAACTGGATGAAGGATCACAACCTGGCCGACGGCGACACCTACACCGCCCCCGAGGCCGGCCAGCCCAATACCAACAAGGGCTATGGCAAGATCATCAACTTCAGCTCCGTCCGCGGCATCCGCGCCGTGGCCAACGGCGGCGGCGGCAACGTGCCCTACAACACCACCAAGGGCGCTGTCGAGATGCTGACCAAGGCCTTCGCCGCCGACCTGCGTCCCAACGTCCAGGTCAACGCCATCGGCCCCACCATCACCTACACCCCGATGATGGTCGGCATCCTGCCTGCGGATGAGAACGTCCGTAACGGCATCGCCGGCTCTCTGCCCGCCATGCGTATCGGCTATGAGATCGACGTGGTCGGCCCGGCCATCTTCCTGGCCTCCGCCGCCTCCGACATGGTCACCGCTACCACCATCTATCCCGATGGCGGCCTGGTGGCAACCTCCTGATTTCACTCGGGACATACCCAAACGATTACGGCGCGCCGCTTTTGCGGCGCGCC
>CAZAIF010000143.1:0-4660 GCA_964485125.1 uncultured Oscillospiraceae bacterium | reverse complement strand
GGGATTTTGGAACGATTGGGACAAAAAACGATCCCGAAGCCGTAATGGCTTCGGGATTGATGGATTTGGCGGAGAAGGAGGGATTTGAACCCTCGCGACGGTCACCCGCCCTACGCCCTTAGCAGGGGCGCCTCTTCGGCCACTTGAGTACTTCTCCATGCCGAGGTCCTGTCAAGGTGATTGAATTGTGTGGAAAGAAATTGGCGGAGAGAGTGGGATTCGAACCCACGGCTCCTTTGACAGAGTCACTGGTTTTCAAGACCAGCTCCATAAACCGCTCGGACATCTCTCCAGACCGGTGTATCTCGCAGATACGAATGGTATTCTAATATAAAACCCGCGTTTTGTCAATCTCTTTTTTTGACAGTACGCCGAAAAAAGAGAGGGAGCGCAAAAAGATGAAGAGAAAAGAAGGGTTTTTCGGTTCAAAATCGTAGTTTAATAATGCAAGAGCAGAAGGGGGGGCGGTGGCCATGCTGCACCGGGAGCGAACGGAGGAGAACGAGCGGCTGATCCTGTCGGAGCGGGCCTGCCTGTCGGCGGACTCGAGGGGCCGGGCCCGGCCCGAGGAGCAGGAGGAGCTGCGCACCTGCTTTCAGCGGGATGTGGACCGGATCGTCCACTCCAAGGCCTTCCGGCGGCTCAAGCACAAGACCCAGGTCTTTCTCCGCCCCGAGGGGGACCACTACCGCACCCGGATGACCCACACCCTGGAGGTGGACCGGATCGCCCGGACCATCGCCCGGGGGCTGCGGCTCAACGAGGACCTGACCGAGGCCGCCGCCCTGGGCCACGATCTGGGCCACACCCCCTTCGGTCACGCCGGGGAGCGCATCCTCAACCAGGTGCTCCCCGGGGGCTTCCGCCACAACGAGCAGTCCCTGCGGGTGGTGGACCTGCTGGAGAAGGAGGGGGACGGGCTCAACCTGACCTATGAGGTGCGCCGGGGCATCCTCTGCCACACGGGCAAAGACCGGGCGGAGACCCTGGAGGGCCAGATTCTCCGCTACGCCGACCGGATCGCCTACATCAACGCCGACATCGACGACGCCATCCGGGGGGAGATCATCTATCCCATGGACATCCCCCTCTACTTAAAGCAGCTGCTGGGCTTCACCTATTCCCAGCGGATCAACACCCTGACCTGCGACGTCATCGCCGCCAGCGAGGGCGGGGACGAGATCCGCCAGACCCCGGAGATCGCCGAGGCCATGGAGGATCTGCGGCAGTTCATGTTCGAATACGTCTACCGCAACCCCCGGGCCAAGGGGGAGGAGGGCAAGGCCCAGGACATGCTGCTGCGGCTGTTTGAGCACTATGTGGGCCACGCCGACGAGCTGCCCTCGGAGTTTCAGGAGATCCGGGAGAAGGAGGGGCGGGAGCGGGCGGTGGCCGACTACATTGCCGGCATGACCGACTCCTACGCGGTGGCCAAATACGGCGAGCTCTTCCTGCCGGCGGCCTGGACGGTCAAATAGGGTCCAAGGCGGGCGGGCCGAAGTGCAAAACGCCACGGATTGAGCGGGACAAATGGGGCTAAAAGGGCATATCGCTCCGAACAGAGGGCTAAACTAGAAAAATGAGGTGAAAGGATGCCGATCCCGGAATCGTTTTTGGAAGATCTGAACAGCCGCACCGACATCCTGGATCTGGTGTCCAGCTATGTCAGCCTGACCAAGAAGGGCAGCAAGTACTGGGGGCTGTGCCCCTTCCACAGCGAGAAGACCCCCTCCTTTTCCGTCTCCCCGGACAAGCAGATGTACTACTGCTTCGGCTGCCACAAGGGGGGCGGGGCCATCAACTTCGTCATGGAGCTGGAGGGGCTGGGGTTTGTGGACGCGGTGGACCTGCTGGCCCGCCGGGCCGGGCTCCAGATGCCCGAGACCGCCGCCGGCGACGGCAGCACCCGCAAAAAGCGGGAGCGGCTGCTGGCCCTGAACAAGGAGGCCGCCCGCTGGTTCCACGCCAACCTGACCCAGCCCGCCGCCCGGGACGGCCTGGACTACCTGCGCCGCCGGGGCCTCTCCAACCGGACCATCACCCGCTTCGGCCTGGGCTACGCCCCGGACGGGTGGGACAACCTGATCCGGGCCATGGGGGAGAAGGGCTATGAGAAGGCGGACCTGATGGAGGCGGGGCTGGCGGTGAAGAACAGCAATGGCCGCATCTACGACCGCTTCCGCCACCGGGTCATGTTCCCCATCATCGACGTGCGGGGCAGCGTGATCGGCTTCGGCGGCCGGGTGCTGGACGACTCCCAGCCCAAATACCTCAACTCCCCGGACACCCTGGTCTTCAACAAGAGCCGCAACCTCTTCGCCCTGAACATCGCCAAAAAGTCCAAACAGGGCAGAATCATCCTGACCGAGGGCTATATGGACACCATCGCCCTCCACCAGGCGGGCTTTGACTGCGCGGTGGCCTCCCTGGGCACCGCCCTGACCGAGGACCACGTCAAGCTGCTGGGCAACTACACCAAAGAGGTAGTGATCTCCTACGACGGGGACCAGGCGGGGCTCAACGCCGCCCAGCGGGCCATCGGCCTGCTGGAGAAGACCGGCATCACGGTGCGGGTGCTCCGGGTGACCGGGGCCAAGGATCCGGACGAGTTCATCAAGACCTACGGCTCCGCCGCCTTCGCCGCCCTGCTGGACGGCTCCGCCAACTATATCGAATACCAGCTGGCCCAGATTCAGTCCAAATACGACCTGGACCAGGACGAGCAGCGGCTGGCCTACCTCCAGGAGGCGGCCAGGCTGATCGCCCGGCTGGACAGCCCTCTGGAGCGGGAGATCTACGGCACCCGGGCCGCCGAGGCGGCCAAGCTGACCCCGGCGGCCATGGAGGAGGAGATCCGGCGCCTGCGCGCCCAGAGCCGCCGGAAGGCCCGCCGCACCGAGGAGCGCCGGGCCATGTCCCCGGCCCTGGAGGCCCAGCCGGCGGAGCGGACGCTGCGCTACCGGGATGTGGGCTCCGCCCGGGCGGAGGAGGGGGTTGTCCGGCTGCTGATGCTGGACAGCGACTTCTTCCGCCAGGCTCAGGACCTGGATCCGGAGCAGTTCACATCCCCCGCCCTGGGCAAGATCTTCGCCCTGCTCCGCGACCGGTGGCAGCGGGGACAAGCCTGCACCCTGTCCGCCCTGGCCGCCGACCTGACCCCCCAGGAAATGTCCCTGCTGGCTGGGCTCCAGGAGCGGCCGGTGACCCTGGCCCACGGGGAGCAGGCCATGGCAGACTACATCCGCGCCATCCGGCGCCAGCGCTCCGCAGAGGACGACGGCGCCCTGATGGCCTTTAGAAACAGCAAACTGAGCAATGGAGGAACATCGGAATGAGCGAAAAAAAAGAGACCAGCAGAGCCAAATCCAACAAGGAGGGGCTGACCCGTTTCCCCGACGGCATGCCCCACAGCGACCGGCTCAATGAGATCCTGGAGAAGGCCAAGAAGAAAAAGGCGCTGACCTCGGCGGAGATGATGGAGCTGGACACCCTGGATCTGGACAACGAGCAGTCCGACCTGTTCTATGACATCGTGGCCAATCTGGGCATCGACCTGATGACCGACGACGACCTGACCGCCAGCGTGGAGCCCACCGACGAGGCGGTGGAGGAGATCCCCGAGGAGGAGATCGTGGACCCCAACACCCTGGTGGACTCCTTCGGCATCGACGACCCGGTGCGGATGTACCTGAAGGAGATCGGCAAGGTCAACCTGCTCACCCCGGAGGAAGAGGTGGAGCTGGCCAAGGGCATCGCCGCGGGGAACGAGGCCCGCAGCCAGCTGGACGAGCTGGAGGCCTCCGGGGAGGAGATCCCGGAGGAGGTCCGCGCCGAGCTGGCCAAGGCCATCTCCCGCGGGGAGCGGTGCAAGCAGCGGCTGGCGGAGGCCAACCTGCGGCTTGTGGTCTCCATTGCCAAGCGCTATGTGGGCCGGGGCATGCTGTTCCTGGATCTGATCCAGGAGGGCAACCTGGGCCTGATCAAGGCGGTGGAGAAGTTTGACTTCACCAAGGGCTACAAATTCTCCACCTACGCCACCTGGTGGATCCGCCAGGCCATCACCCGGGCCATTGCCGACCAGGCCCGCACCATCCGCATCCCGGTCCATATGGTGGAGACCATCAACAAGGTCATCCGGGTCTCCCGTCAGCTTCTCCAGGAGCTGGGCCATGACCCCACCCCGGAGGAGATCGCCGACGAGATGGGCATGTCCGTGGACAAGGTCCGGGAGATCCTGAAGATCGCCCAGGAGCCGGTCAGCCTGGAGACCCCCATCGGCGAGGAGGAGGACTCCCATCTGGGGGACTTCATCCCCGACGAGGACGCCTCGGAGCCCAGCGAGGCCGCCTCCTTCACCCTGCTCAAGGAGCAGCTGGTGGAGGTGCTCTCCACCCTGACCCCCCGGGAGGAGAAGGTGCTCAAGCTCCGCTTCGGCATTGAGGACGGCCGCACCCGCACCCTGGAGGAGGTGGGCAAGGAGTTCCACGTCACCCGGGAGCGCATCCGCCAGATCGAGGCCAAGGCCCTGCGCAAGCTCCGCCACCCCAGCCGCTCCAAGAAGCTGAAGGACTTTCTGAACTGAGCGCCCTCATCCGAACGAACACAAGGCCCCCGGTCCGCCGAAATAAGCGGACCGGGGGCCTGTTTGCGTACAGGAGGA
>CAZAIF010000142.1:0-4665 GCA_964485125.1 uncultured Oscillospiraceae bacterium | reverse complement strand
CCTCGATGGCGGCGGTGGTGGCCTTGGCGATACCCTTCTTCATGACCATGGGGTTGGCGCCGGCGGCCAGGTTCTTCATACCCTCGTGGATGATGGCCTGGGCCAGCAGGGTGGCGGTGGTGGTGCCGTCGCCGGCCACGTCGTTGGTCTTGGTGGAGACCTCCTTCACCAGCTGGGCGCCCATATCCTCAAAGGGGTCCTCCAGCTCGATCTCCTTGGCGATGGTCACGCCGTCGTTGGTGATCAGGGGGCTGCCGAACTTCTTGCCCAGCACCACGTTGCGGCCCTTGGGGCCCATGGTAATCTTGACGGTGTCCGCCAGCTGGTCCACGCCCCGAATCAGGGCGCTGCGGGCTTCCTCGCCATAGCAAATCATCTTAGACATAACGGATGTTCCTCCTTAACGATCAAATTATTCCACAATGGCCAGGATGTCTTCCTGACGGACGATGGTCAGCTCTTCGCCGTCCACCTTCACCTGGGTGCCGGAGTACTTACCGGTGAGGACGGTGTCGCCCACCTTGACGGTCATCTCGACCTTTTCTCCGTTCACGGTGCCGCCGGGGCCCACGGCCACGACAGTGTACATCTCGGGCTTTTCCTTGGCAGAGCCGGTCAGAATGATGCCGCCCTTGGTGGTCTCTTCCGCCTCGACCTGCTTGATGACAACGCGGTCAGACAGGGGTTTGAGTTTCATAGGTTGGTTCCTCCTTATATTGATGTTTCTTTGATAACGAAATCAGCGGTCCGGGCTTTAGCACTCAAAACTTTCGAGTGCCAACCGTGACTATATAATAAAACAAGACTCGCCAATTGGCAAGTCTTGTTTTATGAATTTTCTGTTAATTCAGCGTTCCATTTTGATCTGAACGGGCCTTTTCATTCTTTTTTATCTTTTTTCTCTGAAATGCTCCCGATTTCACTCTTTCATCCCGGCCCACCCGGCGCCCTGGGGCACCAGGAAGCGAATTTTTTTAGCAGACACGGCGAAGGAGAGTGAATCCGCGTCGATGCGCTCCCCGTCCAGGTTGACCATGCTCACCCGGTCGCACCGGACGGTGAGCCGCCTGCCCCGGCGCACCAGGATCAGCTCCGGGTAGTCCTTCCCCTTCCCGGCGGCGTACTTGCCCACCAGCCCGGCCACCGTGAGCCGGCTCACCCCCCTCACGATCACGAAGTCCAGCAGGCCGTCGTCGGGGGTCGCCTCCGGGGAGGGGTGAAAGCTGCCCCCGTACCACTGGCCGTTGCAGGCGCAGATCAGGGTGAAATCGCCGGAGAAGCGCTCCCCGTCCAGCTCCAGCTCATAGGGGCGGTGGATGCCCCGGAGGGTGTTAACCACCAGGCTGATCAGATAGGCCCCCCGGCCGGAGACCAGGGGCAGGCGCTTATACTCCGCCATGCCCAGGCCGATCCGGGCGTCAAAGCCCACCGAGCAGACGTTGATGGCCAGCCTGCCGTTGCACTCGATCAGGTCCAGGGTGCGGGGCCGGGCCGCCACCAGGGCGGACAGGTCCCGGAACCGCCAGCTCCCCTCGCCGAAGAGCTTTACGAAGTCGTTGCCCGAGCCCATGGGGCAGCAGCCCACCGCGATGTGGTCCGCTCCGGCCACCCCGTTGACCACCTCGTTCAGGGTGCCGTCGCCCCCCAGGGCGTAGACCCGCCCCTCCGCCGGGCTCTGCCTGGCCCACATCCGGGAGAGGGCCTCGGCCTCCCCGGGGGCCCGGGTGACCATGACCTCCCAGGGGTCCTGCCCCCGCTCCATCACATCCCGGATCTCCCGCTGGGCCGCCGCTACGTCCAGGTGCTTGCCCGCGGCGGGGTTGATCAGAAAGAGATGGCGCACGTCACTCCCCCCCTTTCGGCCGATATTCGTGCGGCCTCAGCGGGCCGCCCAGGCCCATGCCGTCGCCGTCGCCGTCAAAGAGGCCGTCTCCCTGCATCATCTGCTCCATCACGGTGATGTCGGCGGCGATGTCCATCATATCCCCGGCGAAGAGCTTGTCCAGCTGGCGCTCGAAGCCCTCCACCACCATGTCCATCATGTTCTCAATGCGCTTCTTGGTGGCGGCGATGTTCTCGCCCTCCACCCCCTGCTTCTCCAGCTCGGCATAGGAGTTGAGGATCTTCAGGGTGGTGGGTAAGTAGTAGTTTAAAAACTTCCGCAGCTCCCCGGACTTCTCCGGGTGCTCCCTCTGGAACTCCAGGATGCGCTGGGTGATCTCCTCCACCCGCTCAATCTTCCGGGACATCTCCGGGTTCTCGATGGCCTCGTTGACCGCCCGGATCTGGCGCAGCAGGGCGTTCTCCTCCCCGATGTCGGTCTCCGGGGCGGTCTTCTTCTTTTTCTTGGACTGCTCCTCAGGCTGGGGCCGCACCCCGGAGCCGTCCAGCACCAGCAGGTCCCGGCCGTAGTCCAGATAGGCCCCCTCCCCCAGGATGCCGTCCTCGATCATGTTCTCCAGGGTGGTGCAGCAGGCGTCCCGCTTGGCGGGATAGGCGGCGGCCAGGGCGGAGATGGACACCTGGCCCTGGTCGCCGATCAGGGTCACATAGCGGCGGTAGCGCTTGGCCTGGCTCTGCTTGACCCGGCCCCAGGTGAACAGGCCGGCCCCCACCCCGGTGAAGATGAACAGGGGCAGGATATCCTCCACCAGCCAGAGGGGCTCATAGAACAGATAGCTGAAGCTGTCGGCAAGGGTCATGATGGTGGAGAAGCCAAACACCGCCATGACGATGGCGCCGATGATGGTCAGCAGCTTGGCCTCTTTAAATTTGCCCATCTGCCTGGACATGCGATGCTGGACGCTGCCCCATTTGGGCTGGGTGGAGGAAGCCGACCCATTCCGGGCCGGGCCGGAGGTGCCGGCCCGGCTCCGGGCGGTGGCCTGCTTGGCCGTCCGCTTCTGCTCCTCATAGCTGTTGGCGTCCGTCCGCACCGTCTGGGAGGCGTCCGACTGCTGCCAGGGGTCCTGCCGCCGGCCGGTGTTCCAGGCGCCGCTCTGGCTGGCGCTGTCGTAATAGTCCCTGCCCTGGCGGCTGGAGAAGGCGCCGCTCTCCCGGCCCAGCTTGAGGATGATCAGGATCACCCCCACCGGCCACAGCCCGAAGCAGAAGCAGAGGACGATGGCCCACCAAGGAATGCCCGACTTCCGGTTGTTGTGATTGGAGTACTGATTTTGAGACATGGGGACATTCCTCCTGTTACTGGGTGATGGACCTGCGCCAGCGGTTGCTGCGCAGATAGGCCAGCCCCACCGGGATAGAGCTGGCGGGGGCGATGGCGCAGGCCACAAAGATGCCGGTCAGCCCCCAGATGGAATCGAATAGGATGCAGAAGATGATGCGGAATAGCACGCAGTTGACAAAGGAGGAGGCCAGCACCATCCAGGTGTGCCCCGCCCCGATCATCATGGCGTGGTAGATCAGGAAGATGGCGTAAAACATCTGTCCCAGGATCTCGATGCGCATGTTCAGCGCCGCCAGCCGGATCACCTCCGGCTCGCCGGTGAACAGCTGGGCCAGCAGCGGGGCGGTCAGCTCCACCAGCAGCACCAGCACCGCAGAGATGAGCACCGAGAGCTTCATCGCCTCCCGCAGCACCGCCCCGGCCCGGTCGAACAGCCCCGCCCCCAAGGTCTGGGCGATCATCGCCGACGCGGCGTTGACCAGGGCGGTGATGAACATCATGGACAGATCCTTCACCTTGGCCGCGTAGGCGGAGGCGGCGGAGGCGTCCACCCCGTGGCGGTTGACCAGGAAGGTGACGGTGAGCCAGCTGACGCTGGCCACCGTCATCTGGATGGCGCAGGGAACCCCCAGCTTGAGGATATGGGCCACATCCTCGCCGTTCATCCGCAGCAGGGCGGGCCGGAAGGAGAAGATGTCCCGGTTTTTCAGCAGGTAGGCCAGGGCCAGGACACAGGAGAGGGCCTGGGAAATCACCGTGGCCAGGGCGGCCCCGGCGGTGCCCATCTGGAGCGGGCCCACAAAGAGCAGGTCCAGCACCACGTTCAGCCCACAGGCCCAGAGGATGATCCGCATGGGCTGGCGGGAGTTGCCCACCGCCCGCAGGATGGAGGACAGGCAGTTGTAGAGGAAGACGAATACCATGCCCGGGGAGGCCACCCGGAGATAGGCCACCGCCTCCTCATAGGCCGGGGCCTGGATGGCCCGGACCATGGGCCCGGCGAACAGGCAGGAGAGGGCCGCCACCAGCACGCCCACCAGGGCGAACAGGGTGAGGAAGGTGCCGGTCACCCGCTCCTGCTTTTCCTTCTCCCGGGAGCCGAAGTACTGGCCGATCAGAATGTTGCCGCCGTTGGACAGGCCCACCGCCACATTGGTGAGCAGCAGCATGATCTGGCTGCTGTTGGACACGCCGGAGGCCCCGGCGGTGCCCATCAGGTGGCTGACCACCACCAGGTCCACCAGGGAGTAGACGGTCTGCATGACGGTGGTGGCGATGATGGGGAGGGCGTACTGGATCAGCTTCCGGCGGACGTCGCCCTGGGTCAGATCGGTCTGGTTTGGCATGGGATTTCTTCCTTTCACACGATACACATTTATTATACAGGATTTTCCCCGCCCTTGGAAGGGCCTCCGGGATTAGAATTCGATTAAAACTGACCCGTGCGGCCGCTGGGACGGATATTCCCTCCAGGCCCC
>CAZAIF010000141.1:0-4738 GCA_964485125.1 uncultured Oscillospiraceae bacterium | reverse complement strand
TCTTGTGCCCGCCCCGCCGATGTTTTTGCTCGCCTCTGTCATACCAGCCTGGCCATGTCCTCCGGCAGCGGCGAACGGAAGGCCAGGGGCCGGCTGGTTACCGGATGGACAAAGGCGACAGTCTCGGCGTGGAGGGCCGTCCGGCCGATGACCTCCAGGGCCTCGGCGCCGTAGAGGAAATCCCCGGTCAGGGGGTGGCCCAGCCAGGCCATGTGGACCCGGATCTGGTGGGTGCGCCCGGTCTCAGGCCGCACCCGGAGCAGGCAGCGTCCGCCCCGGCCGGACAGGGCCCGGTAGTTCGTCACCGCCCGCTTGCCGTCGGGCCGCACCTGGCGCTCCAGCACAGAGCCCTCCCGGCGGCCGATGGGGGCCTCCACCCGCCCGGCTAGGGGATCCGGCACCCCCTGGCAGATGGCCAGATATTCCTTGCGGAACCTGCCCTGCTCCAGCGCCCGGCCCAGCTGCTGGGCGGCATAGCCGTGCTTGGCCACGCACATCAGCCCGCTGGTCCCCCGGTCCAGCCGGTTCACCGGGCGGAACAGGTGATTTTCGCCCCGGCGGGCATAGTGCCAGGCCAGCCGGTTGCCCAGGGTGTCCCCGTGGTGCCCCGGCCCGGGGTGGACGGCCATGCCCGCCGGCTTGTCCACCACCAGCAGGTGTTCGTCCTCGTACAGCACATTCAGCGGCCCTGCTGCGGGCGGGATGGGGGAGGGCGGGTCCTCCGGCAGCCGGACGGTGAGCACCGCCGCCCCCGCCGGCAGGGCGTAGGGGGGGACCGGGCAGCCGTCCAGCAGCAGCCCTCCTCCCGCCTCCCGCAGCGCCCTGCGCCCCAGGGCGGAGAAGCCCAGCGGCCCCCTGAGGATGCGGGAGAGGGGCATATCCCGCCACCCGTCCTCGATGGGAAAATTCAGTTCGGTCATGAGATCACCCCCGTCCCCTCCCTTATAGCACACTCTGCACAACGGGGCAAGGGGAAAAGGGGCGCATCCTGCCCGGAAGAGAGAATTTATAAAATCTTAGCTTTTTTCCCGTCGAACTGTGCTATACTTTATACTGCTACAGCTACATCAGCAGATCAAGGGGGAAACCCATGGCACTCTTTCGCAAAAGCAGACAACAGGCCCCCAGCCTGGGCCTTTATATCCATATCCCGTTCTGTGTCCACAAGTGCGACTACTGCGACTTCTACTCGGTCACCGGCCGGGGCCAGAGGATGGACGACTACCTGAAGGCCCTCCAGCGCCACCTGGAGGAGAGCGCCCCCCAGGCCCAGCCCTACCTGGTGGACACCATCTACTTCGGGGGCGGCACCCCGTCCTACTTCGGGGCGGAGCGGATCGCCGAGCTGCTGCGCACCATCCAGCGGCTCTTCTCCGTGGACCGGGGGTGTGAGATCACCGTGGAGTGCAACCCGGACTCCATGGAGCGGCAGGCCCTGGCGCTGCTCAAAAAGGCCGGGGTCAACCGGCTGTCCATCGGCATGCAGTCGGCCCAGGACGGGGAGCTCCGGCGGGTGGGCCGGGCCCACAGCTTTGCCCAGACTACCCGGGCCGTCCGCCGGGCCAGGGAGGCGGGGTTTGACAACCTGTCCCTGGATCTGATCTACGGCCTGCCCGGCCAGACCATGGAGTCCTGGCAGGCCACCGTGTCAGAGGCCCTGAAGCTGGCGCCGGAACACCTGTCCTGCTACGGCCTGAAGCTGGAGGAGGGCACCCCCCTCTATGAGCGGCGGGAGGTGGAGACGATGGCAGACGACGACACCCAGGCGGACATGTACCTGTGGATGGTGGAGCGGCTCTCCCATGCCGGCTATGCCCAGTATGAGATTTCCAATTTCGCCCGCCCGGGCATGGAGTCCCGGCACAATCTGAAGTACTGGCTGGGCGGAGAGTACATGGGCTTCGGCCCCTCGGCCCACTCCTGGTTCGGGGGCAGACGGTACAGCTTTGTCCGGGATCTGGACGGCTACGTCAAGGGCATCTTCTACAACGGCAGCATCATCGATGAATCCCGGCTCATCAGCCGCCGGGAGCGGGGCAAGGAGTATATCATGCTCCGGATGCGCACCGCCCGGGGTATCGAGGAGGGGGAGTACCGCCGCCAGTTCTACCTGAACTTCACCCCCCTGGAGGAGCGGTTGCGGGAGTACCGGGACTACGGCTGGGCGGAGAGCACCGATGGCCGGTGGCACTTCACCCCCTGGGGCTTTTTGCTCTCCAACCCGCTGATCGGCGACCTGCTGGCCATCCAGGAGGAGACCGTCCGGGACACCATGCGCCCCATCCTGCGGCGGCGGATGGAGGCGGAGCGCCGCCGGGACGGGAAAAAGCAGGACGGCGTGGGGAAGTGAGTCTGCCCTGCGGAAAAACATAATTATTATTATGTAAATTTGAGCGGCGCGGTTCTGCCGCGCCGCTCAAACTGCGCTTCGGACGGCGAAAAAACGGTCCGAAGCGGGAACTTTTTTCCCGCCCTTACGTCTCATCTATAGGAAGACATCCATAAACTGTTTGCAAGAAAGGAGCGGAAGCGCTGTGAAACGGAGGACGGAGCTGCTGCTGGCCCTCTTCTGCGCCCTGGTGCTGGCGGGCTGCGGCCTGGTCAGGACCTTCCAGATTGGGGAGGCGGCCAGGATGACCCTGACCTCGGGCACCACCGGGGAGCGGGTGGAGTTCACAGACCCGGAGGTGATCCGGGAGGTAACGGACAACATCGAATCCATCCGGTTTCGGCGGAGCGGCTCCAGCCGGGACAGCAGCGGCTGGAGCTATGCCCTGAGCTGGTATGACGCCGGCGGCGCCCTGCTGGAGGATGTGGTGATCCAGAACAACGGCATGATCAACGTGGACGGCTGGTTCTGGGCCGCTGACGGCGGCGGCGTGGACACCGCCCTGCTGGATAGGCTGCTGGAGGAATAACCCGCCCTGTTTGGGGCAAACTGCCTCTAAAAGGAAGTGGTTTGCCTTGCGGAAGATGACACAGCAGGAATATGCCGCTCTGGTGTCCAGCCTGGCCAAGCCCTCCCCCATGGGGAAGGATCTGGCCTTCGCCTTCCTGGTGGGCGGTGGGATCTGCGCCCTGGCCCAGCTGATCCAGGCGGGGTGGCAGGCCCTGGGCTTGGGACAGGAGGAGGCCGGCGTGGCCACCACCATGACGATGATCTTCCTGTCTGCCCTGTTCACCGCCCTGGACCTCTACAAGGGCCTGGCCAAATACGCCGGAGCGGGCACCCTGGTGCCGGTGACCGGCTTTGCCAACTCGGTGGTGGCCCCGGCCATCGAGTTCAAGAGCGAGGGGATCGTGGCCTCCGGAGGCATGGCCTCCAAGATGTTCACCATCGCCGGCCCGGTCATCGTCTTCGGGGTGGGGGCCAGCATCCTGTATGGCCTGATCCTCTGTCTGCTGGGGCTCTGGATGTGAGCGGAAAAAGGAAAGCACAGCGGAACGCCCGACCGGTCACCGGTCGGGCGTTCCGCTGTTGTGGTCAATCACCGGCGGCCCGCCGGGCCCGCCAGGCCGAGCCGTGCTCATAGCCGAACCAGCCGCCGAAGCTGGAGCTGTTGTCCCAGAGCTCCCCCCAGTCCTCCCACCGGTCATAGAACTGCCCCGCTCCGGGGGCGGAGACAAAACAGGCCAGCCAGTCGACATAATGCTGATCCAGCCCGCAGCGGGGGTAGACCTCCGCCAGGCTGGCGTAGAAGTCCCGGTCCCCGTAGGGGAGGGTGACCGCCAGCCCGGAGCAGGCCCGGTCGGCGCGGTCCGAGGCGGAGCAGACCACTGCGTCGCTGAGGGCGGTCTCCAGGGCCAGGCGCTCCGGGCAGTCCAGGGCGCAGGCCAGGGCCATCAGGTCGGCGATATAGTAGTCCTCCATGACCTCCACTTCCGCCCCGTCCCATTCCGGCCCGGCCTCCCGCCGGGTGATCTGGGTGGGCCAGGTGTAGTTCCGGCCGGTGAGGGCGCCGGTGTTGGCATAGGCGAACTCGGTCCAGGCGGCGTAGAGGGCGGGCACATACCTCAGGTCGATCAGGGCCAGCACCCCCGGGTCCCCAGCCTGCTCCGATTCCCGCACATAGGTGTCCACGATGGTCCGGCCCAGCTCCTCCACAGTCATGGCCGGATCGTCCCCCAGCTCCGTCAGCCAGTACTGGTATTCCCAGCCGTAGCCGGACACGAAATCCTCGGAGGCGATCAGGTAGTCCGCCCACTCCTGCAGGGCGCAGCAGGTCTCCAGGCAGCCCATCAGGCAGGCGTCAAAGCCGATCAGGTCGAAGTGCACCCCGGCCTTCTCCAGGGCGGCGCGGATCTCGTCCAGGGTGAGGGCTCCGGCGGGCCGGTACTCGTCATAGCCAAAGCCGTACACCGGCCCGGCGCCGTGGTCCCAAAAGACCAGGATATACCGCCGGGCGGGAAATGTCCCGGCGCAGTAGGCGATAAAATCCGCCAGGGTGGCGGGTTGGGTGGAGTCCAGCTGGCCCAGCTCACCCTGGAGGCAGACCAGCTCGCCCCCCTCCATGGCAAAGCGCTGGGCGGTGGCGGGGGAGACCGCCTCGTTGTGCCAGTCGGTGCAGCCCATGGTCTGGATCACCAGGTTGACCCCCGCGCCCAGGTCGGCCCGGGCCATCTCCTCCAGGTCCAGGGTGCCCAGGGCGGACTCGGATTCCAGGTCGGAGCCCACCATATAGACCATCACCGTGGCCTCCGCCCCCGCTTCCGCCGTCCCGGCCTGCTCCGGGGCAGG
>CAZAIF010000140.1:0-4871 GCA_964485125.1 uncultured Oscillospiraceae bacterium | reverse complement strand
TTTTTATACTAAAAAATGTATCCAAAACTTGAGGATGGGCCGCTGCCGTTTCTATGCAAAAGCGACAAGGCGGGCCCGGCAGCCCGGGTGGCGGCCCTGCCTTTCCACAGGAAGGGGCCGGCGGCCCGGGAGACGGACAGCAGAACAGAGGAGGAACCAAATTATGAGCGAAGACAAGCGCTGCATTATCGATCTGAGGGAGATGGGCGACCGCTACGGCCTGGAGCTGGTGGACGTGGTAAAGGACGGCAAGGTCATCATGCGGGACCACGCCTGGGACCAGCCCGCCCTGCAGAAGGCCGTGGCCGAGTGCCGCCAGCGGGCCCAGGGGGCGGACATCGTGGAGCTGCGGGGCCATGTGCCCAACTGGGCCCTGTCCGCCATGGCCTACGCGGTGCAGCCGGCGGTGTGTTATTTCGAGATCGGCCCCGGCGGCATGTACCACCTGACCAGCACCCCCTTCCCCCTGGACGCGGCCAAGCCCACCTGCGGCATGTTCTTTGAGGTGGAGGAGCGGGACGGCAAGGTGTTTGTCCGGGCCATGACCGACAGTCCCCACGCCGACGCCCACGGCTTTGACCTGACCAAATTCGACCAGATCACCATGCCCCCCATCCCCACCGGGAAGGACGTCTTCCTCAGCGGCGAGACGGTCAACCCGGTGGCGGTGTCTATGGTGCTGACCTATGCGGACATCTCCCGCAGCGTGTACATCCGTTTCCATGAGGAGCCCAACTACTACTGCTCTGTGACCCACACCCCGGACATCGCCGTGGGCGATGCCGTTCCTGTGGCGTAAGGCCGGCGTCCTGCCGGACAGAGGAGACAAGGCATGAAAGAGGGGGAACACAGTGGAACAAGAGGTTGTTCTGGAGGTTAAGAACCTAAAGACCTATTTTTACAATTACGACCGGGAGCTGCGGGCGGTGGACGATCTGTCCTACAAGGTCCACCGGGGGGAGTGCGTGGCCATCATCGGCGAGTCCGGCTCGGGCAAGACGGTGAGCGCCCTGTCCATCCTGCGTCTGGTGTCCTATCCCCCCGGGCTGGTCATGGGGGGACAGGTGCTCTTCAAGGGCCGGGACCTGCTGGAGATGGACGACGAGGAGTACCGCAAGATCCGGGGCAGCGAGATCAGCATGATCTTCCAGGAGCCCTCGGCGGCCCTGAACCCGGTGGCCACCATCGGCAGCCAGATCGCGGAGAACATCATGCTCCACAGCGACACCAAGAAGGAGGACGCCTGGAAGCGGGCGGTGGAGCTGCTCACTGAGGTGGGCATCCCCAACGCCGAGGAGCGGGTGAAGCAGTACCCCTTCGAGTTCTCCGGCGGCATGCAGCAGCGGGCCATGATCGCCATGGCCATGAGCTGCGGCCCGGAGATCCTGATCGCCGACGAGCCCACCACCGCCCTGGACGTGACGGTGCAGGCCCAGGTGCTGGAGCAGCTGAACAAGCTTCGCCGGGACCACAACATGGCTCTGATCCTGATCACCCACAACCTGGGGGTGGTGGCCCGGTACGCCGACAGCGTGAAGATCATGTACGGCGGCAAGATCGTGGAGGACGGCAGCGTGATGGACATCTTCCGCAGTCCCGCCCACCCCTATACCCTGGGCCTGATCCGGGCGGTGCCCCGGCTGGACCTGCCCCGCAGCCATGGCCTGCACACCATCGAGGGCGAGCCCCCCGATATGTCCAAAATCGGCCCCAACTGCTGCGCCTTCCATCTGCGCTGCAAGTACGCGGATGAGCGGTGCGCCTCCTGCCGCCCGGAGCTGGAGGAGGTCGGCGAAGGCCACTACTGTGCCTGCTTCCACCGGGATCAGCTGGACGCAGAGCGGGAGGAGGTGCTCCACGCATGAGCACGGAACTGAATCTGTTTGATATGCCCGGCGCCCCGGAGCGCCCGCTGGAAAAGGTGCTGAAGCCCGACGATATCATGTACGCCCAGGACCTGAAGATGCACTTCCCGGTGACCCGGGGGCTGCTGAAGCGCCAGGTGGGCGCGGTAAAAGCGGTGGACGGAGTCACGTTTAATATTAAGCGAGGCCAGACCCTGGGCATTGTGGGCGAGTCCGGCTCCGGCAAGTCCACGGTGGGCAACTGCCTGCTGCGCAACCTGAAGCCCACCGCCGGCCATGTGTACTACGAGGGCCACGACATGCAGGACCTGACCCCCCGCGCCCTGCAACGCATGCGCAAGAACATCCAGATGATCACCCAGGACCCCTTCGCTTCCCTGGACCCCCGGATGAACATTATGGACGTGGTGTCCGAGGGGCTGAAGATCCACCGGCTGCTCCAGGACAAGAATGAGCAGGACGATTTCGTGGTGCGCCAGCTGGAGCTGGTGGGCATCAACCCGGATTTCCGCTTCCGCTATCCCCACGAGTTCTCCGGCGGCCAGCGCCAGCGGATCTCCATCGCCCGGGCCCTGGCCCTGCAGCCCAACTTCATCGTCTGCGACGAGGTGGTCTCCGCCCTGGACGTGTCGATTCAGGCCCAGATCGTCACCCTGCTGATGAAGCTGCAGGAGGACATGAACCTGACCTATGTGTTTATCGGCCACGACCTGTCGGTGGTGCGCTACATCTCCAACAACGTGGCGGTCATGTACCTGGGCAAGATCGTGGAGATGACCAGCTCCGACGAGCTCTACGAGCACCCGCTGCACCCCTACACTCAGGCGCTGATCTCCGCGGCCCCGATCCCGGACCCGGTGGTGGACCGCTCCCGGGAGCGCATCCTGCTGGAGGGGGAGATCCCGTCCCCCATCAACCCGCCCAAGGGCTGCAATTTCTGCACCCGCTGCAAGTACGCCGACGAGCGCTGCCGCACGGAGGAGCCGCCCATGGTGGACGTGGGCAACAACCACCAGGTGGCCTGCCACCGGGTGGCCGGAGACTGAGAGGAGGAGAGAGCAAATGGGTAAATATTTTGTCAAACGAGTCCTCCTGCTGATCCCCACCGTCCTGCTGGTCTGCGTCATCGTGTTTGTCCTGATGCGGATGATCCCCATGGACGCCGTAGCCGTGCTGCAGCAAAAGCTCAGCGCCAACGGCAACTATGTGGACGAGGCGTATGTCCGCGGCCTGCTGGGATTGGACAAACCCGCCGTGCAGCAGTTCTTCATCTGGATCGGTGACGTGCTCCGGGGGGATCTGGGCGACTCCTACTTTGACTACACCACCGTCAACAGCATCCTGGCCAACAAGCTGCCCGTCACCCTGGAGCTGGGCATCCTGTCCCTGGTGATCACCAACCTGATCTCTATCCCCCTGGGCCTGTTCTGCGCGGCCCGCCAGGACTCCATCTCCGACTACACCATCCGGGTCATCAGCACCATCCTGATCGCCCTGCCGGTGTTCTGGATCGCCACCCTGGTGCTGATCTATCCCAACCTCTGGTGGGGCTGGGCGCCCACGGTGACCTACGTCCCCATATGGGAGGACCCGATACAGAACCTCTCCATGTTCCTGCTGCCGGCCCTGCTGTCCGCCATCGGACAGGCGGGCATCCAGATGCGGACCATCCGCACCATGACCCTGGAGGTCATGCGCCAGGACTACATCCGTACCGCCTGGGCCAAGGGCGTGCCGGAGCGCCGGGTGCTCTTCCGCTACGCCTTCCGCAACGCCATGATCCCCATTATCACCATGATTGGCGGCTCGGTGGCCATGATGATCGGCGGCAACGTGGTCATGGAGAATATCTTCAACATCCCGGGCCTTGGCCAGGCCATGGTGTCGGCGCTGAACTCCCGGGACTATCCCATCGTGCAGGGCTGCGTGCTGGTGCTCTCCCTGTTCGTCATGTGCATCAACCTGATCGTGGATCTGACCTACAAGTGGATTGATCCCCGGGTCACGCTGGAGTAAAGGAGGGGTTTTCGTGACAAAGAAGAGAAAGGGGCCCGCTCCCGGGCCCGGCACCCGTCCCCGTCAGGACAGCTTTTTCAAGCAGCTGGTCAAGAAGAAACCCCTGGGCCTGCTGGGCCTGGCCATCCTGGTGGCCTTCCTGCTGATCGCCATCTTTGCCGACGTGCTGGCCCCCTACCCCATGGTCAACGGGGTCATGCAGACCAGCATCCTGGATAAGCTCCAGGGCCCCTCCGCCGGGCACCTTCTGGGCACCGACAACCTGGGCCGGGACGTGCTGAGCTACCTGATCTACGGCGCCCGCACCTCCGCCATCCTGGGCATCTGCTGCACCCTGCTCAGCGTGTGCATCTCCGTCATCATCGGCACCCTGTCCGCAGTCATCGGCGGCTGGTTTGACCTGGTGGTGCAGCGGATCGTGGACGCCTTCCAATGCGTGCCCTCCATGCTGATCCTGCTCATCCTGATGAGCATGCTGGGCAACGGCCTGCCCCAGCTGATCTTCGCTATGTCGGTCCCCGGCGGCATCACCGGCTCCCGGATGATGCGCTCGGCGGCCATCTCGGTGAAGGACTCGGGCTATGTGAAGAACTCCGCCCTGCTGGGGGCCGGCACCCTGTGGAAGACCTTCAGACACGTCATCCCCAACATCCTGCCCATCATTATCACCAATGCGGCCAGCTCCCTGGGCGGCGTCATCCTCCAGGAGGCCTCCCTGAACTTCCTGGGCTACGGCGTGGACCCGGGCACCCCCTCCTGGGGCTATATGATCACCAACCAGGGCAAGGCCAACATGTTCGTCATGCCCATGCTGGCGATCTACCCCGGCATCTGCATCGCCCTGATGGTCTTTGGGGCCACCATGTTCGGCGACGCGGTGCGGGACCTGCTGGATCCCCGGCTGAAGGGCGGCGTGGGCACCTACAACGCCAACAAGCTCAAGAAGATCGCCCAGAAGATGTCCATCAAATACCATTACACCGAGCCGGA
>CAZAIF010000139.1:0-4872 GCA_964485125.1 uncultured Oscillospiraceae bacterium | reverse complement strand
AGCGCCCGCCGGAGAAAATCTCCGGCGGGCGCTGTGTTGCTCGGACAGGATCTTCAGTTTTCCGCATCGATGCCGTGCTCGGCCACAGGGGTCTCGCTGTACAGCCAGTCCACCAGGTGCTGCTGAGCGGCTTCCCAGTCCAGCACCAGCACGGACATCCCGTTGATGGTTTCATCAGTGTACTCGCCGTCCTGGGGCAGCCGGTAGTTCTGCAGGTCATCAATCCCCATCGAATAAAACTCGCTTGCTATGCTGAGGATCTGGGTATCTGTCATATCCGTCTCGATGCAGTCCATAACGGAGTATAGAATGGACAAAATCTCCGTCCAGCTTTTCTTCATCAACTCCTGGTAGATCGTGGTGATCACAACCCGCTGGCGGTAGGTGCGGCCAAAGTCATTGGTCTCACTGCCGGTGCTCACATAACGGGTGCGGGCATAGCACAGGGCCTGCTCGCCAGTCATGTGGTTGACGCCCTCCACCATGTTCGAGAAGCCCCAGAGGGCCATATACTCGGCCTCGCTGGCGGTCAAGGTGATATCGATGCCGCCCAGCTGGTCCACTACCTCCTGGAACCCCTCAAAGTCGATACCCACGTTGTAGTCGATCTCAATACCAAAGTTCTCGCTGATGGTCTCATCCAGCAGTTCATATCCGCCAAAGGAGAAGGCGGCGTTCAGCTTGTTGTTGCTGTAGCCCGGAATCTGGACATAGCAATCCCGCATCAGAGAGACCAGGGAGATCTGCTGGGTCTTGCGGTTCAGGCTGACCACAATCATCGTATCCGACCGGCCCCGCTCACTGTCCCGTGAATCCCGGCCAACGAGGAGAATGTTGATCACATTGGAGTCGGCCTCCACCTTGGTGTTAGAAAAGCTCAAGGCATCGTCGGAGATGGTGTCCGAGGCGTCCGGGTTATCCTGATCAAAGTCCTCGGAGGTCTGCAGCTCACTTCCGATCAGGATCCGATCGATGTTACCCAAATAGATTTTAACTACGGCCACTGCGGCGGCCATCAGCAGGATGATCAGGGCCAGGATAATAATGATGATCTTCTGCCAGACCGGCATGCGGCGTTTCTTACGTTTTTTGCCGCCGGGGGCACCCCCCCGGGGGGGCGCATTGGGGGTGCGACGGTTTCCTCCGCCCTGGGCGGGCGGGGCGCTCCGGCGGCGGTCATGGCCGGAGGACTCCTCCGGCCGGCGGGCCTGCCGGGTTCGGGGGCGGCCGTACTCGTAGTCCTCTTCGTAGCGGATGCGCCGGGCGCGGGGACGGTCCTCCTCAGAGTAGGCGTCCCGGGAGCCCGATCTGCTCCGGCTGTCCTGGGCATAGCCGCGACCGCTTCCCCGCCGATAGGGCTGGCCCGCTTCACGTTTTCCTGCCATTGGTTACCTCTTTTCCTGTCCTCAATCCAGCTCCCGGGCGGCGAAGCCCAGGGCGGACGCGATGACCTTGTCCATATCGTAATATTTATACTCACCCAGGCGGCCGCCGAACTGCACGTCCGATTCCCGCTCCGCCAGAGCGGCGTAGCGCTGATAGAGGGCGTTGTTGGCCTCGTCGTTGACGGTGTAATAGGGCTCCGCCCCGGGCTGCCAGTCCATGGGGTACTCCCGGGTAATGACGGTCCTGGGCTGGCGGCCGAACTCAAAGTGCTTGTGCTCAATGATCCGGGTGTAGGGGGTCTCCCGGTCGGTGTAGTTCACCACCGCATTGCCCTGGTAGTTTTCCTGATCCAGCACTTCCGATTCAAAGCGCAGGGAGCGGAACTGGAGAGGGCCGTAGCAGTAGTGGAAAAAGCGGTCGATGGGGCCGGTGAAGACCACCTTCCGGCACTGGGCCCGCAGCTCGTCCCGGTGCTCGAAGTAGTCGCAGTTCAGCCGTACCTCGATCCCCTCCAGCAGCTTCTCAAAGATGGGGGTATAGCCCCCCTCGGGGATGCCCTGGTAACGGTCGTTGAAATAGTTGTTGTCATAGGTGAAGCGGACGGGCAGCCGCCGGATGATAAAGGCGGGCAGCTCGGTGCAGGGACGGCCCCACTGCTTTTCCGTGTAGCCCTTGACCAGCTTCTCATAGATGTCCCGGCCCACCAGGGAGATGGCCTGCTCCTCCAGGTTTTGGGGCTCCGCCGGGGCGTCGGCGCGCTGGGCGTCGATGATGGCCTTTGCCTGGGCCGGTGTGGCGATGTTCCACAGCCGGGAGAAAGTGTTCATGTTGAAGGGCATATTGTAGATCTCCCCATGGAAGTTGGCAATGGGGGAGTTCACATAATTGTTGAAACGGCAGAACCGGTTGATGTAGTTCCAAACCGTCTCGTCGGACGTATGGAAGATATGGGCGCCGTATTGATGGACATGAATGCCCTCCACGGTGGCGGTGTAGCAGTTGCCGCCGATCTGGCCCCGGCGCTCCACCACCAGGCAGCGCTTTCCCTTTTTGCGGGCCTCATGGGCGAACACGGCGCCGAAAAAACCGGCCCCAACGATCAAATAATCATACATAGCGGGAGCATCCCACTCCTCTCCTGGATTGCATTTCGGCATATCGTGCATATTCTAAGCCATTTCCCCTTTTCCGTCAAGCAATTCCCCCTTTCTTCCGCCGTCATAACAGCAAAAAAGTGATAAAATCAGCCTGTTATTTTGGCGTTTTCGCCCGTTATCAGAAAATCTTAACAAAACATTCAAAACCAGAGGGGGTGCGGCGTGACCCCGGGGGCGGAAATTTTCATCCTTCGGGGGGGCAGGAAATTCACCGTTGTTTAACACTTCCTCCCATTCGGTGTGTTAGAATAACGAAAAATACGAAAAAAGGAGGATGGCTCTATGAGCATCATTGGGATCGATCTGGGCACGACCAACAGCTGCGTCTCCGTCCTGGAAGGCGGAAAGCCCGTCATCATCCCCAATGCCGAGGGGGGCCGCACCACCCCTTCCGTCATCGCCTTTTCCAAAAATGGGGAGCGGCTGGTGGGCGAGCTGGCCCGCCGTCAGGCCGTCACCAACCCCGAGGGCACCGTGACCTCTATCAAACGGCAGATGGGGACGGAATACCGGGTGGAGCTGGGAGGCAAAAAGCGCACCCCCCAGGAGCTCTCCGCCATGATCCTGCAGAAGCTCAAGCGGGACGCGGAGGCCTATCTGGGCCAGATCGTCACCGAGGCGGTCATCACCGTGCCCGCCTATTTTAACGACGCCCAGCGCCAGGCCACTAAGGACGCGGGCAGGATCGCCGGCCTGACGGTGCGGCGGATCATCAACGAGCCCACCGCCGCCGCCCTGGCCTACGGCCTGGATCACGAGGCCAACCAGAAGATCATGGTCTACGACCTGGGGGGCGGCACCTTCGATGTGTCGGTCATTGACATCGGCGACGGGGTCATCGAGGTGCTGGCCGTCTCCGGCGACAACCACCTGGGGGGGGACGACTTCGACCGGCGGCTGGCCAACTACCTGATCGGCGTGTTCCGCACCCAGACCAAGATCAACCTCGCCAAAGACCCCGCCGCCATGCAGCGGGTGGTGGAGGCGGCGGAGAAGGCCAAGATCGAGCTCTCCTCCGCCCAGAGCACCCAGGTAAACCTGCCCTTCCTGGCCCAGACCAAGGCGGGCCCCGTCCATATGGACATCACCGTCACCCGGAAAAAATTCGAGGAGCTGACCCGGGACCTGCTGGAGCGCACCGTCATGCCGGTGCGCACCGCCCTGAACGATGCCGGGCTCAGCTTCTCCCAGCTCAGCAAGGTGCTGCTGGTGGGGGGCTCCACCCGGATGCCGGCGGTGGCGGAGCTGGTGCGGGACTTGACCGGGCTCCAGCCCAGCCGCAACCTGAACCCGGATGAGTGCGTGGCCATGGGGGCCGCCATTCAGGGGGGCACCCTGAGCGGCCTGTCCCCCTTCCACGGGGAGATCCTGCTGCTGGATGTGACTCCCCTCTCCCTGTCCATCGAGACGGTGGGGGGCGTGGCCACCCGGCTCATCGCGCGCAACTCCAAGCTGCCGGTGCGCTATGCCCAGATCTTCACCACCGCAGCCCCCTTCCAGTCCTCGGTGGAGATCCACGTCCTCCAGGGGGAGCGGCCCATGGCCAAGGACAACAAGACCATCGGCAAATTCCGGCTCACCGGCATCAAGCGGGCCCCCCAGGGGGTGCCCCAGATCGAGGTGGCCTTCGACATCGACGCCAACGGCATCCTGAAGGTGTCCGCCCGGGACCTGGACACCGGCCGGGCCCAGGAGATCACCATCACCGACAGCAGCAACCTGTCCAGGGGAGAGATCGACGAGGCCATCCGGGATGCCCAGCAGTACGCCGCCCAGGACGGGCTGCGCCGGGCCATGATGGAGGAGCGCAACGAGGCCGAGCAGCTCATCTCCCAGGCCAACCAGGCCCTGCGGGAGCGGGGCAAGGGGCTGGACCGGAAACTGCTCAAGGAGCTGAAAGCGGAGATGGGCGAGGTGTCCAAGTGCATCTCCCGGCTCAAGCCCGACAAGCTGGACGAGGGCCAGCTCTCCGAGCTGCGGGGGGCCGTGGCCCGGCTCAGGACCTCCCCCGCCCTGGCCGCGCTGGGAGGTGACGGGATATGATCCGCCTGACAGTTGAACTGGAGGACGTGGATTTTGATGCCCTCATCGAACGCTATCTGCCCGTGATCGGGGATCAGCTCCGGCAGAGCGGCAACCCGCTGGGCGCCCTGCTCTCCGGGAACGGCTCCGCATCTGTGGCCAAGGGGCTGCTGCGCTCCCTCAGCCGGGAGAAGCAGGAGCAGCTGGCCGCCCAGCTGCTCAACGGCAACCGGGACCGGCTGGCCGCAGAGCTGGAAAAGCTGGCCGCCGGCCAGGGCTTTCGGATCCGGGTGGGCGCGCTGCGGGC
>CAZAIF010000138.1:0-4882 GCA_964485125.1 uncultured Oscillospiraceae bacterium | reverse complement strand
ACTTCGCCGGGCCTTTGCCTTGTCAACGGCCCAATGTTATATTATAATATACACTCATACAAAAGTGTGCTTGGGGGAGGGTGCGGCCATGGAGCCCCGGCTGACGGAGCTGAACTACAACGAGATCCTGATGTACCTGGGCTACCGGGACCAGGAGATCACGCCGGAGGTGGAGGGACAGATCCGGCGCTGTATGGAGGAGATCGCCCGGGCCGCGGAGCCCCGGCTGGTCTACCGCCGGCTGGGGCTGGAGGGGGGAGCCATCCCCGGCCTGCCCCTGGCGGGGGAGGACGTCCGGGCGCTGCTCTCCGGGTGCCGGGAGGCGGTGCTGATGGCTGCCACCCTGGGGCCCGGAGTGGAGCGGCTGCTGATGCGCCGGGAGGTCACCGACATGGCCGACGCGGTGATCCTGGACGCCTGCGCCAGCGCGGCGGTGGAAAACGTCTGCGACCACTTCGAGTGCGACCTGCGGGAGGAGCTGAAAGGGGAGGGACTCTATTTGACCGACCGGTTCAGCCCGGGCTACGGGGATCTGCCCCTGGACACCCAAGCACCTCTGTGCGCCGCCCTGGACACCCCCCGGCGGATCGGGCTGACGGTGAGCCCCTGCCACATCCTGGTGCCCCGGAAGTCGGTCACCGCCCTGCTGGGCATCTCGGCGCGCCCCCGGCCGCTGCGCCGGCGGGGGTGCGAGGTGTGCGGTATGTTCCTCACCTGCCCCTATCGAAAGGAGGGAGTCAGCTGTCATGGCTGAACTGATCTTATTAGACGGCGCCATGGGCACCATGCTCCAGACTGCGGGCCTGGGCCTGGGAGAACGGCCCGAGATTTTCGGGATGGAGCACCCGGAGGTTGTAGAGAAAATTCAGCGGGCCTATGTGGAGGCGGGCAGCCAGATCATTTATGCCAACACCTTTGGGGCCAATGCCCACAAGCTGGCGGGCACCGGCCATACCGTGGAGGAGGTCGTCGCCGCCAATGTGGCCGCCGCCCGGCGGGCGGCCGGGGACCGGGCCAAGGTGGCCCTGGACGTGGGCCCCATCGGGGAACTGCTGGAGCCCCTGGGCACCCTCTCCTTTGAGGAGGCCTATGCGCTCTACGGCCAGATGGTCCGGGCGGGGGAGGCCGCCGGGGCGGACCTGGTGGTCTTTGAGACCATGACCGACCTGGCGGAAGTCCGGGCGGCGGTGCTGGCCGCCCGGGAGCAGTCGGAGAAGAGACTGCCCATCTGGGTCACCATGAGCTTTGAGGCCACCGGCCGCACCTTCACCGGAACCACCGTGGCCTGCATGGCCTGCACCCTGTCCGCCCTGGGGGTGGACGCCATGGGGATCAACTGCTCTCTGGGCCCGGAGGAGATCTATCCGCTCATCCGGGAGATGAGGGAGTGGACGGCGAAACCGCTGATCGTCAAGCCCAACGCCGGCCTGCCCGACCCGGCCACCGGGGCGTACGCCATGGACGCGGCGGAATTTGCCCGGCAGATGGCGCCCTTCGCCGCCCTGGGGGTACACATCCTGGGAGGATGCTGCGGCACCACCCCGGCCTTCATCCGCACCCTGGCGGGCCTGGAGCCCGCCGAGCCGGGGGAGCGGCCCGCCCCCCGCCAGGGGGTGTGCTCCGCCGGCCATATGACCGAGCTCTCCGGCGTGCGGGTCATCGGGGAGCGGATCAACCCCACCGGCAAAAAGCGCTTCCAGCAGGCCCTGCGGGAGCGGGATTTCAACTATATCATGGAGCGGGCCATCGAGCAGGCCGAGGCCGGGGCGGACATCCTGGACATCAACGTGGGCCTGCCCGGCCTGGACGAGCCGGAGCTCATGGCCCAGGTGGTTCGGGCCGTCCAGAGCGTGGTGGACCTGCCCCTGCAGATCGACTCCTCCGATCCGGCGGCCATCGAGGCCGGCCTGCGGGCCTGCACCGGCCGGGCCATCGTCAACTCGGTGAACGCCGAGCCGGAGCACCTGCGGCGTATCCTGCCACTGGTGCGCAAGTACGGCGCCGCCGTGGTGGGGCTGACCATGGACAAGGGGGGCATCCCCCGGAGCGCAGAGGAGCGGCTGGAGCTGGCCCGGCGGATTGTCCAGACCGCCCTGAGCTACGGCATCCCCAAGCGGGACGTGCTGATCGACTGCCTCACCCTGACCATCTCCGCCCAGCAGGACCAGGCCATGGAGACCCTCCGGGCGATGCGGGCCGTCCACGAGCGGATGGGGCTCCACTGCGTGCTTGGGGTGAGCAATATCTCCTTCGGCCTGCCCCAGCGGGGTCATGTCACCGTCAGCTTCCTGACCCAGGCCATGGCCTGCGGGCTGGACCTGCCCATCGTCAACCCCAACCAGCGGGAGGTGATGGACGCCGTCGCCGCCTTCCGGGCCGTCTCCGGGGAGGACGCGGACTGCGCCGCCTATATCGCCCGCTTCGCCCAGCAGGCGGCGGAGCCCCAGCCGGCCTCCGAGGCCGGGGCGGGGGAGATTACCCTAGAGCGGGCCGTTTTGAAGGGGCTCAAACAGGAGACCGCCGCCCTGACCGCCCGGCTGCTGGAGACCATGGACGAGCTGGAGGTCATCAATCAGAAGCTGATCCCCGCCCTGGACCTGGTGGGGGAGCAGTACGAAAAGCAGATCATCTTCCTGCCCCAGCTCATCAACGCCGCCAACGCCGCCTGCGCCGGCTTCGACCTGATCCGTGACCGCATCGCCGCCCGGGGCGGGGAGCGGGTCTCCAAGGGGAAGATCCTGCTGGCCACCGTGGAGGGGGATATCCACGACATCGGCAAGAACATCGTCCGGGTGGTGCTGGAGAACTACGGCTACCAGGTGGTGGACCTGGGCCGGGACGTGCCGGTGCAAAAGGTGGTGGAGACCGCCGTGGCGCAGGACATCCATCTGGTGGGCCTGTCCGCCCTGATGACCACCACGGTGGACTCCATGCGCCGCACCATCGCCGCCCTGCGGGCGAGCGGCCACCCCTGCAAGGTCTTTGTGGGGGGCGCGGTGCTGACGCCGGACTACGCCCGGGAGATCGGGGCGGACTACTACGCCAAGGACGCCAAGGCCTCGGCGGACATTGCCAGGGAGGTGCTGGGATGAGGGACATCCGACAGGTATTGCAGCAGGGGCCGCTGCTCTTTGACGGCGGCATGGGGACCTACTTTTCCCAGAAGAACCACAGCCCCGGCTCCGGCTGCGAGCTGGCCAACCTGAGCCAGCCGGAGCTGATCGGGGACATCCACCGGGAGTATCTGGAGGCCGGGGCCCAGGCCATCAAGGCCAATACCTTCGCCCTGAACCGCCCCGCCCTCCAGGGGGACGAAGAGCTGGCCCGGCGGGCTATCCGGGCGGGCTGGGAGCTGGCAGTCCGGGCCGCCGCCCCCTTTGACGCCTTTGTCTTCGCGGACATCGGCCCGGTCTCCGCCCCCACGGCGGAGGCGGCGGAGGAGTACCGCTGGGTGGCGGACCGGTTTTTGGAGCTGGGGGCCCGCCACTTCCTCTTTGAGACCAACGCCGCCGCGGCGGGGCTGAGGGAGGCGGCGGAGTATATCCGCGCCCAGGCCCCGGAGAGCTACATCATTGTCACCTTCGCCGTCCAGCCTGACGGTTTCAGCCGGGAGGGCTGTTTTGCCGCCGAACTGCTGGGGGAGATGGGGACCTGCGCCGCGGTGGACGCGGTGGGCTTCAACTGCGTCTGCGGGGCCCGGCACATGCTGGAGCTGGCGCGCAGTCTGGACCACAGCGGCCTCACCCTGGCCCTGATGCCCAACGCCGGCTACCCGGAGGTGCGGGGGAGCCGCACCTTCTACGACGGAGACCCGGTCTATTTCGCCGCCCAGATCGCCGAAATGGCCCGGGAGGGGGCGGCCATCCTGGGGGGCTGCTGTGGCACCACCCCGGCCCACATCGCCCAGTGCGCCAAGGCGCTGGCGGAGCGCGCCGTCAGCGCCGCCCCCGCCGCCGGGGAACAGAAGCCGGAACCGGAACGGGCCCAGCCGCCGGAGAGCCCCTTCTGGGCCAAGCTCCAGCGGGGGGAGCGGGTGTTCGCCGTGGAGCTGGACCCCCCCGCCGACGCCAGCCTGGACAAGTTCATGGCCGGGGCGGAGGAGCTCCGGCGGGGCGGGGCGGACATCCTGACCATCGCCGACTGCCCCATCGCCCGGGCCCGGATGGACTCCAGCCTGCTGGCCTGCAAGGTGCGCCGGGAGCTGGGCATGGAGGCCCTGCCCCATATGACCTGCCGGGACCGGAACCTGAACGCCACCAAGGCGCTGCTGCTGGGGCTGTACGCCGAGGGGGTGCGCAACGTGCTGCTGGTCACCGGCGACCCGGTGCCCACGGCGGAGCGGGACGAGGTCAAGAGCGTCTACCAGTTCAACTCCCGGAAGCTGGCCGCCTTTGTCTCCGGCCTGGGGGAGCAGCTGCTGCCCGCCCCCTTCCACATCTTCGGGGCGCTGAACGTCAACGCGGTCAACTTCGACGTCCAGCTGCACCTGGCCCGGGAGAAGCTGGAGCGGGGCATGGCGGGCTTCCTGACCCAGCCGGTGCTCACCCCCAAGGGGTTTGAAAACCTGAAGCGGGCCCGCGCAGAGCTCTCCGGCGCCTGGCTGCTGGGGGGTATTATCCCGGTGGTCAGCGCCCGCAACGCCCGGTTTATGGACAGCGAGATCAACGGCATCGACGTGGACCCCCAGATCACGGCTCTGTACGAGGGGAAGGACCGGGCGGAGGGGGAGGCCCTGGCGGTGGAGATCTCCGCCGAGATCGCCCGCCGGATCGGCCCCTATGTGGACGGCTACTACCTGATGACCCCCTTCCAGCGCACCGGCCTGATCTGCCGGATCATGGAGGCCATCCGGGCCGCCGGCATCCTGTGAAAAGCGGCCGCC
>CAZAIF010000137.1:0-4886 GCA_964485125.1 uncultured Oscillospiraceae bacterium | reverse complement strand
CGGCCCGCCGGTCTCCACCGGCGGGCCGATCCCTTTTCCCAACGGACTCCCCCCGCTCAGGACGCGGCCGGGACCGCCGGAGGCTGAAATTTGTCCAGCCTTCTCCCGGTCCTTACCCAAACTTAACGCAGTATTGGTCGCCGAGTTAACATCTCTGCGCTACAATAGCATGAAATGGACAGAAAACCGTTTTGCACCATATGGATATGGCAAAGGAGCTCTCTCTACTATGGCTTTGAAAAAAAAGATCTGCGCCATCGCCCTGGCCGGGACGGTGGCGGTCTCCGGCATAGCCATGGGCTATGCCGCCTGGCACACCGACATCACCGCCTCCGGCGGCGTGTTCGCCGCGGGGCACTGGGACGTGGCCATCACCGACGCCCGGATCAGCCGGGTCAGCGGCGCCTCCATCGGCAGCGGCGCCCAGGAAGCCGGCGACTGCTTCTTCCAGCTGGCCGGTCAGGCCACCTCCGCCGATCTGGCGGCGGCGGCCGCCGCCCAGGAGCCGGGTGCGGTGGGACAGCCCTCCGCCACCGAGACGCTGGGCGCGGGGTTCTATGTGGTGGACACCGACGTCTACCCGGTGGAGGACATCGCCGCCCTCAGCCTGAGCGCCGTGGCGGCGGATGGAAACTACGCCCTGGACCTCTCCGGCCAGCCCCGCTACTACCGCTTTGACACAGACGGCGCCGGCGACGATGACGCCGTGGTCAGCGCCCTGCTGGAGGACACCTACGAGATGCTGGCGGCCTGGAACCCGGCCGAGGCGGTGTATGACCACTACGCCCTGGTCTTTTTATCCGAGGACGGCGCTCAGAATATGCTCTACGCCCTCACCCAGCAGCAGAGCGGCGACACGGTGACGGACACCGAGACCACCTTTACCGCCACCTCCGCCAGCTTCGCCCCCGTCAGCTTCAGTGCCCCCGGCGGGTGGGCCGAGTACACCCTCACCGTGACCAACAACGGCACGGTGGACGCGGTGCTGGACTCCAACTCCGTCCAGCTGGAGACGGAGCACGATCAGCTGGCGCTGCGGACGCCGGACCTGTCCCAGGACGTGCTGGCCCCGGGCCAGTCCTGCACCTTCACCTTTACGGTGCAGGTCAAGGAGGAGATCACCGGCGCGCTGGAGGACACCGGCACCCTGTCCGTCTCCCTCTCCTACACTCAGCCTGAGGTGAACCCGGTCCCGGAACCCACCCACAGCGTCCACCAGTGACCCGCCGCCCGCAGAAATGAGGCGGCTTGCGTGAATCACACCATTCGATCCCTTCCCCACAGCATTTGCAGGGCGCTCTCCCGGCTCTCCGCCGGCCTGCTGGCGGCCGCCCTGCTGCCCGTCGCCGCGGCCCCGCTGTCCGCCGGGGCGCTCCTGACCGCCGGGACCCTGATCCTGAGGCGGCGGCGGAGCTGAGCGCCGGAGCCCATGTTTTTATACCAGAATACAGGAGTCCAGACCATGAAACAGCACACCACCGCAACCTCGCCATCTCCAGAAACTCCCGCTGAGGCCGGAAAAGCGGGCAAGCAGAAGTCCAAGTCCTCCGCCGCCTCCTGGGCGGGCATGGCGGTCTTTTTCCTGATCCTGGCCCTGATCGTCTCCTTCTTCCTGGGACTGCTCCCTATCGCCCCGGTGGTGGTGGCCACCGGCAGCATGGAGCCCGCCATCGGCGTGGGGGATGTGGTCGTGGTCTGCCGGACCGACCCGGACACCCTTCAGGAGGGGGATGTGATCCGCTACCGGGCCGACGGATACACGGTGATCCACCGGATCGTCCAGCGCCAGGACGACGGGGAGGGCCGGGCTCAGGCCTTCATCACCCAGGGGGACAACAACAACGGGCCGGACACCGACCCGGTGTCCCCTGACCAGGTCATGGGCAAGGTCATTCTGACCGTCCCCAACGCGGGCCGGTTCACCCTCTGGCTGCGGGGGATGTGACGGCCATCCAGACAAATACAGCGCGCCCTCCCCCAGCTCCAAAATGATGTCGCACAGGTTGTCCCGGTTCAGAAAGGGACAGCGCTCCCGGCTGTCCAGCCGGAAGCGGGGGCCCCCTCCAGGTCGATGCCCCGGACCAGCCGGTGGCCAAAGGGGCCGGGCACCCGGCGGTAGCGCTCCAGGGCCTCCGGGTCCACGTCCACCTCCCAGCCCATGCAGCAGCTGTGGCGGCAGGCGGAGGCGGTGCAGCGGAATCCCGGCGTCCAATCGGGCGCCACCCGGATCATCTGCCCGCCCCCTCCAGATGGGATTTCAGGCTGGCCAGGCAGCTCTCGGGCACCTCCAGCGCCCCCAGCCGTATGTGGGACTTGTTCTCCCCGTGGAAGTCGCTTCCGCCGGTGGCAAACAGGCCGAACTCCTCCGCCAGGGCGGCCAGAGCCGCCCGCTGCTCCGGGGTATAGCCTGTATAGTAGATCTCCATGCCAGCCACGCCCAGCGCCGCGGCCTCCGCCGCCAGCGCCCGCAATTCCGCCGGGGCATAGCCGTATTGCAGCGGGTGGGCCAGCACCGCCACCCCGCCGCACCGGCGGATGACCGCCACCGCCCGGGCCAGGGGCAGGTAGGTGCGTGGCAGGTAATAGCACTTGCCAGGGTCCAGAAACCGGGCAAAGGCGTCGGAGACGGAGGCGGCCCGCCCCTGCTCCACCAGCACCCGGGCGAAGTGGGGCCGTCCGATGGTGGCCCCGGGGTGTTCCGACTCCAGCGCCTCCAGGGAGACCGGGATGCCGTCGGCGGCCATCCGCCGGGCGATCTCCCGGTTGCGGCGGCGGCGGTCCTCCCCCACCCAGTCCAGCACCTCCCGGAGGGCCGGACAGGCCCCATCCAGGCCATAGCCCAGCACATGGGTGTCCTCCCCCCGGTAGTCGGCGGAGATCTCAATGCCCGGGAGCACCTCCACCCCCAGCATCCGGCCGGCGGCCTGAGCGGCGGCCACGCCGGCCATGGTGTCGTGGTCGGTGACCGCCAGGGCGGATATCCCCGCCTCTTTGGCCCGCTCCACCACCTGGGCCGGGGACAGCGTACCGTCGGAGGCGGTGGTGTGAACATGTAAATCAATTTTCCTTGCCATATCAGTTCCCCCGGTGCTTTGCACCCCATCTCGCCCGCCCATGCCGGTCCAAGCCGGAGAGTGCGGGACGCCGCGGTGTCTCTTTTCTCATTATAGCATGTCCAGGGACGGGATGGGGTGTCTTTTCAGCCCTGGGGCTCTTTTTTCTCCACAAACCAGGCGTTGCCGTCCTCCAGGAAGAGATAGGTCTCCCGGCCGCCGATGACGCAGCGGTAGCGCAGCCCGGCGCCCCCCACCTTCAGGCTGGCGGCGGGGCGGATCTCCCGCACCCGGTCGATGGCGTACACCCGGCCGTCCTCCCAGACCAGCTGCCGGGGCAGGATGGTCTTGTCGGGCAAAAAATCCGCCGTCACCTTCACATAGACCTTGCTTCTGCGCTCCACAGCGTTTCCCTCCCTGTCCGTGTATCTGCCCCAATTATAGAACGTACGTTCTATAATTTCAACAGGAAAATACGTCCAGAGGGCGAATAACGAAAGGGCGGGGCGGCCTTTCCCCTCAAGGCCGCCCCGCCGGGCACTGCACACAAATGGTCGCTGTAAATCTCAGCCCTGGGGCCAGAGCAGCAGGGTCTCCCGGGCCACGCACACCACGTCCTCCAGGCAGTAATAGGTCCGCACCATCTCCTCCTCCGGGCCGGCCAGCTCCCGGGACACGCTCTCCCCACTTCCTAGATCCTGCTTGTGGGTCTCCAAGATCAGGTAGGCGCACCCGGGCTCCGGGGCCAGCTCCTCGGGCACCTCGCCGGGGGCATAGGAGGCGCTGGAGATCAGGCCGCCCGCTTCATCCATCTGGAGCACCCGGATCTCCTCCGGGGGATACATGACCGCCAGATGGACGGTGACGCTGAGCTGCTCGGTCCAGGCCGTTCCGTCCACGGTGGTGGAGCTGGAGCTGTCCAGGGTGGCGGAGCCGTACTCTCCCTCGGCCATCTCCTCCAGCGCGGGCATCTGATAGCCGTTGCCGTTGACGGCATAGACGCTGCCGTCGGCGCTCTGGTAGACCGGGTTGACGTAGACGGTGCGGACGCCCTCCCCGGTGAGATAGAGGGTGGCCTCCAGGGTCAGGCTCTCCCCCTCGTCGGCGTAAACGGCGCTCATCTGGGCGTCGCTGAGGGCGTCATCCACGCTGGAGTCCACCCCGATCCGCGCTCCCGTCTCATCGGTGAGGGCCGGGGCCAGGTAGGCCCAGCCCTGGACGCCTTCAAAGACGTACTCCTCCACCTCCGCTGTCTCTCCGGTGTCCTCATTGGTGATCGTCCGGGTCACTTTGTCGGCATAGAGCCGGTTCTGATAGGCGGCGCCCTCCTCCGGCCCGATCTCCCCGCCCTGGAGCAGCTGCCCCGGGTGGTCCGCCAGATAGCCCTCCATGTCGAAGAGATCCAGGTATTCCGTGGTGAGGAACACCCCGATGAGCCGGTCCGCCTCCGTCTCCTGGTCGGGCAGATCGGTGCGGGCCAGACTGCACCCTGTCAAGGCAAAAACCATGACACCCGTTGAAATCAGGGCAAAAATGCTAGTTTTTTTCATGGCTGTCCTCCAAATTCCCGTCAAACTTCAAAATGTCTCCCACGTCGCACTGGAGATAGTAGCAGATGCGGTTGATGGTGCCGAAGCGCACGCCCTTGGCCTTGCCGGAGCGGAGGATGGACAGGTTGGCCTCGGTGATCCCCACCTGGGCGCACAGCTCCTTGGCGGTCATCCCCCGGGCCCGCAGCACCTCATCCAGATGTACCTTGATGGCCATGGCCCCTCCTCAGACAAACAGGTCGTTGTCGTCCTTGAGCTGCTTGCCCTCCCGGATCAGCCGGGA
>CAZAIF010000136.1:0-4988 GCA_964485125.1 uncultured Oscillospiraceae bacterium | reverse complement strand
ATGGTCTGCTGCTTGATCTCCTTGCCGCACTTGGGGCAGTGGGGGGTGCCCACCCGGGCCCAGAGCAGACGCAGATAGTCATAAATCTCCGTCACCGTGCCCACGGTGGAGCGGGGGTTTTTGCTGGTGGTCTTCTGGTCGATGGAGATGGCGGGGGACAGGCCGTCGATATAGTCCACGTCGGGCTTCTCCATCTGGCCCAGGAACATCCGGGCGTAGGAGGACAGACTTTCCACATAACGGCGCTGGCCCTCGGCGTAAATGGTGTCAAAGGCCAGGCTGGATTTGCCCGAGCCGCTGAGGCCGGTGAGCACCACCAGCTTGTCCCGGGGGATTTTCACATCCACATTTTTCAGATTGTTGGCGCGGGCGCCCTTGACGAAAATATGATCCTGCATGATCGAAAAACCTCAGTTATCACAAATTGCCTTTCGCCGTTTCGAAAGACATCAGATTGCTTCAAGTAAACAGAAATGGATCGGGGATTTGTGCGCCCCACGGGGCCCGGGCGCGGCGGAACATAGCCTTGGCGTGGATCCGGTCGTGCCACAGAAAGCGCCGCAGCACCTTCCGGGGCGTCCAGAGCTCCCCATCCTCCGCCTCTTGGACGGGCATGGTCAGAAATCCCGGCAGCTCCTCCAGGGCCTGGAGCCCCAGCAGCCGGGTCTCATAGCATCCCGGCAGAAGGCCGCACTGAGCCCCCAGCCCCGCCGCATAGTAGCCGGTGCAGCCGTTGACATGGTCGAACATGCGCCGGGCGGTGTTGGGGTACTGGCCGTAAAAGGTGGACCGCGCCGGGGCCAGCGGGGCATCCGGGTCCGGAATGGCCCCATAGAGCTGGTCCAGACACCGGGCGGATTTGAGCACCAGACTCCGCAGAAGGGCGTACTCCGCCCCGGGCGAAGGCGCCGGGGCAGTCGGCGGAAAACAGCATACAGCCCCGGTCATTGTATTCCAGAACGGCGTTCATGCAATTCCCTCACTTCTTGGCATTTTCTCCCCGCAGCTCGATGATCTGGTCCCGGAGGGCGGCGGCCAGCTCGAACTCCAGCATTTTCGCCGCCTCCTTCATCTGCTTCTCCAGCTTGTCGATGAGCTGGAGCCGCTCCAGCTTGGTCATCTGCTTCACCGGCTTGGCGTCCCGCTGGGCAGGCTCGGCGATCTCCAGCAGCTCCCGGACGTCCTTCCGGATGGTCTTCGGGACGATGCCGTGGGCCTTGTTGTAGTCGTTCTGCTTCTTGCGGCGGCGCTCGGTTTCGTCAATGGCCCGGCGCATGGAGGGGGTGATCTTGTCGGCGTAGAGAATCACCTGGCCGCCGGCGTTCCGGGCCGCCCGGCCGATGGTCTGGATCAGGGCGGTCTCGCTGCGCAGGAAGCCCTCCTTGTCTGCGTCCAGGATGGCCACCAGGCTGACCTCCGGCAGGTCTAACCCCTCCCGGAGCAGGTTGATGCCCACCAGCACGTCGAAGGAGCCCAGCCGCAGGTCCCGTATAATCTCCATGCGCTCGATGGTGTCGATGTCGTGGTGCATATACCGCACCTTGATGCCCACCTTCTGGAGGTACTGGGTCAGGTCCTCCGCCATCTTCTTGGTCAGGGTGGTGATGAGCACCCGCTCGTTGCGCCCGGTGCGCTGGTTGATCTCCCCGATCAGGTCGTCGATCTGGCCCTCGATGGGCCGCACCTCCACCCTGGGGTCCAGCAGTCCCGTGGGCCGGATGACCTGCTCCACGATCTGGCCGGAGCGGGTGCGCTCGTACTCTCCCGGGGTGGCGGAGACGTAGATCACCTGGTTGAGCCGCTGCTCAAATTCCTCAAATTTCAGCGGCCGGTTGTCAAAGGCGCAGGGCAGCCGGAAGCCGTAGTCCACCAGGGTGGTTTTCCTGGCCCGGTCCCCGTTGTACATGGCGTGGACCTGGGGCAGGGTGACGTGGGACTCGTCGATGAAGAGCAGGAAATCCTTGGGGAAGTAGTCCAGCAGGGTGTGGGGGGGCGAGCCCACCGGCCGGCCCTCGATGACCCGGGAGTAGTTCTCAATGCCGGAGCAGTAGCCGATCTCCTGCATCATCTCAATGTCGTACAGGGTGCGCTGGCGGATGCGCTGGGCCTCGATGGCCTTGCCCTGGTCCTCGAAGAGCTTGACCCGCTCGTCCAGTTCCTTATAAATTTCCTGGATGGCGGCGTCCATCTTCTCCTTGGGGGTGACGTAGTGGGTGGCGGGCCAGATGGGGATGTTGTTCAGCCGCCGGATCACCTCGCCGGTGACCGTGTTGATCTCGCTGAGCCGGTCGATCTCGTCCCCGAAGAACTCCACCCGGATGGCGGAGTCCTTCCAGTAGGCGGGCCAGATCTCCACCGTGTCCCCCCGGACCCGGAACATATTGCGCTCAAAGGCGATGTCGTTGCGCTCGTAGCGGATGGCTACCAGCCGGTTCAGCAGCTCCCGGATGGGGATCTCCATCCCCACCCGCAGGGCGACCATCATGGCCGCGAAGTCCTCTGGCTCCCCCAGGCCGTAGATGCAGCTTACCGAGGAGACCACGATCACGTCCCGCCGCTCCAGCAGGGAGGCGGTGGCGCTGAGCCGCAGCCGGTCGATCTCCTCGTTGATGGCGGAATCCTTTTCAATGAAGGTGTCGGTGTGGGGGATATAGGCCTCTGGCTGGTAGTAGTCGTAGTAGGACACGAAGTACTCCACCGCGTTGTGGGGGAAGAACTCCCGGAACTCGCTGCACAGCTGGGCGGCCAGGGTCTTGTTGTGGGCCAGCACCAGGGTTGGCCGCTGCACCTTCTCGATGACCTTGGCCATGGTGTAGGTCTTGCCGGAGCCGGTGACCCCCAGCAGGGTCTGCTCGTCCAGCCCCAGCTCCACCCCCCGGGCCAGGGCCTCTATGGCCTCGGGCTGGTCGCCGGAGGGCTCATAGGGGCTGACAACTTGAAAGTCGGGCATGGTCATTCCTCCTCTTGCGTCTCTGTCCGTCCATTGTACTTCAAACATATGTTCGATGTCAACGTCGGGGGGCGAAATCCTCCGGCGGCAGCAGCCCGGACTGGGCCATGGAGACGAAATCCACGTCGGCCACCACCAGGTGGTCCAGCAGACGCACCCCCAGGGAGTGCAGCAGAGGCCGCAGGGCCAGGGTAAGGGACACGTCGGCCCGGGAGGGGGCGGCCACGCCGCTGATGTGGTTATGGGCCAGGATGACGGCGCTGGCCCGGTCCTCCAGGGCGGTCTCCACCACCTGGCGGGAGTTGAGCCCCACCCGGTCCAGGCTGCCCTCGGCGAGCGGCCGGCAGGAGAGCACCTTGCCCTTGGCGTCCAGGCAGAGCAGGAAGAGGGTCTCGTTCCTGGCGCCGAAGAAGCAGGGCAGCAGGTACTCTCCGGCGTCGGCGGGGGAGCAGATCCGCTCCTCGTCCCCGGCCGTGGAGGCCATATAGCGGCGCATCACGCCGGGGAACATGGACAGGAACAGGGCGGTGTGCTCCCCCACCCCCTTGACCTGCTGCAGCTCCTCCGGCCTGGCGTCCAGCACCGCAGCGAAGGAGCCGAAGCGGTTGATGAGCCGGTGAGCCAGGGGATTCACATCCCCCTGGGGGACGGCATAGAAGAGCATCAGCTCCAGCAGCTGGTGGTCGTCAAAGACCCGCTCGCCGTGCTCCAGAAAGCGCCGCTTCAGCCGGGCGCGGTGGCCGTCGTGGATGGACAAGGGTTCACCTCCCTGGGGAACGAAAGCAGCGGGAGCGCGGCTCGGCCAGCGCTCCCGCCGGGGTGGGAAGGGGGTCAGACGGCGGCGCCGTACCGGGCCAGATAGGCCTCCATACGGGCCTTTACCTCGTCGTCGATATACACCTTGCCGTCGATGGGCCGGTTGTGGAGGAAGTCGATGACCTCCCGGACGGTGACGATGGGGCAGACCTGGATGCCGTAGTCCTGCCGCAGCTCGTCAAGGGTGGAGCACGCCCGGGTACCCCGCTCCATCCGGTCCACGCTGACGAAGAGATAGGCGATTTTGACGTCGGCCACGGACTTGAACAGCTCGATGCTCTCCCGCACGGCGGTGCCCGCGGTGACCACGTCCTCCACGATGGCGATCACGTCCCCGTCCTGGGGCTTGTAGCCCACCATGCTGCCCCCCTCGCCGTGGTCCTTGGCCTCCTTGCGGTTGAAGCAGTAGGGCAAATCCCGGCCGTAGCTGCGGTACAGGGAGGCGGCGGCGGCCACCACCAGGGGGATGCCCTTATAGGCGGGGCCGAAGAGGGCGGTCACCTCGCCGCCCATGTGCTCCTGGATGCAGGCGGCATAGTAGTCTCCCAGGAGGGCGGCCTGGGCGCCGGTCTTGTAGTTGCCGGTGTTGACGAAATAGGGGGTCTTCCTGCCGGACTTGGTGACGAAGTCGCCAAAGGTCAGCACGCCGGAGCGCACCATAAAGGAAATAAATTCCTCTTTGTAGGTCATCGGTCAGCTCTCCTTATCTGTTCTGCGTGGGTTTTGATTGTATTGTTATGATGTCCGCTTTTTCGGCTGCCTGCGGCAGCGGGCGGGAAAAGGAATGGAAAGAGGTATAATAGCCGCTTTGCGGCTATTATACCTCTTTCCAGCGTTGGGCACAAGGGGAGCGGGCCAGTTTTTCCGCCCTTTTGCCGCCAGGGAGAAATGGCTGCGGATTCACAACAGCCAGGAGCGGCCCGGCCAGTATCAGCCGGAGAACACGGCGGATCTGCTGAAGTTCTACGACTACTACTGCAAAGGCATCGACAACGGCTGGGAGCCCCCCGGGGGTGCGGCTGTCGGCGCTGGACCCCGGGGGCGAGGACATTGTGGGCCGGGTGGAGGAGGACTTCCCCCTGGCCCGCCAGCGGCCGCGCAGGCTCTGCCTGCGCCGTCCTCCGGCCGGGGGACGGGAATTGCTGCGAAAGTGACGGAACACAAGAAAATTGAGTTGCATTTTGCCGCCGGAGACAGTAAACTATATTTACTGAATGTTAGA
>CAZAIF010000135.1:0-5021 GCA_964485125.1 uncultured Oscillospiraceae bacterium | reverse complement strand
GATTTCACTCGGGACATACCCAAACGATTACGGCGCGCCGCTTTTGCGGCGCGCCTCATTTTGCGCTGCGCCGCTGTATTCCGGGCTTGGCAACAGGGAGCGACAAATTGTCCCCCGGGGCCGGATGTAAAATGGCGCTCAGAGGCTCAGGGCAGCAGCCCAGCCGCCGGGCGGGGCGTTGTTCTGGCCCCAGTCTACCCCCGGGGCGGGGGAAAAGTCAAGGCAGGGGGGCGGAGGGGTAGTTTTTAAAAAAATTTTCTTTCTTTCCGGTTTTGTGAAAATTATTTTAATTTTCTCCTTGACATAGCTCTGAAAATTTTATAGACTGTTCACAGATGGGACACAGATTCCCTTTGGCACATTTGTGACAATGTGCCACCACTTTTAAATTTTAAGAGGAGGACAAACCATGAAGAAGATTCTTGCTCTGGTGCTGGCTCTTGCTATGGCCCTGGCCCTGGCGGCCTGCGGCAGCGGGACCAGCAGCACCCCCGGAAGCTCCACCACCGGATCCGGCAGCTCCGATGCTTCCCAGGAGGACGTTTCCTCCGACACCGGGGATGAAGGCGGCACCTCCGGCGACGTGGCCGACTCCATCACCCTTTGGACCTATCCCATCGGTGACTGGGGCGATGAGGCCACCGTCAAGGAGCTGACCGACGCCTTCACCGCAGAGACCGGCATTTCCGTCACGGTGGAGTACCTGGACTACACCAACGGCGATGACAAGGTCAGTTCCGCCATCACCAACGGACAGACACCCGACCTCATCATGGAGGGCCCCGAGCGCCTGGTGGCCAACTGGGGCGCCAACGGCTATCTGGTGGACCTGTCCGACATGCTGGACGACGAGGACATGTCCGAGATCTATGAGAACGTCATGTCCGCCTGCGTCAGCAGCGACGGATCCGTCTATGAGTATCCCCTGGTCATGACCGCCCACTGCATGGCCATCAACCTGGACGCCTTCAAGGAGGCCGGAGCCGACCAGTATCTGGATCTGGAGAGCCACACCTGGAGCACCGAGGACTTCATCAACGCGGTCAGCGCCCTGTATGATTACTATGGCGCCACCGTGGGCGCGGTCTACTGCGGCGGCCAGGGCGGCGATCAGGGCACCCGGGCGCTGGTGAACAACCTCTACGGCGGCACCTTCACCAATGAGGATCATACCGCCTACACCTGGGACGACGAGGCCAACATCCAGGCCCTGGAGGAGCTGATGAGCCTGGACGGCATCGCTTTCGACGCCTCCCTGGTGGGCGCCGACGAGATCGCCAAGTTCTATCAGGGCACCCTGAAGATGGCTTTCTGCTGGAACGTCGCTCAGCAGCTTGACCCGAATTCCGCCGGCACCGGCTCCGGCCTGACCATGAACGGCGAGGAGATCGCCTTCATGTGCTTCCCCACCGAGAGCGGTGATCCCGAGCTGCAGGGCGGCATCTGGGGCTTCGGCATCTTTGACAACGGCGACGACGCCAAGATCGCGGCCGCCAAGGAGTTCATCAAGTACATGTGCGATTCCGAGCACACCGCTGACGCCGTTCAGGCCGCTAACTACTTCGCCGTCCGCGACACCGCCGAGGGCAACGACCTGACCGGCATCTGGGCCGATAACGAGATCATGAACGAGTATGCCGAGCTGATGACCTATCTGGGCGACTACTACCAGGTCACCCCGGGCTGGACCACCGCCCGTACCTCCTGGTGGAATATGCTTCAGAAGATCGGCGAGGGCAATGACATCACTGAGATGGTCAGCTCCTATCTGGCCGACGCCAATGAGGCGGCCGCCGCCGGCGAGAGCTGAGCCGTCATAGCGTGACATATCAGAAAGAATCCTGACATGGGGATTCCGCGCCCCTCCCCTGCCGCACGCGGGGGAGGGGCGTGTTGTTTTCGGAGGGAGTTTCCGGCCGGATTGCATTTCTGAGAAAAAGAGAAAGGAGTGACCCCGTTTTGGCAAAGCAACCGAAAACCACGAAAGCCATCACAAGCCGGGCGCTGGTGCGGCGCGAGACCGTTCACGGATATCTCTTCATGCTGCCCAGTCTGGTTTTCTTCGTGGGATTTGTCATCGTCCCCATGGTTGTCTGTATCATCAGCAGCTTTACCGATGCCAGTATGTATACCAAGGGCCTGGGCAACTTCGCGGGCCTGAAGAACTACATTGATATGTGGCAGGACGACACCTTCCTGGAGGCCTTGAAAAACACGTTTATCATTGTGGTGGTCAGCGTGCCCGCGGTGACGGTCTTCTCTCTGTGGGTGGCCTCGGCCATTTATAAGATGAAGCCCGCCCTGCTCAGCGCTTTTCGCTGCATCTTCTACCTCCCGGTGGTCACAGGCTCCGTGGCCGTCACCGTGGTGTGGAAGTGGATGTACGACAACTACAACGGCATCTTCAACGCCGTGCTGAAGAGCACCGGCCTGATCGACCAGAACATCAATTTCCTGGGCGACCGGCGCTTTGCCCTGTGGTGCATCATCCTGATTTTGTTCACCACCTCGGTGGGCCAGCCCATCGTGCTGTATGTCTCCGCCCTGGGCAATGTGGACACGACCCTGGTCGAGGCGGCCAAGGTGGACGGCGCCACCGACCTGCAGGTTTTCTGGAAGATCAAGTGGCCCCAG
The DNA here is from genome assembly GCA_964485125.1 of uncultured Oscillospiraceae bacterium. Classification (GTDB taxonomy): domain Bacteria; phylum Bacillota; class Clostridia; order Oscillospirales; family Oscillospiraceae; genus UMGS1766. The sequence continues at coordinate 2,387 of CAZAIF010000135.1, read as the reverse complement.
ATGATGCCCACCACCCTGTACATCCTGGTCATCACCACCATCAACAGCTTCCAGTGCTTCGCGCTGATCCAGCTGCTGACCTCGGGCGGCTCCGGGACCAACACAGTTATGTATTACATCTACTACACGGCCTTCAAGCTGACGGAGCAGAGCGGCCACTTCGGCTATGCCAACGCCATGGGCGTGATGCTGGCCATCTTCATCGCCATACTGTCCGCCCTGCAGTTCAAGCTGGCCAAGGAAAAGTAAGGGGGGCGCCGCAATGAAATCCGGAGTGGAAAGAATCAGTCCTTATCGTGTAATCTGCCTGATCCTGATGGTCATTCTGGCGATCCTGTTCATGTTCCCGCTGTACTGGATCATCACCGGCGCGTTCAAGACCAGCCAGGAGGTCTACGCCACCACCCCCGTCTGGTTCCCGACGGAGTGGGTGACCCGGAACTTTGAGAATCTGTTCCAGTACCGCAGCGCGCCGCTGTTCAGCATCGGCAGTCTGGAGGGGCCCACGGTGCCCGCCGCCATCCGCTGGCTGATCAACACCGTGTTTATGTCGGTGGCCGCCATGATCCTGACCTGCATCACCGCCGCCATGGCCGGATATGCCTTGGCCAAGAAGCGGTTTATCGGCCGGGGCGTGATTTTCGCCCTGATTATCTGCGCCATGGCCCTGCCCAAGCAGGTCATCCTGATCCCGCTGCTGCGGGAGATGTCCGCGCTGAATCTGTATAATACGCTGTGGGCCGTCATCTTCCCCACCGTGGGCTGGCCCTTCGGCGTGTTCCTGATGAAGCAGTTTTCCGAGGGTATCCCCGGCGAGATGCTGGAGGCCGCCCGCATCGACGGCGCCAGCGAGGCCCGCACCTTCACCCAGATTGTGGTGCCTATGATTAAGCCCGGCATCGGCGCCCTGGCCATCTTCACCTTCATCAACAGCTGGAACGACTATTTTATGCAGCTGATTATGCTGTCCAGCAGCGCCAACTTCACCCTCCCGCTGGGCATCGCCACCCTGCAGGGCGAGTCCTCCGTCGATATGGGCCTGCTGATGGCCGGCGCCGCGTTGGCCTCCGTGCCCATTATCATCGTGTTCCTGATCTTCCAGAAGTACTTCACCCAGGGTATCACCATGGGCGCCGTCAAGGGCTGAGGCCCCTGCCGGACTGTCAGGAGGGCGGAGCCCGCCGGACCGGCGGGGGAGCGGGGGGGGGGCTTTCTCCCTCCCCGCCCGGCCCGGGCTCCGCGGCGCACCCGATCCCACCGGAAAAGGAAAAGAGGAAACAGCAAATGAAAGACATTTCCAAATATCAGGGCATTATTCCCGCCTTCTACGCCTGCTATGACGCCGAGGGGGAGATCTCGCCCCAGGCGGTCCAGGCCCTGACCCGGCACCTGCTGAACAGGGGGGTCAAGGGCCTCTATGTGGGCGGCTCCTCCGGCGAGTGCATCTATCACTCGGTGGCCGAGCGCAAGCTGGTGCTGGAGAACGTGATGGAGGCCGCCGGGGGCAAGCTGACCATCATCGCCCACGTGGCCTGCAACAACACCCGGGACTCGGTGGAGCTGGCCCGCCATGCCGAACGCCTGGGGGTGGACGCCATCGCCTCCATCCCCCCCATCTACTTCCGCCTGCCCGACTACGCCATCGCCCAGTACTGGAACGCGATGAGCGCGGCGGCCCCCAACACCGACTTCGTCATCTACAACATCCCCCAGCTGGCCGGGGTGGCCCTGACCATGCCCCTGTTCCGGGAGATGCTGAAGAATCCCAACGTCATCGCCGTCAAGAACTCCTCCGTGCCCGTCCAGGACATCCAGATGTTCAAGGATGAGGGCACCCGGGGCGGCCGGCCCTTCGTGGTCTTCAACGGCCCCGACGAGCAGCTGATCTCCGGCCTGGTCATGGGGGCCGACGGCGGCATCGGCGGCACCTACGGCGCTATGCCCGAGCTGATCCTGAAGATCTACGACCTGGTGCATGCCGGGGACGTGGAGACCGCCCGGCAGGTGCAGTACGACGTGGACAACATCATTTACGCCCTCTGCGCCACAAAGGGCAATATGTACGCCTCCATCAAGGAGGTGCTCCGCCGCCGGGAGGGCCTGGACCTGGGCGGCGTCCGGAAGCCCCTCTTCAACCTGGTGGAGGAGGACATGCCCCTGATCGACAGGTGCGTGGCCCTGATCGATGCGGCCATGGACAAGTGGGTCAAGTAAGCAAACTCCATACGAAAGCAACAACGGACGTGTCACAGTAGCGACACGTCCGTTGTTTGTTGCAATTGACTTAGGCGGCTTGACTGACCACCCCGTCGTCACCGATGGCGGCGTTGATGGAGATGGACTCCATGTAGTCGTAGAATGCCCGCTGCCCGGCCTCGTCGGTGATA
>CAZAIF010000134.1:0-5028 GCA_964485125.1 uncultured Oscillospiraceae bacterium | reverse complement strand
CGGCCGCCGGGTGGCTCCGGACGAAACAGGAAAAGAAAAAAAGAAAGAATAGGAGCGTATCACTGATATGGTAGATTTGTTGCTTTTGCTGATCCCACTGACATTCGTCATTTTTGTGGTCTATAAGGGCCTGAACCCCACCTTCAGCATGATCCTGGCCGCCATCCTGGTGGCCCTGGTCTCCCGGATGGACGTGGCCGCCACCATCCTGGGCACCAGCGTCGGCCCCACGGCGGAGCCCTCCCTGCTGCTCAGCGGCGTCCAGTCCGCCGTATCCATGTTCCTGCTGAAATTCCTGGCCGCCAACCTGTTCGGCCAGATCATCGTCCAGACCGGAGCCGCCCGCTCCATCTCCCGCACCCTGACCCGGATCATCGTGGACCGGGGCCGGGGGTTCACCCGGAAGCTGCTGGCCGCCTATGTGTTCATGCTGATCGCCATCATCTTCGGCTTCGGCGGCCTGGACGCCTTTGTGTGTATCTTCACCCTGATGCCCATCGGCATGGAGATATTCCGCCAGAACGACATGCCCCGGCGGCTGCTGCCCGGCGTGCTGTTCGCCGGCGTGACCACCGCCGTCTGCTGTCCCGGCACCCCGCTGACCAACGGCAACATCCTGGCCTCCATGTTCTTCGGCACCGCCACCACCGCCGCCTTCATCCCCGGCATGGTGGGCGTGTTGGTCATCCTGGCCTGCGACTGCATCTACATCTATTCCGCCCTGAAAAAGGCGGAAAAGCGGGACGAGCACTTCACCCCCGGCGGCAACATCCAGCTCAGCGACGGCGCCAGCGATGAGAAGCTGCCCAACTTCTTCCTGTCCATCATCCCGCTGCTGATCGTGGCCGTGCTGAATATGATCCTGGGCGTGGACGTGGTCATCGCCCTGATGTGCGGCGCCCTGGTGGCCGCCATCACCCTGTGCAGCCATATCGTCACACCCACCGCCCGGATCAAGCCCTATGTGGACATTGTGGGCCAGGGCATCTCTGCCGGCGGCATGATCTTCATCCCCATGGCCTTCCAGCAGGGCCTGGCCACCGTCATCCAGGACACCAACGGCTTCGCCTATCTGAGCCAGCTGCTCACCGACCTGGCCCTGAACACCTCCCCCTACCTGAGCTACGCCATCTCCGCCACCTTCTCCGGCTTCCTGGCCGGCAACGCGGTCACCGGCATCCAGCTCTCCGCCGGCATCTTCGTGCCGCTGCTGGGCCAGATCTCCATCAGCCCCGCCGCCATGCACCGGATCGGCTGCTTCGCCATCTCCATCCTGGACACTATCCCCATCAACGCCGCCGTCATCTCCGGCCTGATGACCTGCGGGCTGACCCACAAGGAGGGCTACGGCCCCATCTTCCGCACCACCGTGCTGTACATCTTCTACGGCATGCTGGCGGTTATCCTGATGTGCATCCTGTTCCCCGGCCTGGCCGCGGCCTGAGCACGGCTTCCTCCCAGTTCTCCATACCAGCGCGCATGCCTTCGACCCCCCTCCGGGGCCGGAGGCATACGCCCTATTCGCCGCAAAATGACCCGACCCACACATCTGACAGAAAGGGGACTGATCCCATGCATCCACACATTGCCGTCGCCGGCACCGGCGCCATCGGCGCCATGATGGGGGGCTGGCTCACCCGGGCCGGCCAGGACGTGACCCTGCTCTCGGTGGCCCGCCGCTCCCAGGCCGAACTGCTGAACCGCCAGGGCCTGACCCTGGAGGGCTGCGGCCCCGCCTTCCACACCCCGGTCAAAGCGGCCTTCCTGCCCGAACTGCCCCCGGGGGAGCGGTTCGACTGGATCTTCCTGACCATGAAATCCAACCAGCTGGAGGAGGCCCTGCCCGGCCTGGCCGCCCACCTGGCCCCGGAGGGGATCCTGGTGCCCATGGAAAACGGCATCAACGACGAGCTGCTCTGCCGCTTTGTCCCCCCGGAGCGGGTGATCACCTGCGTCACCTTCGCCGGCGGGGCCCAGCTGGAGCCGGGCCGGTTTATGAACCACGACGGGGCATTTTTCGTGGGGCGGCGGGACGGCCGGATCACTCCCCAGGTCAGGGAGCTGGCCGCCGCCGCCTCGGCGGTGCGGCCCGCCACCGCCACCGATCAGATCCGCAGCTTCCAGTGGGACAAGCTGGCCCGGGTGTGCCTGTCGGTGCCCACCGCCTGCGTCTCCGGCCTGTTCCTGGGGGACGTGTTCCTCCACCCGGAGACCCAGACCCTGTTCGCCCGGCTGGCCCTGGAGCTGTTCGACGTCTCCGCCGCCGACGGCTGCCCCCGGGACACGGTGGAGGAGAAGACCCGGGCCGAGTGGCGGGAGATCCTGGACGGGACAAAGACCGGTCTGGAGCGGGCCGGGGAGTTCAAGCCCTGGCCCCCGGGCATTGTGGACGCCTACACCGCCGACATACGCCGGGGCCAGCCCCTGGAGATCGACTATACCAACGGCGCGGTGGTCCGGCTGGGACGGCAATACGGGGTGCCCACCCCGGCCAATACCGCCCTGCTGGCGGCGGTCCACGCCGTGGAGCGGGGCGAGTCCCAGGCCGGACTGGCGCTGCTGCGGCAGCTGAAGCATCAACTTTCCACCCACTGAACCGAAAGGAGTTTTTCCCATGAACCGTTATCCCAACCTGCTCAAACCCCTGGTGGTCCGGGGCTTTACCCTGAAGAACCGGATGATCTCCGCCAACTCCCTGCCCCACTTCCTCCAGGGCCCCGAGGGCTACCCCGCCGACCCCATCATCACCCACTACGCCAACCGGGCCAAATCCGGGGCCGCCATCGTCACCACCATGGGCATCAACGACTTCAACGAGGACAAGCACATGCCCATGGAGACCGACGGCCCCCACTTCCCGGACTTCCACCTCTACGACGCCCAGTGCCAGAACTACCTGCTCCAGCTCTCCGACGCCATCCACTTCCACGACTCCATCGCCTGCATGGGCTTCTTCGTGGCCAGCAACAAGTACCCCATCCTCCGGCGCAGCGGCCCTATGGACGAGGGCACCCTGGAGTTCGTCCAGCTCCACAACCCCATGGAGCCCATCTTCGACCCCACCCCGGAGGACTTTGAGGCCTATCACCAGGCCGCCCGGGAGGCGGTGGCCGCCCTGGATGAGGCCACCATGGAGCAGGTGGCCGAGAGCTATGCCCAGCAGTGCCGGATCCTGAAATTCCTGGGCTTCGACATGGCCTCCATCCACCTGTGCTACCGCAGCCAGATGCCCACCAAATTCCTCTCCCCGGTCACCAACCACCGCACCGACCAGTACGGCGGCAGCCTGGCCAACCGGGCCCGGTTCCCGCTGATGATCCTGAAGAAGATCCGGGAGGCGGTGGGCAAAAACTTTATCCTGGAGATCCTGATCTCCGGCGAGGAGGACAAGTACGGCGGCTACACCAAAGACGACACCGTGGAGTTCCTGCGTATGGCCGCCCCCTATGTGGACATCGCCCAGATCCGGGCCAGCGACGCCGACGGCAACCACCCCACCAACTACACCCCGGAGGAGGTGCCCACCCTGGACGTGGCCGCCTACATCAAGTCCAAGGACCCCGGGGTGCTCATCACCACCGTGGGCGGCTGGCACAACCCGGACACTGCCGAGCGGGCCATCGCCGAGGGCAAGCTGGACCTGGTCAGCATGGCCCGGGCCTGGATCTCCAACCCGGACTACGGAGAGCTGCTCTGCGAGGATCGGGCAGAGGACATCGTGCCCTGCCTGCGGTGCAACAAGTGTCACGGCCGGGGCCCCAACGACCCCTTCGTCTCGGTGTGTTCCGTCAACCCCAAGCTGGGCATCGAGCACCGGCTGGAGGTGCTCACCCGCGCCCCCGGCCCAAGCCAGTGCATCGCGGTCATCGGCGGAGGCCCCGCCGGCATGAAGGCGGCCATCGATCTGTGCGACCGGGGCCACCGGGTCACCCTCTTTGAGCAGCAGGGGGAACTGGGCGGCCTGATCCGCCACGCGGACTTCGTGGACTTCAAGTGGACCCTGAAGGACTTCAAGGACTACCTGATCCGCCAGGTGGGCAAGCGGGACATCGACGTGCGCCTGAACACCAAGGCCACCCCGGCCATGATCGCCGCCATGGGCTTTGACCGGGTGATCGCCGCCCTGGGCAGCGTCCCCGCAATGCCCCCGATTCCCGGCATCGACGGCCCCGGCGTCATCTCCGGCCTGTCCGCCATGCTGGACTGCCGGCAGGCCGGGGAGCGGGTCGTGGTCATCGGCGGCGGCGAGGTGGGCGTGGAGGCCGGCATCCACCTGGCCAAGACCGGCCGGCAGGTCACCGTGCTGGAGCTGCGGGACAAGCTGGCCGCGGACTCCACCATCATGCACTTCCGCTCCATGTTCAAGGCCTACTGGGAGAGCGTGCCCACCTTCCGGGGGCTCTGCTCGGTCACCGTCACCGGCGTCACCCCCGAGGGGGTCCGCTTCCGGGACGCCGCCGGGGCGGAGCAGTTCCTGCCCGCCGACACGGTGGTGGTGTCCACCGGCATGACCCCCCTCCGGGAGCAGGCCCTGGACTTCTACGGCTCCGCCGGCCGCTTCTATCTGATCGGCGACTGCAAAAAGCCCGGCACAGTCCAGTCCGCTATGCGGGATGCCTTTGCCGCCGCCTCTCAGATCTGAGCGGTGGCGTGTGGGGCCCGGTGCCTGATAGATAACGGTTCATCCGCTGCCGCCGCCCAGATTGCCGCTATATAAAAAGGCGTTGAAAACTTGTTTGGGAGGCTTTCGGCCATATGGCATCTTCCGCGGGAACATTGTCGCTTTAAAGAGCGTCTTTTGTCAGAACACCGGGCTTGTTCCCGAGCCCTCTTTTGTGGTAAAAAACAGTCCCGGCTGCCAACATGCAGCCGGGACTCAGTCTGTCGAAAAAGGATAGCGTCATGCAAGAAAAGGAGCTTTACTTGCATAGGAAAAAGGCCTCGGCAGAGTTTCGCCGTCCGCAGACGGCGAAATTAGGTTAAGGTAGTGGAACATCCTGTGATCCAATCACATATTTCGTCAAAAGG
>CAZAIF010000133.1:0-5045 GCA_964485125.1 uncultured Oscillospiraceae bacterium | reverse complement strand
AATAAAAGAGGATTGCAGCCTACGGGCTGCGGACGGCGAAACTCTGCCGAGGGCTTCCGCTTTTCCGGCAGACAGACAAAGGAGAACGATGAGCGATGTCACAATTCGACCGGATCTATGACCGCCGGGGCACCGGCAGCGTGAAGTACGACCTGCGGGAGGCCGAGGGCTGGAGCGGGGACACCCTGCCCCTGTGGGTGGCGGATATGGACTTCCCGGCGCCGGAGTGCGCCCGGCAGGCGGTGGCCGGTCTGGCCCAGCCGGGCATCTTCGGCTACACCTTCCCGGACGGGGACTACAAGGCCGCCGCCGCGGGCTGGTTCGGCCGCCGCTTCGGCTGGCGGCCGGAGGAGGACTGGCTGGTGGAGACGCCCGGGGTGGTCTTCGCCCTGTGCACCGCCGTCCGGGCCTTCACCCGGCCCGGGGATGCGGTGGCCTGCCTGCCCCCGGTCTACCCCCACTTCTTCGAGGCGGCGGAGGACAACGGCCGCCGGGCGGTGTACAGCCCCCTGAAGCACACGGCGGGCCGGTATGAGATCGACTTTGAGGCTCTGGCGGCCCTGCTGGAGCGGGAAAAACCCGCGCTGCTCATCCTCTGCTCCCCCCACAACCCGGTGGGCCGGGTGTGGACCCGGGCGGAGCTGGAGCAGCTGGGCCGGCTGTGCCTGGACCACGGGGTGATCGTGGCGGCGGACGAGATCCACTGCGACTTCACCTATCCCGGCCACCCCCACACCCCCTATCTGAGCCTGGGGGAGGACTTCGCCGCCCGGGCCATCGTCTGCACCGCCCCCAGCAAGACCTTCAACCTGGCCGGGCTCCAGTGCTCCAATGTCTGGATCCCCGACGAGGGGCTGCGCCGGGCCTTCCGCCGGGAGCTGACCGCCCAGGGGGTGTCCGGGGTCAACTCCGCCGGGCGGGCCGCCTGCAAGGCGGTGTACCGGGAGGGGGAGCCCTGGCTGGAGGAGCTGCTGGCCTACCTGCGGAGCAACTACGAATACCTGGCCGCCTTCCTGGCCCGGGAGCTGCCGGAGCTGAAGGTCAGCCCCCTGGAGGGTACCTATCTGGCCTGGGTGGACGCCCGGGGGCTGGGACTGGACGAGCAGGGACTGGACGGCCTGCTCCGCCGCGCCCGGGTGTGGTTCAACGCCGGGTCGGGCTTCGGCCCCGGGGGCATGGGCTTCTGGCGGGTCAACCTGGCCTGCCCCAGGGCCACCCTCGCCCAGGCACTGGAGCGGCTCCGGGACGCAGTCCGGGGGCAGTGATCCGCCCCGGGGCCGGGGCACAGAATTTACCTCCCATTTACAGAACGACGTCCCATGGCGGGCGGCGGGCAGGCGTCTGCGGCCGGCCCGCCGCGCTGTTTTTGTGCGGAAATAGGGGGAATTTGCTGGTTTTTTGAGAAAAAAAGGAAAAGTTGTTGACTTCCAGCCGAATCTTTGTTAAAAATAATCTGTTGCATAGATTTAAGATATTCTTAAAGTGTTCGCAGGAGGCGGAAGTGGAAAATGGAGCTGGAGACACGGAAGAGGCTGGGAAAACTGTGGCTGAGATGGGTGCTGGCGGCGCTGGCAGTGCTGCTGCTGGCTATGGCCGCTGTGACGGCGCTGATGGTGCGGGCGTTTCCCCAGCGGGAGATCCTGCCCGAGGAGCTGTACGGCGCCGAGCAGGAGAACCTGAAGGATTTCACCCTGGGGGAGGACGGCTGGCTGACCGCCCAGAGTGACGACCCCTGGGTTTACTTTGATTTTGGGGAAGCCATCCGCCTGCGGCAGATCACCGTGTACCTCTCCGGGGTAGAGGGGAGCGGCCAGACCCTGGTGGTCTACCTGGCCCCCTCCTATACCACGGTGTCCGTACCCCTTCAGGCCGGCGACCAGAAGCTCACCCTGTCCTGGGACATGCTGCGCCAGGGGATCACGGGGATCCGGCTGGATCTGGCCCAGGTGTCCGGCACCCGGGTCCAGGTGGAGCGGGTGGTGCTGAACAGCTATAGCTTTGACGGACTGTGGTCGATGCTGAGCGGGTTCTTCCTGTTCTTCCTGGTGCTGTTTCCCCTGGCGGCGGCGGAGGCCTGGCTGTGGATCGAGGTGCTGTGCCGCCGGGAGGAGGGCCGGGCCCGCTCCCGCCGGAGGGCGCTGCTCCGGGGGGCGCCGGCGGTGGCCCAGGGGGTGGTCAAGCTCTTCCTGGCGCTGCTGGTGGCCCTGGAGCTGGAGGACGGCCAGAGCGGCGGGAGTACCACCGTCCTGTGCTGGATGCTGGCTCTGGGGGTGGAGGCCACCACCCTGGGGATGCTGCTGCTGCGCCGCTTCGGGCGGCAGCGCAGCCTGCTCTGGGGGATGGCGCTGCTGCCGCTCTGGTCGACGGCCATGTTCTCCCTGGTGGAGCTGCTGGCACCGGCCAGCTTTACCTTCCAGAGCATCAGGTATCTGCTGCTCAACCTGCTGTGCTGCTGCGCCGTGGGGGCGGTTCTGATGCTGCTGCTGCGCTGGGGGCCCCTGGCACTCAGCCTGGCCACCGGGCTGTTCACCGTCTGGGGGCTGGCCAACCACTATTTCAGCGCCCTGCGGAACAACCCGCTGGAGCTGTCCGACCTGCTCCAGGCGGGCACCGCGGCCAACGTGGTGTCCAACTATGAGCTGACGCTGGACAGCTGGGTGATGGTGTCGGTGCTGACCCTGGCGGTGCTGGCCCTGGGCGCCTTCTCCGCCCTGGGTGCGGGCTGCTGGACGTGGGGCTGGCGGCAGAACGGGGCCGGGGTGCTGGCCGCAGCCGCTGCGGTGTGCCTCTTCGGGGCGGTGTTGCCGGACTATGACATCAACCAGGCCTGGGACCTGCCCAGCGTCAGCGGACGGTACGGCTACTTGCTCTCCTTCTTCTCCTATGCCGAAGCCAGCACCGGGGACGGCAAGCCGGAGGGCTATACCGCTGAGCTGGCCGACAGCATCCTGGAGGAGGCGGCAAACGGCGGGACATCTGCCTCCGCCGGTGAGCTGGCGGCCGAAGAGGACGATGGGGCGGACCTGCCCAACATCATCGTCATCATGGACGAGTCCTTCGCCGATCTGCCCGGGATCTACGGCTTTGACACCGATGTGGACCCCCTGTCCAACATCCACGCCCTGGAGGAGGACACCATCACCGGATCGCTGCTGGTGTCGGTGTTCGGCGGCGGCACCTCCAACACCGAGTATGAGTTCCTGACCGGCAACAGCCTGCACATCCTGCCCATGAACTGCTGTCCCTATGTCCAGTACATGTCCTCCCAGCAGCAGTCCATCGCCTGGCACCTGCAGAACTTGGGCTACAGCACGGCGGCCTACCACCCCTTCCAGGCCAACGGCTACCGCCGGGAGGCGAACTACCCGCTGCTGGGTCTGGACCCTTTTTACAGTATCTCCTCCGGCCTGCCCTACCAGGAGTATCTGCGCAGCTACATCAGCGACCAGAGCGACTTCCAGAACATCATCTACCTCTATGAGCAGCGCCAGGAGGGACAGCCCTTCTTTCTGTTCAACGTGACCATGCAGAACCACGGAGGCTACAGCAGCGAGTCACCGGCGGTGGAGGTCACGGTGCAGCCCGAGTCGGAGGAGCTGTGCACTGTCCAGATGCTGGAGTATCTGTCCCTGATCCACGCCACCGACGAGGCCTTCGGGGAGCTGGTGGATTACTTCTCCCAGGTGGAGGAGGACACCATCATTCTTCTCTTCGGCGACCACCAGCCCAGCCTGGACAGCGCCACCCTGGACGCCATGAACGGGCAGTACGACGGGGAGAGCGCCCTGGTGGAGACGGGCAACCTGTCCTACCTGACCAGCTTTGTGCTCTGGGCCAACTTTGACATTGATGAGGCCACGGACGTGCTGACTTCCCCCAACTATCTGCGGGCCATCCTGCTGGATCAGGCCGGTGTGCCCCTGAGCGCCTATGAGCAGTTCCTGCTCCAGCTCTATGAGGTCTATCCGGCTATGAACTACACATCCTATCTGGACAGCACGGGCCAGTGGCACCTGCGGGGCGAGGCGGAGGACGAGCTGCTGGAGGACTACGCCGTGCTGGTCTACAACAACGTCTTCGACAAAAAGCACATGACAGAACAGTATTACGACTGAAGGCCGTTTCAACAGGGGCTGTTGCAGCTGCAACAGCCCCGCTTTTTGTCTGCCTGAGCACCCGCCGGAGCGCCAGCAAAGAGGCGCTTCCCTGCCGCCGCCCCGGCGGCGGGTAGTTTGAAGGAGAGATCAAAGGCAGATGAAAATTGGATGAAATTTGCCCCCGCGGCCTTGACGGGGGCGGCGGGGGCTGATATAACGAGATCAGAAACGGTTTACACTCCGCCGGCGTTTCCCTCCGGCCGGCGGACCGCCCGGGCCGCCTGGGAAAAGGGCGGACGGAAGAGCAGAGAGGAGTATGTCCCTATGGCAAAATTGGAGCAGACCCTTTCCGGGGGATTCAATCAGATCTTGAGGAGGATTGAGGACGGCATTGTAAACGGCAGCGTGTCCGCCAGCTTGGAGGATGCCAGCGACTTTTGCGGCCAAAACGCCCGCTGTGCGGTCCGGGTCTTTGAGCGCTACAGCTGGACGGGCGGCAACCGGCTGAGTATGACCGTCACCCTGTTCCAGGCCGGGGGCGGGCCGGTGCAGCTCAGCGCCATCACCGCCGGGGGCAGTCAGGCCATGTTCTGGAAGGTGAACACCTTCGGAGAGGAGGCCTTCCTGGACAAGCTGCGGGAGCTGCTGTAAGGGGGGGCGTTGCGGCCGCGCCGCTGTGGCGCCCGCCCTGTCATACTGAGGAGCGGAGCGACGAAGGATCTTCCCCTGCCCGAACCCGGGTGCGGGCAGGAAGCAGATCCTTCGCTGCGCTCAGGATGACAGAGAAAGGGCGTTCAGGATGACAGGAGGGCGGGCCGATCCGCCGCCTGATCGGGGGCCCCGCCGGAAAAAACGTCCGCGCCGGCCGGGGGTCATAAGAAAGCAAAATCAGGTTTCGCAGGAACGGCATGGCTTCGGTCATGCCGTTTCCTGTTTCATCAGCTCATC
>CAZAIF010000132.1:1972-5104 GCA_964485125.1 uncultured Oscillospiraceae bacterium | reverse complement strand
TGTCCGCCTGGTAGAACTCCCGGAACCGGCCCCGCTGGGCCCGCTCCCCCCGGTACACCTTGCCGATCTGGTAGCGGCGGAATGGGAAGGTGAGCTGGCCGTAGTTCAGGGCCACATACTTGGCCAGGGGGACCGTCAGGTCGAACCGGAGGGCCAGGTCGCTGTCCCCCTTGGTGAAGCGGTAGATCTGCTTTTCGGTCTCGCCGCCCCCCTTGGCCAGCAGGATCTGGGCGTCCTCGATGAGGGGGGTGTCCAGGGGGGTGAAGCCGTAGAGGGCGTAGGTGCGTCTCAGGGTCTCCATGATGCGCTCCATCTGCTGCTGAGGGGCGGGGAGCAGCTCCATAAAGCCGGAGAGGGTGCGGGGTTTGATCATAGAAGTAAACAGTCCTTTCCCGGGCCGCTTCCGGCCCGCGCGGTTTTTGATGGGATAAAAAGAAAAAAGCCGAAAAAAAGGCAAAGCCCTGCTCTCGTCCCCGGTATGGTAACCGCTTTGGGACGCAAGCAGGCCCTGCTTTGCGTGGTGCCACCCAAATTCAACGCCGCTGGCTCCCTGTCGCGCAGTGCAGGGGGTCAGGGCGTCCTCTTGCTCCTTCTGGGGTGCGGGAAGGGGACCGCGGCCGTCTCCGGCCCCGCTCCGCCGCCGTCTTCCGCCCCTCTTTTCGTGTGTGGGCTTCCAGCCTGTGACCCTGTTCTCTGGCCGAAGGGGCTGGGGCGTACTTGTGCGGCCTCATCGCGGATGGTATGGTTGCTCTCTCTCTTCTCCGGGCGCCGGCGGCCTCACAGGGGCCGCTGCTTGTTCCTGGGATGGGCGATCTCCCGCCAGTCCAGGTCGCCCCGGGCCAGGCCCTGGACCAGCATCTCGGCGGTGGCCAGGTTGGTGGCGATGGGCACGTTGTGTTCGTCGCAGAGCTTGCGGATATAGGTCAGGCTGGCCTCGTCCTCCTCGTCCTTGGGGTAGGAGAAGTAGAGCACCATGTCGATCTCGTCATAGGTGATGCGGGCGCCGATCTGCTGCACGCCGCCGTGGGCCCGGCTCATGAACAGCTTGACATCCATGCCGGTGGCGTCCGCCACCACCCGGCCCGTGGTGCCGGTGGCACAGATGGTATGTTTGGAGAAAATTCCGCAGTAGGCGATACAGAACTGGATCATCAGCTCCTTCCGGTTGTCATGGGCGATGAGCGCAATGTTCATGGGGGTCACACTTCCTTTCTCTGTCATGGTTTCGGGTTTGTCCATCTCAAAGGCGCATCAGGGGAACCCGCTCTCCGGTGATGCGCCGGGCGATGTTGTAATAGGCCTGGGCCGCCCCCTTCCGGGCGACGGTGATGATGCTGCTGCCCCGGGCGGCGGCCAGGGGGACGGTCTCGTCCTCGGGCACCATGCCCAGCAGGGGCAGCCCGGTCAGGTCCATGGCGTCGTCGATGTTCAGCCGCAGCTTGCGCAGCAGCCGGGGTTTGACCCGGTTGACCACCAGGTGGACCGGGATGTCCAGCCGGCGCAGCCGCTGGACGGCGGCCTGGCCGTCCCGGAGGGCGGCATTGTCGGCGCTGGAGACCAAAATGGCCCGGTCGGCGGCGCAGGTGCACAGCCGGAAGCCCAGCCCCACCCCGGCGGGGCAGTCGATGACGCAGTAGTCAAACCTCTCCCGCACCTGGCGCATCAGGCGGCGCATGCCGTCCTCGTCCACCCCGTTGGAGAGGGTGACCGGCGCGGTGAGCAAAAAGAGACCCTTCACCTCCGGGTGCTCCACCGCCGCCCGCTCCAGGGAGCAGCGGTGTTCGATCACGTCGGTGAAGTCCATCAGGACCAGGTCGGTCATCCCCAGCACCAGATCCAGGTTGCGCAGGCCGATGTCCCCGTCCAGGCACAGGGTGCTGTGGCCCATGGCGGCCAGACAGGCGGCCACCCCGGCGGCGGTGCAGGTCTTTCCGGTGCCCCCCTTGCCGGAGGTGACGACGATGGCGGTGCCGATGCTCATGGGGATCCCTACTTTCCTAAGGCTACCTTATCACAGAATGCCCGGGATTTCAATGTTTTTCCCGGGAAATCAGGGGGGAAAGGCCCAGTTTTTTTGGCCCCTCCCGATTCACAGGGGGGCGCGCTGGATGCGGGCGAAGCGGCGGGGGTATTTTTCCGGGGTGGGAGATGCCTTCTCTACCCGGATCACCCGGCGCACCAGATCGGTGCCGGGAATTTGATAGACGAAATCTTCCAGCCGCCTTCCCCCCAGCAGGGCGATGCAGTCCCCGGCGGCCTCGGCCTCCTCCCGGCAGTCCTCCGCCTTCATGGCCAGGAACAGGCCCCCCACCTTGACCAGGGGGAGGCAGAGCTCGCAGAGCACCCGCAGGTCGGCCACCGCCCGGGCGGTGGCGATGTCAAATTGCTCCCGGCCCTCGGGGGCCCGGCCCAGCTCCTCGGCCCGGCCGTGGAGCACCTGCGCCTCCACCCCCAGGGCCCGGGCGGTCCCGGCCAGCCAGTCCACCCGCTTTTGCAGGCCGTCCAGCAGGGTCAGGCGAAGGCTGGGCTCACAGAGACCCAGCACCAGCCCGGGGAAGCCGGCGCCGGTGCCCACGTCGATGACGGATTTCTCCCGAAGCTGGGCCGCCCCCAGCAGGGCGGCGCAGTCCAGCATGTGTTTTTGGGCCACCTCCACCGGGTCGGTGATGGCGGTCAGGTTCATCACCCGGTTGCCCTCCGCCAGCCGTTCTCCGTAGCGCGCCAGGGCGGGGGCGGCGGCGGGGGAGAGCCCCAGCTCCTCCAGCCCTGCCGACAGCAGGGCTTCCACTCCGGCCATGGTCACACCCCCCAGTTGGCGATGAGCTGCAGCACGCCCATGGCCAGCACCGCCAAGGACAGCAGGCCCATGACCGCCGCGGAGATCCACAGCAGGGGGAAGCTGCCCCCCCGCTCTCCCCGGCGGCACAGCCGGGCGTTGTTGATCCCCTGGGCGCACAGGGCCCCCAGCAGGGGGAAGAGCATGATGCCGGTGATCCCCGACAGCAGTTGGGTGGTGGCGATCCAGTAGGTGATCAGCCCGGTGGCCAGCAGCACATAGGCCACCCCCATCCAGGCCCAGATCCGCCGGGACACCGGGGAGGGGACAAAGGGGGGCTTTTCCTCCTGCCCCTG
>CAZAIF010000132.1:0-1872 GCA_964485125.1 uncultured Oscillospiraceae bacterium | reverse complement strand
CTCCTGCCCCTGTTCCTCCGGGCGCAGGTCGTCGGGTTGGGTCATAGGTCAAACACTCCTCTCCGGGGCCGCCCCAGGGCGGCCCCTGTTCCAGCATAGGGCATAGGGCCCGCGGCGCGGGGCGGGCGGCGGCTCACAGCTCACCCGCTCCGCTTTCCCCTCGGGACGGGCCGCGGTCTGTCCCCGCGGCCTTCCGTCCGGCCGGGGGTGAGTGCCCGCCCGGCTGGGGGCCGGGTCACTTCTTGGGCGGGTTGTCCCGCTTCTGCTGCTCCAGCAGGGCCTGGACTTGGGCGCGGAGCCGGGCCTCCTTGTCGGCCTGGCCGGAGTCCTGCCCCTTGCCTCCGGAGGGGGCGCTGCCGGCGGGGGAGGGGCCGCCCCCCGCCGGGGCCTGGCCGGGCCGCAGGGGATAGAAGCTGTCCCCCCGCAGCTCCACGGTGCCCAGGCGGAGCAGGTAATCCCGGATCAGGGCGTAGAGCTGATCCGATGCCGTCTGGCCGGACAGGGGATAGGCGTTGGGGGTGTCGGGACTCAGCTTGGAGAACATGGTCTCGTTGACCAGGGGGAGCTCATCCCCCTCCAGCCAGACCGACTCCACCAGCCGGTCGGCGCGGACCTGGACGGTGAAGCTGCGCACCGGCATCTTGTCCAGCTCGGTGTACAGGGAGCCGTTCTCCCGGTTCCACAGCTCGTGGTAGTAGCCCAGCACGTTGGTCACAAGCTCCTTGTCCAGCCCCGCCTGGCCGGCGGGGGCGGCCTGCTCCCGCTGGGGTTCCGGCTGGGGCTTGGGGGATTCGGCCTTGGGGGCGGCGGTTCCCGCCCCGTCCCCGCCGCTCATGTGGGCGAAGGCCCGGGCGAAGGCGTCCTGGTCGATGGGATCCCCGGCCTTGGGGGGCGCGCTGTCCTTGGCCCCGCCGGACTTGGCCGAGGCGGTGGCGCTGGCCTTGGAGGCGGGTTTTCCCGCCTCCGGCTTCACCCCGTTCACCACCGCCAGCCGCCCGTTCTGCTCCTTCAGGGTGGGCAGCTGGGACAGGGCGTTGGCCAGCAGCTGCTCCAGCACCGAGCGCTGCTCCGGGGTGTTCAGGGTGAAGGGGTTGGCCCCCATGGAGGTGAAGGGGGTCACCTGGCGGTCAAAGTGGGTGCCGTCCCGCAGGTAGACCGTCTCATAGGCGCCCTCCTGGAGGACGTGGACGGTGAAGGCGGCGATGGGGGGCTCCCCCTTCTGGGCGGCCTGGTAGAGCTTCCCCTCCGGCCGCCACAGGCCGCTGTAGAAGCCCACCACCTGGCGGGTGAAGGGGTGAGCGGTCACCATGTCCAGGGCCTGCTGCATGGCCGGGTTCCGGCCCCTGGGGGCGGCAGCGCTCTGGCCGCCGGACTGCTGGGCCTTTTTCTTTTTGTTGTTGTGGACGATGATCACGATGACCACAATGGCGATGATGATCCAGATCATAGGGATTACCTCTCTCTGTTCAGTCAGAATGGGAAAAAGGCCGGACCTGGCCGGGGTCAATGGCCCGGAGGGGCGGCCCGGGGCCGCCCGCTCAACCGGCCGTCAGTTCTGGGGCGGGATATAAGTGGAAACTTTTTCCAGCTTCTCTTTGCCGCCCATATAGGGCCGCAGGGCCTCGGGGATGACCACGGCGCCGTCGGGTTGCAGGTTGTTCTCCAGGAAGGCGATCAGCATCCGGGGAGGGGCCACGCAGGTGTTGTTCAGGGTGTGGGCCAGCACGGTGCGGGTCTTGGTGACGGTCTTGCCCTTCTTGTCGGTGGCCTCATAGCTCTCCTTGAAGCGGATGCCCAGCCGCCGGGCCTGGGCGTCCCCCAGGTTGGAGCAGGAGCACACCTCGAAGTACTTCTGCTGCCGGGGGGACCAGG
>CAZAIF010000131.1:0-5128 GCA_964485125.1 uncultured Oscillospiraceae bacterium | reverse complement strand
CACTGTATTGTAGCACATCCGCCCGCCTTTGTCATCCATATCCGTCCTTCTTTTCCCACGCCCTTGCGCAGGGCGGAGAGATGGAGTAAAATGGAGAAAATGGTCGAAAAGGCGGGATGCGCAGTGAAGGAACGGGCAAAGCTGCTTTTATTACTCCTTCCCTGCAGCCTTTTGCTCTCTCTGGCCGGCTGCGGAAATGAGTCTGGCTCCACATTGGAGGAGGTGCAGAGCGCCTTTGCCGCCCAGCGCTCCGTCGTCTGCTCCATCCAGTACACGGTGGGACTGAGCGCGGTCATCGACGAAACTGAGTATCCCGATCTGGAGCAGAGCTGCACCGTCGACCTCCAGGCCGACCTCTCCACCCTCTGCTGTTATGTGACCGGCCGGATGACCCCGCTGCTGGAGGGGGAGGACGGTGCCGCCATTGAAGTGGAGGCCTACGGCGACAGCAGCGGGAGCTACTACCGCTACAATGACACCTATCTGTCCGATCCGTCGGAAAACGCCTTCCTCACCCTGGCCATGGCACCGCTGACCCTGAACCTGGAAGAGCACTACACCGCCCAGGCGGTCACTGAGATCATCTACGGCAGCTCCTGCACCGTCTACTCCGGCACCGAGGTCGCCGACGACAGCACCCAGCGCTGGCTGGGCACTCCCGCAGCCGAGCCCTTCTCTCTGGAGGGCTGCCTGATCGACGTGCTGTTCTGCATCTATGAAAACACCAGTCTGCCCGCCTGCGTCCGGCTGGACTACTCCAATCTGGCGGAGATGGGCATCAGCTTCACCGACGAAGACGGCGGGGTGTACACCCTGACCTCCCTGCGCTACGAGATCCTGTACCAGAGCTATGGTACGGAGGTGTCCACCGATGTGCCGGAGGAATTCCGGCAGGCGGCCCTGGCGGGCGGAACCGTGTCGGACGCCGCCCTGGGCGAGGCCCCGGAGGGCGGCGAATCACAGGACGGACAAGTGCAGGCCGGCCACTCGGCGGGAGCGGCCGATGGGGAGACCGAGAGCGGAACCTATCTCCTCACCTCCAGCGACGGCAGCTATGCCTGGGAAATCGGGACACCGGCGTATATGGCGCTGGATGAGCGTTCCGACAGCGCCGTCAGCTTCTACTATTTCTACTCCAAAGATGACTTCGAGCTCATCACTTACACCCTGTACGAGGACTTCACCGGCCAGGATGAGGCGGACTATGCCGCGATCCTGCCCGACTTTTACCGGGAGAGCAATGGAATCCGGGACGTGGAGAGCGAGGGCGTTCAGTCCCTGACCACCGGCGGCTACGAGGTGGAGTACATTGCGGTCACCTTTACCCTGGAGCAGGACGGGGTGGAATATCAGGTGATCGACATCTACTCCTGGGTGGAGGCTCTCAACGGGACAGACTGCCTGGAGGTATCAATTACCGAGTTCAACTGCTCCGGGGACGGCATCCTGATCGACCCGGAGACAGAGCTGGAATACGCCTATGAATCCGTGCTGGGCCTGCGGGAGGGGTGACGGCCGGGGCTTCCGGCACTTCAAGAGCGGGCCAGGGCCAGTACTGAGACAAAACAAAAAGCCGCCGCAAGCATAAGCTTGCGGCGGCTTGGCGCAGAAGGAGGGATTTGAACCCTCGAGACGCTATCAACGCCTACACGATTTCCAATCGTGCGCCTTCGACCACTCAGCCACTTCTGCATCCAAAGTGTAGTGCCCTACTTCATTGCACCTGTGAAGGCGCAGCCGTCCGTGCAACGGTAGTTATTATAGCAGATTTTGCGGGATTCGTCAAGAGGGAATTTTAAATTTTCCCGAAAAAACCGGCGCCCCGCCTGGCAGGGCGCCGGAGTCAGACGGTTTTCACTTCTTGGACAGGTACTCGTCGATGGCCACGGCGGCTTTCTTGCCGGCGCCCATGGCCAGGATGACGGTGGCGGCGCCGGTGACTGCGTCGCCGCCGGCGAACACGCCCTCGCGGGTGGTGGAGACGGTGTCCTCTCCCACCACCAGGCAGCCCTTCTTGTTGGCCTCCAAGCCAGGGGTGGTGGAGCGGATCAGCGGGTTTGGCGAGGTGCCCAGGCTCATGATCACGGTGTCCACGTTCAGCACGAAGTTGCTGCCGGGGATCTCCACCGGACGGCGGCGGCCGGACTCGTCGGGCTCACCCAGTTCCATGCGGACGCACTCCATGCCCACCACATGGCCGTGCTCATCGCCCAGGATGCGCACCGGGTTGCACAGCAGATTGAACTCGATGCCCTCCTCCTCGGCGTGCTCGATCTCCTCGGCACGGGCGGGCATCTCCTCCTTGGAGCGGCGGTAGACAACGTAGACATTCTCCGCGCCCAGACGCTTGGCGCAGCGGCAGGCGTCCATGGCCACGTTGCCGCCGCCCACCACGGCCACCGCCTTGCTCTTCAGGATAGGGGTGTCGTACCCGGGCAGATAGGCCTTCATCAGGTTGGTGCGGGTCAGGTACTCATTGGCGGAGAACACACCGGCCAGATCCTCCCCAGGGATGTGCATGAACATAGGCAGGCCGGCGCCGGAGCCGATGAAGACGGACTGATAGCCCATCTCGAACAGCTCGTCGATGCTGAGCACCCTGCCGATGACCATGTCGGTCATGATCTCCACACCCAGGGCCCGGAGTTTATCCACCTCGCTCTTGACGATGGCCTTGGGCAGACGGAACTCAGGGATGCCATAGACCAGCACGCCGCCGGCAGTATGGAAGGCCTCAAAGATGGTGACCTGATAGCCCAGCTTTGCCAGGTCGCTGGCGCAGGTCAGGCCGGCGGGGCCTGCGCCCACCACGGCCACCTTCTTGCCGTTGCTCTCGGGCTTGGCGGGCTGCTCCACCACGTTGTCCCGGTACCAGTCGGCCACAAAGCGCTCCAGGCGGCCGATGCCGACGGGATCGCCCTTGATGCCCCGGACGCACTTCTGCTCGCACTGGCTCTCCTGGGGACACACACGGCCGCTGATGGCGGGCAGAGCGTTGGTGTCGTTGATGACCTCATAGGCGCCCTTGAAGTCGCCGTCGGCCACCTTGGCGATGAACTCGGGGATCTGCACGTAGACCGGGCAGCCGGACACGCAGGGCCGGTTCTTGCAGTGCAGGCACCGGGCGGCCTCGGTCATGGCCGTCTCGGCGGAATAGCCGGTGCAGACCTCCAGGAAATTTTTATTGCGGACATTGGGATCCTGGGCGGGCATCGGGGCCTTCTTGGGATCCATGTTGGGCTTTCTGACTTCTGCCATGTGCACAATCCTCCTCACTTGATCAGGTCCTGGGCCAGCTTCTCAAAGCGGCACATGTGGGACATCTCTGCCTGTTCCTGATCCCGGTATGCGGAGTTGCGGTTCATCAGCTCGTCAAAGTCCACCAGGCTGCCGTCGAACTCAGGGCCGTCCACACAGGCGAACTTGGTCTCGCCGCCCACGGTGACCCGGCAGCCGCCGCACATGCCGGTGCCGTCAATCATGATGGGGTTCAGACTGACCATGGTCTTGACCCCAAAGGGCTGGGTGGTCTTGCAGACAAACTTCATCATGGGCACAGGGCCAATGGCGATGACCTCGTCATACTGGACGCCGCTCTCCAGCAGCTGCTGGAGCTTGACGGTGACAAAGCCCTTCTCGCCGTAGCTGCCGTCGTCGGTCATCATATAGAAGTTGTCGCAGGCCTCGTTGAACTCCTTCTCCAGAATGACGATATCCTTGCTGCGGAAGCCCATGATGCCGTCCACCACGGCGCCGGCCTCGTGCATGGCCTTGGCCACGGGGTACGCGATAGCGCAGCCCACGCCGCCGCCCACCACGGCGACCCGCTTCTTGCCCTCCACATCGGTGGGCATGCCCAGGGGGCCGACAAAGTCCTTCAGATAGTCGCCCTCATTGAGGGTGGCCAGGGCCTTGGTGGTCAGGCCGACCAGCTGGAAGATGATGGTGACAGTCCCCTTCTCCCGGTCATAGCCGGCGACGGTCAGGGGCAGCCGCTCGCCGTATTCATCGATCCTGAGAATAATGAACTGGCCCGCCTTCACCTTTCTGGCCACAAAAGGAGCTTCAATCTCCATCAGAGTGACATTGGGGTTCAGCACTTCTTTACGAACGATTTTAAACAAAAAGCTCACTCCTGTTTTAAGGGGCCGCCCAGCGGGCCATCCCCTGTTTTCGTACCGATTCTAACACAATCAAAATATAAATGCAAGAAAACTGTTAATTTTTTAACATTGTGAAAAGACGTTTTCAAAAGCCCGCGTTTCTACTTGATTTTGTCCAAAAACGGCGGTTTTATCCCGTATAGGTACACGTTGTCCGGCTGAACGTTCTGACGGCCCGGCAGGCATTCTTTCCAGCGGTCCGGCGCCATATGCGACTTGACACAGGCGAAAAACAGGTATATCGTGAGACCGTTAAACCATGCCGCCTCCACGGCGAAAAAGGAGCTTTGGAACCGCCATGAATCAGATTTTATATATCAATGCCTGTGTCAGACCCGAGTCACGCACCCTTCGCCTGGCCCAGACCGTGCTGAATCAGCTGGACGGGCAGGTCTCTCAGGTCGACCTGGGCCGGGAAGGCATCTCCCCCCTTGACCGGGCGGGGCTGGAGCGGAGAAACCGGCTGATCGCATCGGGAGCGCTTTCGGACCCCATGTTCCGATATGCAGCCCAGTTCGCCCGGGCGGATGAGATCGTCATCGCGGCCCCCTACTGGGATCTGGCCTTTCCGGCCCTGCTGCGGATCTATCTGGAGCATGTGACCATCTCCGGGGCAACCTTTTATTACTCGCCGGAAGGGATCCCCATCGGGCTGTGCCGGGCCAGGCGGATGATCTATGTGACCACGGCCGGCGGCCCGATCCATCAAAATCTGGGATTTGACTATGTGAAGGCGCTGGCCAATACATTTTACGGCATACCGGAGGCATTGTGCTTTCAGGCCGAAGGGCTGGACATCCAGGGCGCCGATGTGGCCGGTATCCTCCAGAGGGCCACACAGGCCATAGAGGACGCGGGACTGTAACGGAGGCGGAATGCGCCGTCCCATCCGACATGGAGATTTCCAAAAAGAGAGGCTGCGCCGCGGCGCAGCCTCTCTCTGTTTTGTTTTGGTTGCAGTCTGA
>CAZAIF010000130.1:0-5136 GCA_964485125.1 uncultured Oscillospiraceae bacterium | reverse complement strand
TCCGTCCTTCCTACCCCTGCTTTTCCATCTCATTTTTACCAGAAACCCGGTCTACGCAATAGGTAGACCGGGTTTCTCGACAGACTGATTTTCTTTTTAGTATTCAATGCCCTCCCGGGCCGGGATGCCCCGGTCGTAGGGGTGGCGCTCCGATTGAAAACAGGTGATGTAATCCGCCCGCTCCAGCAGCTCCGGCGGGGCCTGCCGGCCGGTGAGCACCGCCTCGCACCCCGGGGGCAGCGCCCGGAGCCAGTCCAGCAGCGTGTCCAGGGGCAGGATGCCGGTCTCCACCGCCCCCAGCACCTCGTCCAGGATGACCACCCCCTCCTGCTCGGCCAGGTCGGCCGCGTCCCGGAGCAGCCGGGCGGAGGCCTCCTCGCACTCGGCCCGCTCCACCACGTCCATCTCCCAGACAAAGGGCATCCGCTCCGGCAGGGGGAGCAGCAGCACATGGGGCACATACTCCATGCTCCTGCGCTCACCCGAGTTCTCCCCCTTCAAAAACTGGGCGATTACCACCCGCCGGTCCCGGCCCGCGGCCCGGAGGGCCAGGCCGAAGGCCGCGGTGGTCTTGCCCTTGCCGGGGCCGTAATAGATCTGAAGCATGCGCCCACCTCTTCCCGGAATGAATGTATCTTTTTCTTTATTATAAGCGTTCTCTCCGGGAAACGCAACGCGGGGGCGCCGAAGGTGGAAAACCGCCTCAGCCGGTCACCAGGCTCAGTGCCCAGAGCAGCCCCAGCCCGGGCAGGCCCAGCACCCCCAGCACCAGGGCATTGACCAGGTTAACTCCCAGGTGGACCCCGGTGAAGCCGGAGCACAGGGAGAGGGCCGCCAGCACGCCGC
The DNA here is from genome assembly GCA_964485125.1 of uncultured Oscillospiraceae bacterium. Taxonomy (GTDB): domain Bacteria; phylum Bacillota; class Clostridia; order Oscillospirales; family Oscillospiraceae; genus UMGS1766. The sequence goes on along the minus strand of CAZAIF010000130.1, from coordinate 4,290 downwards.
CCCCCAGGGCGGTCCGCCCGGCCAGCCGGGCCGCCCTCCAGAGCCACTTCCGAAACAGGATGGCCCCCAGGGCCGCGGCGGAGAGCAGGCTCACCACCGCCCGGGCGTCCAGTCCCTCCGTCATGTCCGCACCTCTTCTCCCACCGGCGCCCTCAACGCCTTGCGGCGCTTGAGCAGATAGGCATACCTGGCCTGCAGGGCGTTGATCTCATAGACCCATGCCTCGATCAGATCAGGATCGCTGACCAGGTTGAAGGCGTCGTAGGCTTGCTGGATCCGCCGGCCGGTCTCGCAGAGCTCCCGCTCCAGCAGCCAGCTCTCTCCCGGCTCCCGGCCCTCCGTCCGGCGCCGGCTCCGCTCCCGTTTGTCTGCCACTGTCCCAACCTCCTCTCCTGTTGGATTCTACTGGAAAGTCTGGACAATTATTCCGAAAAACAAACCTCCGGGCGGGTATCATTTGGCCTGGGGCGGCCATACTAGTATCGAACAGCGGCAGCAGCCGCTGTGGAATAAAGCCGTTCGCGGACGGCACGGGCGGAGGGGCCGGCCTTTGGGACGCCTCTCCGCCCGCTGTCTTGTCACCGGACAGGATCTATAGTATAATAGGATGCGATGAAAACTCAGGGAAGGACCGTTTCGTCATGAGCTATGAATCCACATTAGATTACATACACTCCGTCCAGTGGCGGGGCCAAAAGCCGGGACTGGAGCGCATCCGAGCCCTGCTGGCCCACCTGGGCCACCCGGAGGAGCAGCTGAAGTTCGTCCACATCGGTGGCACCAACGGCAAGGGCAGCACCGCCGCCCTGATGGACAGCGTGCTGCGGGCGGCGGGCTACCGCACCGGGCTGTACACCTCCCCCTTCCTGAACCGGTTCAACGAGCGCATCCGGGTGGACGGCCTGGAGATCTCCGACGGGGCGCTGGAGGAGATCGTGGACGAGCTGCGGCCCTTCGCCGACGTCATGGCCGACCCGCCCTCGGAGTTCGAGCTGGTCACCGCCGTGGCCATGGTCTACTTTGCCCGCCAGGGCTGCGACATCGTGGTGCTGGAGGTGGGCATGGGGGGCGAATTCGACGCCACCAACGCCATCCCCTGCCCCGAGGTGGCGGTGCTGACCGCCATCGGGCTGGACCACACCGCGGTGCTGGGCCCCACGGTGGCCGACATCGCCCGCACCAAGTCCGGCATCATCAAGGAGGGGTGCGACGTAGTCAGCTACGGCCACCTGCCCGAGGCGGACGCGGAGATCGAGGCCGCCTGCCGGCGCTGCCACGCCAAACTCTGGCCGGTGGACTTCGGCCTGCTGGCCTCCAGGGAGGTGACCCTGGCCGGCCGCACCTTTGATTTCGGCCCTCTGAAGGGGCTGAAGATGCCCCTGCTGGCCAGCTACCAGCCCAAAAACGCCGCGGTGGCCATCACCGCCCTCAGCGCTCTGGCCCACCGGGGCTGGCACATCGCCGAGGAGCACATCCGGGCGGGCCTGGCCTCCGTCCGGTGGCCGGGCCGCTTTGAGGTGCTGGGGGAGCACCCGGTCTTCCTGCTGGACGGCAGCCACAACCCCCAGGGGATCGCCGCCACGGCGGACAGCCTCCGGGAGCTCTTCCCGGGGCAGAAATTCATCTTTCTGATCTCCATCATGGCGGACAAGGACGTGGACGCCATGCTGTCCATCCTGGCTCCCCTGGCCCAGCAGTGCTTTACCGTGGCCGCCGACAACCCCCGCTCCACCCCCCCGGAGGTGCTGGCGGAAAAGCTGCGGAAACTGGGCTGCCCCGCCGAGCGCTGCGCCTCCATCCCCGAGGCGGTGGCCGCCGCCCAGGGGGCGGCGGGCTACGAGGGGCGGGTGTGCGCCCTGGGCACCCTCTATTTCTCCGGGGACGTGCGCCGGGCCTTCTTCCGGGAGCTGTAAGCGCCCCACATCACACTGGCATTCCAGGCGGCGGTCTGAAAACAGGCCGCCGCTTTTTGGCGCTCTCACATCTTCACAAACTATTTACATTTCCGTCTATTGACAACTTTGGAGGGTAGTGTTATAGTTACGTTAGCACTCATAGAAACTGAGTGCTAAAACCGAGCAGAACAGAACGGAGGAGAGAGATGTGGAGCTTTCGGACCGGAAAAAGCGTATTTTGCGCACCATCGTGGAAAGCTATATCGCCACCGCCGAGCCCATCGGCTCTAAGGCCATCGCCGAGAAGGCGGGGCTGAGCTGCTCCTCCGCCACCATCCGCAACGAGATGGCCGAGCTGGAGAAGCTGGGGCTGCTGGAACAGCCCCACACCTCCTCCGGCCGGATCCCCACCCCGGCGGGCTACCGCTTCTACGTCAACGAGCTGATGGAGCAGCAGAAGCTCACCGTGCAGGAGACCCAGGCCATCAACGACCAGCTCCACCTGAAGATGCAGGAGCTGGACCGGGTCATCGACCAGGCGGGCCGGATGGTGAGCCAGTTCACCAACTACCCAGCCTTCTCCATGGCCGGCCAGCGGCAGAAGGCCACCATCACCCGCTTTGACCTGCTGATGGTGGACCAGCACTCCTTCATCATCGTGGTCATGACCAACCTTCAGGTGGTCAAGAACAAGCTGGTGAAGCTGCCGGTGGACGTGAGCGAGCCCCAGCTCCAGCTGCTGAACACCCTGCTCAACACCTCCTTTGTGGGCAAGACCTCCGAGGAGCTCAGCCCTGAGCTGATGCGGGTGGCCCAGCGGGCCGCGGGCAGCGCCTACGGCCTGATCTCCCTGGTGGTGTCCTTCGCCATGGAGGTGCTGGATGAGACGGGGCGCTCCAGCGTCCACACCGCCGGCGCCAACCGCCTGCTGGAGCACACCGAATACCAGGATGTGGACAAGGCCCACGAACTTTTGAGCTATCTGGACCACGACGCCGAGCTGGCACAGCTCTCCGGCGCCATGGGAGACAGCGACACCAAGATCCTGATCGGACCGGAAAACGTGTCCGACGCACTGAAAGACACCAGCGTCGTCATGGCCAGCTATGACATCGGCGACGGCATGCGGGGGGTGATCGGCGTGGTCGGCCCCACCCGGATGGACTACGCCAAGGTCACCGCCCGGCTGAGCTACTTCGCCGAGAGCCTGAGCAAGATGTTCGGCAAGGGTGAGACGGAGCTCCCCGCTCCCCATCCCACCACCCCGGCACTCCAGGCCCCCAAGCCGGAGCAGGACGACGACTCCAAGACATAAGGAGGCCAACCAATGAGTAAGAAAAATCCCGACACCCCGGTGGAGGAGACCGCTCCCCAGCAGGAGGCCGCCCAGGCCCCGGAGGAGGAGACCGGCGCCGCCGAGACGGTCACCGACAGCACCTCTGAGCTGGAGGCCAAGCTGGCCGAGCGCGAGAAGGCGCTGGCGGAGAAGGATAAGCAATACCAGTACCTGGCCGCGGAGTACGACAACTTCCGCCGCCGCTCCGCCAAGGAGAAAAGCGAGGCCTATGCCAACGCCAAGGCGGACGCCGCCCTGGCCTTCCTGCCGGTCTACGACAACCTGCAGCGGGCCCTGGCCGCCCCCTGCAACGACGAGGCCTACGCCAAGGGCGTGGAGATGACCATGACCCAGCTCAAGCAGGTGCTGGAGAAACTGGGCATCACGGAGATCGAGGCCCTGGGCCAGCCCTTCGATCCCAATCTCCACAATGCGGTGATGCACGTGGAGGACGACTCCGTGGGCGAATCCACCGTGGTGGAGGTGTTCCAGTCCGGATTTAAAATGGGCGAGAAGGTCATCCGCTTCGCCATGGTCAAGGTGGCCAACTAGCCCCAGACCCCATCCCTTTGTAAATCATCATCTTTATCATATTCAGGAGGAATTCATTATGGCTAAAATCATCGGTATCGATCTCGGTACGACGAACTCTTGCGTCGCCGTCATGGAGGGCGGCGAGGCCGTCGTCATTCCAAACGCGGAAGGTAACCGCACCACTCCCTCTGTCGTCGCCTTCTCCAAGGACGGCGAGCGTATGGTGGGCCAGGTGGCAAAGCGCCAAGCCATCACCAACCCCGAGCGCACTGTCATCTCCATCAAGCGCGAGATGGGCAGCGACTACAAGGTGGACATCGACGGCAAAAAGTACACCCCCCAGGAGATCTCCGCTATGATCCTGCAGAAGCTGAAGAGCGATGCCGAGGCCTATCTGGGCCAGACCGTCACCGAGGCCGTCATCACTGTCCCCGCCTACTTCACCGACTCCCAGCGTCAGGCCACCAAGGACGCCGGCAAGATCGCCGGCCTGGAGGTCAAGCGGATCATCAACGAGCCCACCGC
>CAZAIF010000129.1:0-5199 GCA_964485125.1 uncultured Oscillospiraceae bacterium | reverse complement strand
AATCTGTGCCTGCCGCATCCCAAGGAGATCCGGCGGGGGAAAACTGAGAGGTTCAAAACTGAAGTGAGGGAGGAAAGCAATGTGAAATTGCACGGCATACATGTGCCCCACAGAAAAAACACTGTGGATTGTGCGCCGGTCCGCATGCCGGTACCCGCCGTGGTCACCGTGCCCATGTCCATGAACATCGGTGCGCCGGCCAAACCTGTGGTCAAGGCCGGGGACACGGTGAAGGTGGGCCAGTTGATCGCAGAGGCCGGCGGCTTTGTTTCGGCGCCCATCCACTCCGGGGTGTCGGGCAGGGTGAAGAAGCTGGATCAGATCCTGGGCTCCAACGGCCAATACGGCACGGTCATCGTCATCGAGACGGATGGGGAGCAGCAGGTGTACGAGGGGATCGCCCCTCCGGAGGTCACCGACCAGGAGAGCTTTATGGAAGCGGTGCGCAGCTGCGGCGCTGTAGGACTGGGAGGCGCCGGCTTCCCCACCTCTGTCAAGCTCAAGGTCAAGCCCGAGCAGGTGGAGGCCATTGTCATCAACGGCGCGGAGTGTGAGCCCTACATCACCTCGGACAGCCGCACCATGCTGGACGACGCCCAGAGCATCGCGGAGGGGGCCAGGCTGCTTCAGAAGTACTATTCCGCCCGGCGCGTCATCATGGCCATTGAGGACAATAAGCCTCAGTGCATCCAGAAGATGAAGGAGGCGGGGAAGGACGTGCCCGGCTTCGAGGTGGCGGCCCTGCCCGCCATCTACCCCCAGGGCGGTGAGAAGGTGATCATCTTCAACACCACCGGCAAGCTCGTCCCCGAGGGCAAGCTGCCCATCGACGTGGGGGTGCTGGTCATCAACTGCACCACCCTGGCGGTCATTGCCAAATACATCAAAACGGGGATGCCCCTGGTGGAGAAGGTGGTCACTGTGGACGGCTCCGCCGTGGCCAAGCCCCAGAATGTCGTCGTCCCCGTGGGGACCAGCATGAAGGACGTGCTGGACTTCTGCGGGCTGAAGACGGAGCCTCAGAAGGTGCTGTACGGCGGCCCCATGATGGGCATCGCCGTGCCCAGCCTGGACGCTCCGGTGATGAAGAGCACCAACGCGGTGCTGGCCTTTGCCGAGAAGGAGGCCGCCGTGCCTCCCGCCTCCGCCTGCCTCCGCTGCGGCCGCTGCGCGGCCCACTGTCCGCTCAACCTGATGCCGGCCTCCATCGAGACCGCTTACAACAGCAAGGAGCCTGAGACCCTCAAGGCGCTGAAGGTCAACCTGTGTATGGAGTGCGGCTGCTGCGCTTACGGCTGCCCCGCCCGCCGGCCCCTGGTCCAGGTGAACAAGCTGGCCAAGGCCATGCTGAACCAATACAACGCCGAGCAGCGGGCCCAGGAGAAAAAGGCCAAGGCGGAAGAAAAAAAGGAGGCGACCATAAATGGCTAAGAATCTGACCGTATCGGTCTCTCCCCACATCCACTCCGGGATCAGCACCCAGACGATCATGCGGGACGTGCTCATCGCACTGTTGCCCGCGGTGGTTGCCTCCGTGGTGTTCTTCGGGCCCCGGGCGCTCCTGGTGGAGGTCCTGTGCGTGGCCGTGGCCGTCGTGTGCGAGTGGGCCTTTGAGAAGCTCTGCAAGCGACCGGTCACCGTCTCCGACCTGTCCGCCGCCGTCACCGGGCTGCTGCTGGCCCTGAACCTGCCGGTGGGCATCCCCCTGTGGCAGGCCGCCTTCGGCGCATTTGTGGCCATCGTGCTGGTCAAGCAGATGTTCGGCGGCATCGGCTACAACTTTGCCAATCCCGCCATCACCGCCCGTGTGATCATGCTGGTGGCCTTCTCCGGCACCATGACCAGCTGGGTGGTGCCCAACCTGGCGGACGCGGTGAGTTCCGCCACCCCTCTGGCCCTGCTGAAGGCGGGGGAGGGCGGCCTGCCTGCCTTACTGGAAATGTTCCTGGGCGCCCGGGGGGGCAGCATGGGTGAGACCAGCTGCCTGGCGCTGCTCATCGGCGGCATCTATCTCATCGCCCGCAGGGTCATCACCTGGCACACCCCCGTGGCTTTCATCGGCGCCGTGTTGGTGCTGACCGTCCTTCTGGGCCAGCAGCCCCTGTACCAGATCATGGCCGGCGGCCTGTTCATCGGCGCCTTCTTCATGGCCACCGACTATACCACCTCTCCTCCCACCCCCGCAGGCAAGGTGATCTTCGGCGTAGGCTGCGGCCTGATCACCGTGGCCATCCGGGTCTGGGGCAGCTATCCTGAGGGCGTGTCCTTCTCCATTCTGCTCATGAATATTCTCAATCCGTACATCTGCAAGTGGACGCAGCCCAAACCCCTGGGAGGTGCGAAGGAATGACAAAGACGAAGAGTTCCGTGTTTACGGATTTTATTGCCCCCATCGGCGTGCTGCTGCTGATCTGCATCATAGCCTCCGCGCTGCTGGCCTATACCAACAGCATTACCGCTCCCATCATTGAGGCGGCAGAGGAAGAAGCCGCAGAACAGGCCCGGATCGAGGTCCTGCTCGAGGCTGACGGATTTGAGCTGGTGGAGGTGGACGGCCTGCCCGAGACCATCACCGAGGTATACCGCGCCACCAACGGTGTGGGCTATGTGTTCATGATCACCTCTGACGGTTACGGCGGCAAGGACACGCTGAGCATGATCTGCGGCATCGATGCCGATGGCAACATCACTGACACCCAGGTGCTCAGCCACTCCGAGACCGTGGGTCTGGGCTCCAAGATCACCGGCGACGACTTCCGCAGTCAGTTCGTGGGGAAGGACGCCAATCTGGACGGCGTGGACACCATCTCCGGCGCCACCTTCTCCTCCAACTACTATATCAACGCCATCAAGGACGCTTTCACCGCCTATAATTTGGTAAAGGAGGCGCAGTGAAATGAGTAAACTTAGAATACTTACCAACGGCATCATCCGGGAAAATCCCATCCTGGTGCTGGTGCTGGGTACCTGCCCCTTCCTGGCAGTCACCACTCAGGCGTCCAACGCCATCGGCATGGGCGCGGCAGTGACCTTCGTTCTGCTGTGTTCCAACATCATGATTTCCCTGCTGCGCAAGGTGATCTCCGAAAAGGTGCGCATCCCCTGCTACATTGTGGTCATCGCATCCTTCGTCACCCTGGTGCAGATGATCGTGCAGGCGTTTCTCCCGGCGCTGAATACGGCTTTGGGCCTGTACCTGCCCCTGATCGTGGTCAACTGCATCATTCTGGGCCGGGCGGAGATGTTCGCCGGAAAGAACGGGCCGTTTGACTCCGCCCTGGACGCCATCGGCATGGGCGTGGGCTACACCCTGGCCATGCTGGTCATGGCCAGCGTCCGTGAAATTCTGGGCAGCGGCACCTGGTTTGGCATGGAGGTGCCCGTTCTGGCGGACAACAACATTTCCATCATGGTCATGGCTCCCGGTGGCTTTGCGGTGTTCGGCGTGCTCATCGCCGTGGTCAACAAGGTCACCAAGGGCAAGGCCCCCAGGAAGAAAGAGCTCGGCTGCGCGGGCTGTCCCAGCGCGTCTGTGTGCGGCAGTGGGCTGAGCTGTGCCAATGACGGAAAGGAGGCGGCTGCGAAATGAGTGAAGTGAAAGTCATCATTGGAATTATCATGACCGCCGTTCTGGTCAACAACTATGTCTTGAGCCAGTTTTTGGGCATCTGCCCCTTCCTGGGCGTATCCAAAAAGCTGGACCAGGCCACCGGCATGTCCATCGCCGTGATCTTCGTCATGCTGCTGGCCACCGCCGTCACCTATCCCATCCAGTATTTCATTCTGGACCGAAACAATTTGGGCTATCTTCAGACCATCGTGTTCATCCTGGTCATCGCCGCCCTGGTGCAGCTGGTGGAGATCATTCTGAAAAAGTACATCCCCGCCCTGCACGCCTCTCTGGGTGTGTACCTGCCTCTGATTACCACCAACTGCGCGGTGCTGGGCGTGTGTATCAGCAACGTGGACAACTATCTGGTGGACGGCACCGCCTTCGGCGCCAGCTTTATCCACGCACTGTTCAACTCCTTCGGCAGCGGCGTGGGCTTCTTCCTGGCCATGGTGCTCTTTGCCGGCGTGCGTACCCGGGTGGAAAAGTGCAACTGCCCCGAGTGCTTTAAGGGCATGCCTATCACGCTGCTGTCCGCCTCCATCCTGTCCGTGTCCTTCATGGGCTTTGCCGGACTGGTGGAGAATTTGCTCGGTTTGGGTTAAGGAGGGCGTGAAATATGGAAGTTGTGATCATTGCGGTTGTCGTATTGGCCATCATCGCCCTGATCTGCGGCGTAATGCTCACCGTGGCCTCCAAATTTATGGCGGTGGAGGTGGATGAACTCCTTCCCCAGGTGCGTGAGTGCCTGCCCGGCGCCAATTGCGGCGCCTGCGGCTTTGCCGGCTGCGACGGCTACGCCGCCGCCCTGGTGGAGGACCCTGATCTGGCCATCACCCTGTGCGTGCCCGGCGGCGCCGGCGCCGCCCAGCAGCTGGGTCAGGTGCTGGGCCGTGAGAGCGGCGATGTAGTGAAAATGGTGGCGGAGGTCCGCTGCAGCGGCACCTGTGCCGTCACCTCTGCCAAGATGGACTATAAGGGCATTGAAAGCTGCGCTGCGGCAAAACTGCTCTTCGGCGGCAGCGGCGCGTGCGTCTATGGCTGCGCCGGACTGGGAGACTGCGCCAAGGTTTGTCCGGAAAAGGCCATCTATCTGGTGGGCGGCGTGGCCCGGGTGGATACCGACCTGTGCACCGGCTGCGGCCTGTGCGCCAAGGCCTGCCCCAATGGGGTCATTGCCGTGCGCCCGGCCAGCGCCTCCGTGGTGGTGGACTGCAACAGTCATCAAAAGGGCGCGGACACCCGGAAGGCCTGCACCGCCGGCTGCATCGGCTGTAAGCTGTGCGAGCGCAACTGCCCCGCCGGCGCGATCACCGTGACGGACAACCTGGCCTCCGTAACCTATGAGAAATGCGTGGGCTGCGGCAAGTGCGTGGAGGTTTGCCCCTCCGGCTGTATCGTGGGCCTGAGTTTGGCCACGGCGGCCAAGCAGGCCTGAGGTTTCAGGGGAAGTAATTTATAAAGGCGGGAGACTGTCCCAAACAGGGGAAGTCTCCCACCTTTTTTGCAGCGGTCATGCAAGCCGTAGGGGTTGCCCGGTAACCGTCAAGCGTAGCGGCGTATAGAGTTACATAGACGAATATGCTAGA
>CAZAIF010000128.1:0-5208 GCA_964485125.1 uncultured Oscillospiraceae bacterium | reverse complement strand
GGGCCCAGATTGCCTGGACCCAGTTCATGATGAAGGAGATGGACATGCACATCTCCATGGGGGACACCGGCACCTGCACCCGGCAGGAGTATGAGGCCGCCATCCCCGCCATGGTGGAGGGGGCGCTGATGGACTCCTGCACCGTGGACAACCCCCGCCGGCCCACCCCCGGGGACGTGGCGCAGATCTACCGGGCCCTCTGGTGAGGCGGAAAACGCCCGGAAAAGGGCGAAACACCCGTGGGAGAGCGCAAAAAACATCCCCGCAGCGTTGTCAGGATACGCTGCGGGGATGTTCTGTTTTGCCGGATGAACGGTTTTCCTTACCGCTGGGACAACTCCACATAGTCCCGCCGGGGCAGGATGGCCTTGTAGGCGGGGCGGATGATCCGGTTGCCGTTGATCAGCTCCTCCAGCCGGTGGGCGCTCCAGCCGGAAATCCGGGCGATGGCAAACAGGGGGGTGAACAGCTCTTCCGGGATGCCCAGCATCTGATAGACGAAGCCGGAGTAAAAGTCTACGTTGGCGCTGACGCCCTTGTACATCTTCCGCTCGCCGCTGATGATCTCCGGGGCCAGCCGCTCCACCGAGGAGTAGAGCTCGTACTCCTCCTCCCGGCCCTTCTCCTGGGCCAGCTGGTGGACGAAGGCCTTGAAGATAATGGCCCGGGGGTCCGACTTGGAGTAGATGGCGTGGCCCACGCCGTAAATCAGCCCTGCGTGGTCGAAGGCGTCCCCGTGGAGGATCTTGGCCAGATAGGCCCTGACCTCGTCGTCGTCCTTCCAGTCCCGGACCTGCTCCTTGATCTCATCGAACATATGGCACACCTTGATGTTGGCGCCGCCGTGCTTGGGGCCCTTCAGGCTGCCCAGGGCCGCGGCGATGGCGGAGTAGGTGTCGGAGCCCGAGGAGGTGACCACATGGGTGGTGAAGGAGGAGTTGTTGCCGCCGCCGTGCTCGGCGTGGAGGACCAGGGCCATATCCAGCACCCGGGCCTCGGTCTCGGAAAATTTCATGTCCGGCCGGAGCATGAACAGGATGTTCTGGGCGGTGGACAGGGTGGACACCGGGTCGTGAATAAAGAAGGTGGGGTGGTCGTTTTTATAGTAGTTATAGGCCTGATAGCCGTACAGAGCCAGCTGGGGGAACATGGCGATGAGCTGGAGGCACTGGCGCAGCACGTTGGGGATGGAGATGTCGTTGGGCTTGTTGTCGTAGGAGTAGAGGGTGAGTACGCTCCGGGCCATGGAGTTCATAATGTCAATGCTGGGGGCTTTCATAATGATGTCCCGGACGAAGGAGTTGGGCAGGGAGCGGTAGCTGGACAACAGGATCTGGAACTGCTTCAGCTCCTCCGGGTTGGGCAGGTCGCCGAAGAGCAGCAGGTAGGTGATCTCCTCAAAGCCGAAGCGGCCGTCTTTCAGGAACCCCTTGACCAGGTCATGGATATTGTAGCCGCGGTAGAACAGGGAGCCGTCACAGGGCTGGCCGTCTGGGGTCTTGGCCTGGATCTCGCTGATCTCGGTCAGGCCGGTGAGCACGCCGTTGCCGTTCTCGTCCCGGAGCCCGCGGTTGACCTTGTATTTGGCGTAAAGCTGCTTGTCGATCACGCACTCCTCGGAGCAGTGGGCGGCCAGTGCCTGGATCTCGGGCGTGATCGCGGAATAATCTCTTTTTTCAGCCATGGGATACCTCCTGTTCTGCTGCGGTGGGTGGAAAGGGACAAATGGGCCAGGGCGTTGCCGCCCTGGTCACTGGGGGGCTTGGCGGAGCTGGGCGCTGATCTCCAGCAGCCTGTGGGAGAGGCGGAGGGCCAGACGGCTGTCCTCCTCCCCCAGCGCCTCCATCAGCCGCGTAATCCATTGGATTGTGCGCTGGTATCGGGCGAGAATAAAGGCCCGGCCCTCCTGGGTCAGATAGACCCGGACCACCCGTCCGTCGGACTCAGAGGCGGCGCGGGTCACAAAACCCTTGGAGACCAGGCTTTTCAGCGCATTGGCCACCCGGCCTGAGCCCACCTCCATGGCGTCCCGGATCTCTCCGGCGGTGGCGCCGTCGTGGCCGCGCAGCAAATACCACAGCAGGGCGCCCTCGCCCCGGGCCAACTGTTCGGTGGATTCCAGCTCAGGCTGGTGGGTGAGCTGGGTGAGCATCTGGAGCAGCTCTTCCGCTGCGGTCTTTTGATCCATGGGGATCTCGCCTCCAAAAAGTCTCACATTATAAGATAAATTATACTGGTTCTTTGCAGTTATGTCAATCTGGCCGCCGGGAACAAATTTTAAACTTTCTGTGAACCGGTTTAAAGACAGAAAGAGTGGGAGCCGCCCGTAAAAGGCGGCTCCCGTGTACATAGATTTGGATGGAAGGGGGGCTTACAGCTCCATGGCGGCGTTGTAGGCCTCGGCGGTGGCCTGCTCCACGGTGCGGGCCCGGACGCAGTCGCCGATCTGGGCCCACTCGGGCACGTCGCAGTCGGTGACGAACCGGTCGGCCAGATCGCTCTTGGCGCGCATGCCGGCGGCCAGGATGACGGTGTCGCAGGAGATGGTCTGCTCCACGCCCTCCCCGTCCAGGTAGGTGACGGAGTGCTTGGTCACGCTCTGGCAGCGGGCGGAGGTGATGGCGGTGAAGTTGGGGTTCTCCTCCAGCAGGATGCGGATCTCGTCGCCGCAGGTCTTGGAGGCGTCGGGGCACAGGGAGGACTGCATCTCGATGATGGAGACCTCCAGGCCCTTGTCCGCCAGGTGGAGGGCGGTCTCGCAGCCCACCTGGCCGCCGCCGATGACCACTACCTTGTGGCCCAGCTGGTCCTCGTGGCCGTAAGCGTCGGTGGCCACGATGCCGTTGTCGGTGTTGAAGCCGGGCAGGGGGAGCATCAGGGGCTCGGCGCCCACAGCGATCAGCACCGCGTCAAACTTGCCGTTGAGCATCCCGGGGGTGGCCTCGCAGTTCAGCTTCACGTCGATGGCCCGCTTTTCCACCTGGTGGACCAGGTAGTCCTTGTAGGAACACAGGGCATACTTGAAGTCCACATACTTGGAGAACTCCAGGGCGCCGCCCAGGTGATCCTGCTTCTCGAACAGGGTGACCTGATGGCCCCGGTCGAAGGCGGTGATGGCGGCCTTCATGCCGGCGGGGCCGCCGCCGATGACGGCCACCCGCTTGACCTTGGCGGGGGCGGCGGGGAACATCTTGTCCCGGCAGGTCTCGTAGCCCACCAACGGGTTGACGGCGCAGCGGAACAGGTGCTCATAGCAGTCGGAGTCGTGGCAGCGCATGCACTTGATGCAGGGCACCACGTCGTCGGCCCGGCCGTCGATGGCCTTCTTGATGGTGTCCGGGTCGGCGATCAGCTGGCGGGCCACAGCGAAGAAGTCGCACTTGCCCTCGGCGATGGCGTCCTCAGCGGCCTGCAGGCTCTCCAGGCCGCCCACGGCGGTGACCGGCTTGTGGATCTTGCCCGACTTCTTGAAGGCCTCGGCCAGCCACAGGTTGGGATGATAGCCCATGTGCTGGCAGGGGTGGGTCCAGGTCATGTACTTCTCGGTGATCATGCCGCAGGAGGCCTGGATGATGTCGCAGTGGTCCTGGAGGATGGAGGCAATGCGGATGCCCTCCTCCAGGTCGATGCCGCCCTCGGTGAACTCGGTGGCGGACATGCGTACCTCAAAGGTCATGCGGCCCCGGGTGGCCTCCCGGCAGGCGTCCAGGATCTCCACCAGATAGCGGCAGCGGTTCTCGGTGGAGCCGCCGTACTGGTCGGTGCGGCGGTTGGTCAGGGGGGAGAGGAACTGGGCCACAGGGATGGAGTGGCCGAAGTGGAAGAGCAGGGAGTCAAAGCCGCACACCTGCAGGTTGGCGCACATGGCGGCGGTGTCCTGCTTAAAGCGCTCCATCTCCTCTGCGGTGATCTCCTGGGTGATGGGGGGAGACTGCATCATCCGGTTGCCGGCGGAGCAGCCCAGCGGGGGGCCGGGACGCCAGGTGCAGGGCAGCAGGCCCATGACCTCCATGCCCGCCAGGGCGCCGTGGGCGTGGATCCGGGCGGCCAGCAGGGACAGGCCGTTCTTGTGGTTGAAGGCCACAGTGTCCCAGGTGCAGTGCTCGCCGTCGTCCATCACGTCCACCGCCTTGGCGCCGCCGCAGTAGACCACCGCCGCTCCGGTCTTGGCCCGGTCCTCGAAGTAGGTCATGGCGTCCTCGTTGGGATAGAGCTCGCCATTGCTGGAGGAGTGGGGGGTGATGGGGGCGGAGATGATGCGGTTTTTAAACAGCACTCCGTTGATCCGAATGGGGGAGAGCACGTGGGAGAATTGTTGATTCATGTTTCTTCACCTCAAACTCAAAACCTTGTGGGTCATGCTGGATGAATTATAGCGCATTTTCATCGATATGGAAAGTAGATTTTCAAAATGATTGTACTGAATACACAAAACAAGGGCCGCGGCGGAGCCCCACCGGCTCCGCCGCGGCGGGTGATGTCTGAGGGTTCAGATCTGCTCCAGGGCCTGGCGAATGTCGTCGATGATGTCCTGGGCGTTTTCAATGCCCACGCTGAGGCGGATCATGTCCGGGGCCACACCGGCGGCCACCAGCTCGGCATCGGTCATCTGCCGGTGAGTGGAGGAGGCGGGGTGGAGCACGCAGGTGCGGGCGTCGGCCACATGGGTGGCGATCATGGCCAGCTTCAGCCCGGCCATGAACTGCTCGGCGGCGGCGCGCCCGCCCTTGACGCCGAAGGAGATGACGCCGCAGGTGCCGTTGGGCATATACTTTTTGGCCCGCTCATAGTACTTGTCCCCGGGCAGGCCGGCGAACTCCACCCAGGCCACCTTGTCGTGGCCCTGGAGGAACTCGGCTGCCTTCTGGGCGTTCTCACAGTGGCGGGGCATGCGGACGTGGAGGGACTCCAGCCCCAGGTTGAGCAGGTAGGCGTTCATGGGGGCGGGGGCGGCGCCCAGGTCCCGCATGAGCTGGACGCAGCACTTGGTGATGAAGGCGCCGGCCTGGCCGAATTTCTCGGCGTAGGTGATGCCGTGGTAGCTCTCGTCGGGGGTGGTGAGGCCGGGGAACTTGTCCTTGTGGGCCATCCAGTCGAAGTTGCCGCTGTCCACGATGCAGCCCCCCACAGTGGCGTCGTGGCCGTCCATATACTTGGTGGTGGAGTGGGTGACGATGTCGGCCCCCCACTCGATGGGGCGGCAGTTGA
>CAZAIF010000127.1:0-5215 GCA_964485125.1 uncultured Oscillospiraceae bacterium | reverse complement strand
CAAATGCAACCTCGCATATCAGAATCATTCCGGAGAAGGCCAATGCGATAGCCCTTAACTGCGCGAAACGAAATTCGTTTCTAGGGCGGCCTTGTCTCCGGCAAACAGCCAATGAGTTTTCAGCTAACTTCCGGTTCAGGGGAACGGACTTTTCGTGAAGCAGCCTTGCGGCTCAACTGGAGCGTGGAGAACTTGACCCTGCTGTCCTACAGCTATTGTATCACGGGCAACTCATAGCCTGCTGATACCTGAAACGATTAACTTTGAATCTTAATTATACGAGGAGGAGGACCATGGTCCAGCAACCTTATTTTACCGAAGAGGAAGAAGTTCAGCGCATTTGGGACAAAGAGAATTGCATCCAGCTGATCAACCGACACTCCTTTTATTATTCCAACGACATGCGCCGGGAGGAGCTCAACGATTTGTGGGTCCAGCAGCCGGAGCACAAGGAAACAGCTTCTTTGGGCTATAACAATGGCTATTATTTGGGGATAAATGAGATTGCCCGCCACTATGTGGGCGACCGGGAGGAACAGCGGTTTGCCAGATTAAGACCCTACTGTGAAGCCGACCCTAATCTAGCCTGTATCAGCGCCAATTTGGGACTGGGATGCGCTGCCATGCATACCTCCACCACCCCGCTGGTCTATATCGCGGATGATGGTAAGACCGCTCGTTATCTTGGCTATCAGCTGGGCTTTCAGGTCACCGGAAAACCGGATGGTGATGCGGAGGCCTATATGGAGTTCGGACTGATTTTTGCCGATCTGGTCAAAGAAAATGGCGCTTGGAAGATCTGGCACTTGGTATTGCAGCATGATCACACGGTAGAGGTAGGGGCTGATTATGCCAGCGTACCAGTGTATCGCTCGGAGGAGGAAGATCCGCTGCGCTGGGACTGGGGAAATCCCACCATAAAACAGGATGTGTACCAGCCGCTGTTTGGTTGGGAGTACATCTGGCAGGATATGCCACGCCCCTATGATACTTACCACGACAAAGAAAGTTACGGACCACAAGGAGATCTTGGCAAACCATATTATCAACGGGAGCGCCGTTAAGAGGGGGAAATGTCCATATGAATAAAAACCTGACCTTTCAACAGCGGCTGCATAATGCAAAGGCTGCTCAGACCGTGGAAGAATACAAGGCCAGACATGCCTACCTTCACGGTGCCGGATATTCTAGAGAAGAGTGGGATACGATGTGGCTGGACTCTCCCAATACCACTTGGGCACACCAGTTTGGCCGCATGGTGGGGTACCGGGAGGTTTACACAAACAATGTCCGGCATATGGACCGGCAGATGATTATGGATCGTATGAATTTAATGGAGCGCTATGCTGAATTGGAAGGCCATGATGTGCGTTCGGTATGCTCCGGTGGATGCCACGCCCTGACCAGTGATGTGATTGAAGTGGCGGATGATGGTTTATCTGCCCGATCCTTCTATCTGACCCCTGGTACTCTGATGAGTCCCATTGGCATGGATGGCGTGGGCCGGGGGAATATCTGGTTGTGGGAGCGATACGGATCAGACTTCGTGTATCAGGATGGACGGTGGTATTGGTTTCACGAGCAAGTTTGCCCGGATATTGCGGGCTTCTATGATAAGGGAAACTGGGCGCATGATCGTTATTTGGACTACATCAGCTGTGATATTTCTATTGGGGATGTGGGCGGCAAGCCCGCTATGTTGTCGGAGCCGGGCCTGTTTCATGCGGATAATAATATTGTTCAGACCGTGCAGAACACCGTTCCCCCACCGGTGCCATATACCCATCTGGATGATGATAATACCTATTCTCCCGGACGCAATGACCCAACAGGGAAAATCACGGTGGAAGTGGACCCCAGTAAAAAGCAGATAAATGGCCCCTATGATCCAAATGAGAATCCCTTCTCTAAACTGAATACCCATGAGGATGCATGAACCATTGTAAACGCTGAGATTTTTCTCAGTGCAGGAAAGCGTGGACGCGGGTTACAAAGGTTTGCGATGATTTCGGTGAGGCCGGGCAGGCGGTGGGCATTTTGTCCCATGCCGGTTTCCGGCAGCACCGGAGCGAAGAAGAGAACCATCAGAAGAACCACACCACCTGAGGACGGCAGAAGGAAGGTTTGAAATGAAAGGCTATCAACTGGGCCTGTATGAGAAGGCCATGCCCGGGGAGTTGGAGTGGCGGGAAAAGCTACGCTGCGCCGGGGAGGCGGGATTTGACTATGTGGAGCTCAGCATCGACGAGAGTGACATGCGGCTGGCCCGGCTGAACTGGGGCGGGGAAGAGCGGCTGCACCTGCTGAGGCTGATGGCGGAGACCGGGGTGCCGGTGCGCTCCATGTGCCTGTCTGGCCACCGGAAATACCCCCTAGGTAGCCACGACGCCGCCACCCGAAAGCGAGGCATGGAGATCATGGAAAAGGCGGTGGCGCTGGCGGCGGATTTGGGCATCCGCACCATCCAGCTGGCGGGCTACGACGTCTACTATGAGGACGGGGACGGGGACACCCGGAAGTACTTCCAGGAGAACCTGGCCCGCGCGGTGGAGATGGCCGCCGCCGGGGGCGTCATCCTGGGCTTTGAGACCATGGAGACCGAGTTCATGAACACCGTGGGCAAGGCCATGGAGCATGTCAGCCGGGTGAACTCCCCCTATCTGGGGGTGTACCCGGACATCGGCAACATCACCAACGCCGCCAAGGCCTGCGGCGCCGGCGTGCTGGACGATCTGGAGCGGGGCCGGGGCCACCTGGTGGCCATGCACCTGAAGGAGACGGTGCCCGGCGTGTTCCGGGAGGTGCCCTTCGGGACGGGCCATGTGGATTTCCCGGCGGCCATCCAAAAGGCCTGGAGCCTGGGGGTGCGACGGTATGTGGCCGAGATGTGGTACACCGGCAGCGAGCAGTGGAAGCGGGACATCGCCGGTGCCCATGAGATGATGGCCGGCATCCTGGACCGGCAGAAGTGAGGGTTCGGAGATGAAGATTGAAAAAACGGTGATCTCCCATCTGGAGAAAAACTATGCCCTGGCCCCCCTGCGCTACCAGGGGCGGGACCACTTCCTGGTGGCCTCGGAGCTGGAGGAGCGCTGCCTGCTCTTCGATTTGGAGGGTAGCCTGGAGGACGTGGTCTGGGAGAAGCCCGGCGGCGTGATGAGCATGGTGCAGGTGCCGGGCACCGACGGCCAGTTCCTGGCCACCCTGAAGTTCTACGGCTTCAACAACGCCAAGGCGGCCAACATCTCCATCATCACCCCCCGGGGCAAGGGGGACTGGGAGATCCGCACCCTGGTGGACCTGCCCTTTATCCACCGCATCGACATCGTGGAGCGGGGCGGGGTGCGCTATCTGGTGGCCTGCTGCCTCAAGTCGGGCCACGAGTACGACGACGACTGGCGCTTCCCGGGCAAGGTCTATGCCGCCGAGCTGCCCGAGGACCTGAGCGGCTTCGACCAGGACCATCAGCTGGAGCTGACGGTGCTGCGGGAGGGGCTGCAGAAAAACCACGGCTACTACCGCATCGAGCGGGACGGGGAGACCACCTGCCTGATCTGCGCGGAGAACGGCATCTTCCGCTTCACCCCGCCGGCCCAGCGGGGCGGGGCGTGGGACATCGAGACCCTGGTGGAGGAGCCGGCCAGCGACGCGGTGCTGGTGGACTTCGACGGGGACGGCGTGGAGGAGCTGGGGGTCATCGCCCCCTTCCACGGGGACAAGGTGCGCGTCTACAAGCGGCGGGAGGGCCGGTTTGAACAGGTCTATGAGTATGAGCACGACCTGCCCTTCAGCCACGCCTTCTACGGAGGGGACCTCTGCGGCCGGCCCGCCCTGGTGGTGGGCCACCGCTCGGGCGCGCGGGATTTCCTGGCCTTCACCTACGACCCGGCCGGGGACACCTACCGGCCCGAGTGGATCGACCGGGGCCGGGGGGCGGCCAACACGCTGCATTACATGCTGCGCGGACATGACGTGCTGGTGGCCACCAACCGGGAGACCGACGAGGTGGCGCTGTACCGGCTGGAGCCCTGAGGGGCGGAAGGAGGACACACGATATGTTAGAGGAACTGAAGCGGCGGGTCTATGAGGCCAATATGCTGCTGCCCAAGTACGGCCTGGTCACCTTCACCTGGGGCAACGCCAGCGAGATCGACCGGGAGACCGGGATCTTCGCCATCAAGCCCAGCGGGGTGGACTATGACAAGCTGAAGCCTGAGGACATGGTGCTGGTGGACCTGGAGGGCAAGAAGGTGGAGGGCAAGTACAACCCCTCCTCGGACACCCCCACCCACGTGGAGCTCTATAAGGCCTTCGCCCAGATCGGCGGGGTGGTGCACACCCACTCCTCCTATGCCGCCAGCTGGGCCCAGGCGGGGCGGAGCATCCCCTGCTACGGCACCACCCACGCCGACTACATCTACGGGGAGGTGCCCTGTGTGCGCAACCTGACGGAGGAGGAGATCGAGGCGGCCTATGAGAAGAACACGGGCATCCTGATCGCCTCGGAATTTGCCCGGCTGGGCAAGGACCCTGTGGCGGTGCCGGCGGTGCTGTGCAAGAACCACGGCCCCTTCACCTGGGGCAAGGACGCCCACGAGGCGGTGCACAACGCGGTGGTGCTGGAAGAGGTGGCCAAGATGGCCTGCCGCTGCGAGGTCATCAACCCCCGGGTCCGGCCCGCCCCTCAGGAGCTCCAGGACAAGCACTACTACCGCAAGCACGGCGCTCACGCCTACTATGGCCAGGATTGAGCCCCCGCAAGCCAACAAAAACCCCCGGCACCGCCAAGGGCGGAACCGGGGGACAGTCTGTCGAAAAAGGTCACCGAAAGGTGGCCTCTTTCTCGCTCGCTCCGGCATCTCTCTTCACTCCCTCCACCTTATTATATCTCATACATACCCTCTCGGTTTTGTCATGGTTGGTCGCTCCTGAAAGAGCTGCCGTTTATTGAAAATAGCTGCTCTCGGTGGATGTATTCATTTTTTGGGTTTGCGGTTATTTCTCGGAAAAGTAAATCTACATCAACAGAGTATTGATTACTATCATGTCATCGTTTTGCTTTTGGATTTCTTTCAGTTCTTCTTCCTTGTATTGCTTTTTTACGACAACACCGCAGAACACGCAAAAGGAAAAGCCCTGCGGAAAGATTCCATCTGGCAAGGCATATATACGCGATTCCATCAGCGCTTCAGGCACACTGATTTAAGCCGTCAGG
>CAZAIF010000126.1:0-5226 GCA_964485125.1 uncultured Oscillospiraceae bacterium | reverse complement strand
AATAGAAGAGAGAGAGATGAAACGGCCCCCGGGTCCCAATAGGGACCCGGGGGCGTTCGCCTTTTCAGAAGGACCGCCCGGGGGTTGCTCATGGCGTAGATGGCGTGGCCCATGCCGTAGATCAGCCCGAATCACGTCCAGCATCTGCTTGGACTTAATGTTGGCCCCGCCGTGGCGGGGACCCTTCAGGGAGCCCGCCGCCGCGATGGAGGAGTGGAGGCCGGTGTGGGAGGAGGAGATCACCCGGCAGGTGAAGGCGCTGCTGCTGCCGCCGCCGTGCTCGGCGTGGGCCACGATTATGGGGGTGCGGGCCGCCAGGCTGATGGACTGGCGCAGCTCGTTTTCCAGGGTCATAACCTCCGCCTGGCCGTCATAGGAATAGAGGGCGAGCACGCTGCGGACGCTCTCCTGCGTTTTTGACAGCTCCTTTCGGGGGAAACCCCGTGCATTCCAAGGTTCAGTATACTGCGAAGCGCCCCCCCTGTGTCAACGGGCGGGGCGGCGGGGTCCCGGAGACGGGGCCGGAGGAGGCGGACAGATGAAACGTGCATTTTTTAGTGGGAAAAAAGTCAAAAGCCAGGTCCGGCTGGTGGCCTCGGCCTTTGTGCTGGCCCCGGCGGCGGTGTTCGCCCTGACCCTGCTCTGTCTGGGCCGGGGACTGCTGGAGCAGGCCAGGGCGGCGGGGGATGCCGGCCAGGAACAGCCGGCGCTGACGGTGGAGCTCCCCCTGTCCGCCCCGGCAGAGGGGAGCCAGGAGACCGGGGCGGCGGAAACGGAAGCCTCCGCCCTCTGGGACCAGAGCGTCACCCTGACGGTGCTGGTGGGGGAGCAGGCGGTGGAGATGACCCTGGGGGACTACCTCTGGGGGGTGGTGGCGGCGGAGATGCCGGCCAATTTCCACCAGGAGGCCCTGAAGGCCCAGGCGGCGGCGGCCCGGACCTACACGGTGTACAAGCTGCTCCACCCCACCGACGCCCATGAGGCGGACCTGTGCGCCGACTCCAGCTGCTGCCAGGCCTGGATGAGCCGGGAGGACCGGATGGCCGCCTGGGACGCCGCCGAGGCCGAGGCCCTGGCGGAGAAGATCACCCTGGCGGTCACCGAGACCGACGGCATGGCGGTGTGCTGCGGCGGAGCGCCCATCCAGGCGGTGTTCCACGCCGCCAGCGCCGGCGCCACCCGCTCCGCCCTGGAGGTTTGGGGGACCGACGTGGCCTATCTCCAGAGCGTGTCCTCCCCGGAGGGAGAGGGGGTGCCCAACTACTACAGCACCGTCCAGGTCTCCGCCGCCGACTTCTCCGCCGCCCTGACCGGGGCGGTGTCCGGGTGCGACCTGTCCGGGCCGGTGGAGGGGTGGATCGGGGACACCCTCTACGACGCCTCCGGCCTGAGCCGGGCGGTGGTCATCGGCGGGGCGGAGGTGCCCACCTCCACCCTGCGGGCCCTGTTCTCCCTGCGCTCCACCAGCCTGACGGTGGAGGCGGCGGGGGACACGGTCACCTTCTACGTCACCGGCTACGGCCACGGGGTGGGGCTGAGCCAGTACGGCGCCGACGCCCTGGCGGAGCAGGGCTGCGGGTGGCAGGATATTCTGACCTGGTATTACACCGGCACGGCGGTGGAAAATCTTGCTGACAAAGACCTGGATTTGGGGTAGAATAGAGGCGGGCGGGGGTTCCCCTCCGCCACGACAGAGATGAGACCCGGCCCGGCCCCGATGGGGCCCCGCCGTGGGATAAAGGAAGTGTCCCGGATGAAACGATATCCCATCGCCCTGGCCGCCGCCGCCCTGGCGGGGGCCGCCCTGCAGTACTGGTGCCGCAGCAGCGCCTTCGACCCGGCCACCGGCCTGGTGGAGCTCCCCCTCCAGCCCGCCCTGCTGGCCCTGTGGGGGTTCTATCTGGCCGTGCCGGTGCTGGCGCTGCCGGCTGCCCTGCCCCTGCGGGGGACCGCCCACCAGGGGGAGAGCCTCTACGGCGGCTTCGGCCCCTTTGGCCGGGGGGTGGGGGTCCTGGGCGGGCTGCTGCTGTGCGCCGCCGGGGTCCTGCGGCTGGCGGAGTCGCTGCCGGCGCTGCGGGCCGGCCTGAACTGGGGCGGGCTGGGGAGCTGCGCTGTGAACGTCCTGCTCTGCGCCGGGGGGGGCGGGCTGATCTGGCTGGCCCTGGGCCGGGGGGCGAAGGGGCGCAGCCTGGCCGCCCTGCTGCCCGGGTTCGGGGTGTGCTTCTGGCTGGTGGTGTTCTACCACAACGAGACCCGGGACCCGGTGCTGGCCCGCTACGTCTGGACCCTGCTGGCCCTGATGGCCGCCGTGCTGGCCCTGTACCACCAGGCGGCCTGGGGCTTCGGCCGGCCCGCCCCGGTGCGCACCCAGTGGTTCACCCTGACCGCCGGGGTGTGGGCCCTGGCCGCTCTGCCCGGCGCGGACACCCTGGCCGAGGGGCTGGGGCTGGCCGGACTTGGGTGCTGGATGGGGCTGATGAGCGACAGCGTCTCCCGCCCGGCGGCCCCCTGGGCCCCCTCTCCCCGGGGCGCTTCCCCGTTCCAGGAGAGGGCCCAGATCCCGGAGACGGGGAGACCATCCCCGGCGGAGGAGCCGCCGGCGGGCCAGACGGGCCCCCAGCCGCCGGAGGAGGAGTTCACTCCGGCGGAGCTGAGCCCGGAGCAGCAGGTCATGCTGGACCTGCTGGATCAGGACGAGCTGTGAGGATGAAAAAAGAGAACACCCCGGCCCGCAGTGCAAACTGCGGGCCGGGGCGCTATCGTTTTGAAAAGATGCCGGACTCAGAGGTAGTCCATGGGGTCCAGGGCGGCGGCGGTGTACAGGCCGCTGTAGCTGCCGGAGCGGATCTCAAAGTGGCAGTGGACGCCGGTGACCCGGCCGGTGGCCCCCATGGCGGCGATGGTCTCCCCCTGCTCCACCGTGTCCCCTACGCTGACGTAGATGGCGGAGTTGTGGGCGTAATAGGTGTGGGTGTTGTTGTCGTGCTCGATGACCACCAGGTTGCCGTAGCCGCTGTTGTCCCAGCCGGCATAGACCACGGTGCCCGCCCGGGCGGCCAGGATGGCGGTGCCGCTGGCGCCGGCGATGTCAATGCCGTTGTGGAGCTTGGTGGCGCCGAACAGGGTCCGGTAGCCGTAGCCGCTGGTCATCGTCCCGCTGGCGGGCCAGATGAACTCGGGCCGCTCCTGGGTGCCCATGTGCAGCACGGCGTCCTGAGGCTCCAGGGTGATCTGGCTGCTCAGGGTCTTGACCAGCTGGGGCTCGCCGTTGACGCAGATGACCTGGCTGACCACCTCCCGCTGGCCGGTCTGGCCCTTGGTGATATAGCTCTCGTCGGTGTAGAGGGTGTCGTCCTCCACCACCAGGGTGTCATAGGCCACCTCTTCGGTTTCGGTGACCTGGGAGACGGTGCGCACCCGCAGCTGCCGGGAGAGGGCCTCCCGGATCGCCGCTTCCTCCTGGGGCACGTCCCCGCCGTCGGAGGCGTCCTCCGCCAGGGCGATGTCCACGTCGCTGAGCACCTCCAGGGAGAGCACGTCCGCGCCGTCATATTCGGCTACGACGGCCTCGCAGAGGTCCTCCAGGCTCCCCTGGTCCTGGGCGGCGCCCAGGGCCTGGCCGTCCACGGTGAGCACCCAGAGGGGCTCTTCCGCCTCCGGGGCGGCGGCCAGGGCGGAGGTGACCCCCACGCCCCCGGCGCACCCCAGCACCACCAGGGCGGCGGCTCCGGCGCTCAGGGCGGGGTGGAGCCGGGTCAGACGGAGCAGGCGATCCTTCAGCTTGAGCTGCATGGCGTATCACAGACCTTTCAAAAATGATGACAGGCAGGAGACAAATTAGAATCATTCCATTACAACAAGTAACAAAATTATGATACACAAAAGAATTCCCCCTGTCAACCACAAGATATAGCGGAAGCCGGAAAAATTCGGGCAAATTTGCCGCCGGAGGCGGCGCCGTGTTGCATTTTTCCGCGGATTAGGGTAAAGTTACCTTACAATGACAATCAAATGCCCGGCCCCGCCCCGGCGGGCCGGGGGAAGGGGCTGGAATCGATGCGGGACGGATTTGTAAAGGTGGCAGCGGCTGCGCCGGCGCTCCGGGTGGCGGACTGCGGCTGCAACGCCGGGCAGATCGTAAAGCTGTGCGTTCAGGCGGCGGAGCAGGGGGTCAAAGTCATCTGCTTCCCGGAGCTGTCCGTCACCGGCTACACCTGCGGCGACCTGTTTTTGCAGGACACCCTGCTCCGGGGGGCGGAGCGGGCCCTGGAGGGCATCCTGCGGGAGACCGCCGGGCTGGACCTGCTGGCCTGCGTGGGGGTGCCGGTGCGCTGGAGCGGCAAGCTCTACAACTGCGCGGCGGTGTTCTGCCATGGGGAGCTGCTGGGGCTGGTGCCCAAGGTCAATATTCCCAATTACACCGAATTTTATGAGCAGCGCTGGTTCACCTCGGGCCGGGCGCTGGGAGACGCCGGCTTCTGCATCCCCTTCGCCGGGCAGGAGGCGGTGAAGTTCTCCACTGGGCTGGTGTTCCGGTGCGAGAGCCTGCCCCTGCTCTGGGTAGGGGTGGAGATCTGCGAGGACCTGTGGGTGGCGGACACCCCCTCCACCCGGCTGTGCGCCGGGGGGGCCACCCTGATCCTGAACCCCTCCGCCAGCGACGAGATCGTCAGCAAAGCGGACTGGCGGCGGCTGCTCCTCCGCTCCACCTCCGGGCGGCTGGAGTGCGGCTATGTCTACGCCGGCGCAGGCTGGGGGGAGAGCTCCACCGACCTGGTCTACGCCGGCCACTGCCTGGTGGCGGAGGGGGGATCCATCCTGGCCGAGCGCCGGTTTGAGACCGGGCTCACCGTCTCCGAGATCGACCTGGAGAAGCTCGCCCACGAGCGCCAGCGGATGAACACCTTCCCCGCCGGGGCGGAGGACATCTACCCCAACTACTTCACCCTGGAGCTGGGGGAGATCCCCCTGACCCGGTATGTGGACCCCGCCCCCTTCGTCCCCGCCGGCCGGGAGGACCGCCGGGAGCGGTGCGCCGAGATCCTGGCCCTGGCCTCCCAGGGGCTGGCCAAGCGGCTGGACCACACAAAGGCCCCCAAGGCGGTGGTGGGCCTGTCCGGGGGGCTGGACTCCACCCTGGCCATCCTGATCACCGCCCTGGCCTTCGACAAGCTGGGCCGGGACCACCGGGACATCCTGGCGGTGACCATGCCCTGCTTCGGCACC
>CAZAIF010000125.1:0-5234 GCA_964485125.1 uncultured Oscillospiraceae bacterium | reverse complement strand
AAAATATGAACAGTTCAACCGTTTTTGCTCCATAATGGGCGGGAACGATGTAGGTATTACAATCATGTGTGACAAAAGCAGCTGTCCAGTATCGATCGAATCGGCAGTATATTGATCGATGACGAAAATGTTACTACGGGCCATGGACAGGATGGATTCGCCCACGGAGTAGAGCTCTCCATCGTCTCCGGTCACGGAAAACTGAAACAGCCAGTCCAGAAAGCCAGAGCGGACCTCCTCTTGGGCTCCGTTTCTGGCCACATCGTCCAAAGTGACATTGGGATTTTGAATTTTCATGTTAGACCTCCTGCGGAATATCTGTAAGCCTGAGCTTCGGGCCTGGTTCCGTTTTTTGCGCTCTGTTGAAAATACGCCAGCGCGCCGTCCGTCCGCCGGATGTGCGCCAGCCCCATGCAAATATTAACAATCTGTTTAAAACTCATTTTTATTTCTGTCTCATTTCATCTTTACTATATTTGAATATGAATATAATGGATAACTCGTTACCCGAGCGGGTACAACCTTATGCCGGAAAAGTACGGATTGCTTTTTCGGCATAGGACGGATGCAGGAAAAGAGGAACGCATTATGAAATACGCTGTACTCTACGAGTCAGAAGGCGGCAATACCAGAAAAATTGCTGATGAAATCTACCGCACTCTGGACGGCGAGGACAAGCTGATCGCCGATCTGCGGCAGGGCGGGGCAATTCCAGACGCAGAACTCTATTGGATCGGATTCGGGGTGAGAAACGGGACCTGCGGGATCTCCATCATCAACGCGCTTGAGGAGATTACAGGCGGCCGGATCGCGCTGTTTGCCACCTGCGGGCTGCCCCTCACGGACACCTACCGGGACCGGATCCAGCAAAATCTGCAGGCCTGGCTTCCAGATGATGTTCCATTCTTGGGCATGTTTCTGTGTCAAGGAGAGATCCCAGAGCACGAGAAATCCGCCCTTCTGGAAAAAGCGCCCGACTACCGCAGCCAGCTGAGCGGGGCCCTCTCCATCGCCGACGCACACCCGGATCCATCTGATCTCGAAGATACGCGGGCATTTGTGAAAGAGATACTGCGAAAGTCCGGCCTGTGATTTTGTTTTTCATGTTTTGAGGAGGCGCATGCTATGTTCGGCTATGTCCGCGCCAATCTGGGCGATTTGACTGAGGAGGAAAAGCGGCGGTATCAGTCCTGTTACTGCGGGCTGTGCCGTGCGCTTGGCGAGCGCTTCGGCAATGCGTGCCGGATGACCCTCACATACGATATGACCTTTCTGGCGCTGTTTCTGTCCTCTCTCTATGAGCCGGAGGAATCCGTGCGCCAAATGCACTGTGTGCTCCATCCAAAAGGTCCGAGAGAATACGCCTCCAGCGAGATCATCAACTATGCCGCAGATATGACGGTGGCTCTGAGCTATCACAAATGTGTGGACGACTGGCAGGACGATCACAACCTCGCCGCCAAAGGGGCCGCGTCCAAGCTGAAAAAGCATTACCAGAGCATACAGGACGCCTATCCCAGACAGTGTGAGGCAATCGAGAAAAAACTGGAGGAACTGGGGCAGATTGAAGCGGACCCGGAGCGGCTTCCCGAATCCGCCGGCATCTGTTTTGGACAGCTGCTGGGGGAACTGTTTGTCTATCGAGAAGACTTTTGGCAGAACTCCCTGCGGAGGTTTGGCCTGCACCTGGGCAAATTCGTCTATCTGATGGATGCAGTGGACGACTACAAGAAGGATGAAAAGCGAAAAAAGTATAACCCTCTGATTCGAATGAACAAAAGGCCGGAGGAGATACGGGAGATCCTGATGATGGAGCTGGGCGAGGCATCCAGCTGCTTTGAGCGGCTGCCCTTGGTTCAGGACGCAAAGCTCCTGCGCAACGTGCTCTACTCCGGCATCTGGCAGAGTTACAACCAGAAATACAAAGAAGAAAAGGGAGAAACGCAGCATGGTCAATGATCCTTACCAGGTGCTTGGCATCCAAAAGGGCGCGTCTCAGGACGAGATCAAAAAAGCCTACCGAAAAAAGACCAAGGAATGCCACCCGGACCTGCACCCCGACGATCCCGGCGCCACCAAAAAGATGAGCGAAATCAACGAGGCATACGATATGCTGATGAACCCGGAGAAGTACGCCCAGCGCGCCCAGCAGGAGCAGACCTACCGGCAGCAGCGGAGCCAGCAACAGCAGTATACCCAGCAGGACGCCTACCGGCAGGGCTATACCCAGCAGGGCTATGGCGACCCCTTCGGGGGATTTGAGGGCTTTGACTTCGACGACCTCTTCGGCTTCGGCTTTGGCCGGCAGAGCTATCAGCAGCGCCCCGCCGGACCCACCGTCCGGCCCGGCGACAGCCCGGAGATCCAGCGGGTCATCCAAGAGATCAACCGGGGGGACTGCAACAGCGCCGTCAACCGTCTGGCCTGGGTCCACAGCTCGGAGCGGGATGCCCGCTGGCACTATCTGAATGCCCTGGCCCATCTCGGACAGGGCAACACGATCACCGCCCTGGACAGCATCAAAAGGGCCTGTGAGCTGGACCCGGACGATCCGACCTACCGGCAGACGCTGCATCAGATGCAGAGCTCCGGCCGCGCCTATCAGGAGAACGCCAGCGGCTTTAACATGGACGTGGTCAATGTGCAGCGGCTGTGTCTGGGGCTCTGCGCCGCCCAGATGTGCTGCGGCTTCTGCCGTATCTGTTAAGAGAAAGGACGATTTATATGAGTAAAGTGATCGGCATCGACCTGGGGACCACCAACAGCTGCGTCTCCGTGGTCGAGGGGGGCAAGCCGGTGGTCATCCCCAACGACATGGGGGAGCGCACCACCCCCAGCGTAGTGGCCTTCACCCAGCAGGGCGAGCGGCTGGTGGGCCAGGCCGCCCGGCGGCAGGCGGTCACCAATCCCGACCGGACCATCTCCTCCGTCAAGCGGCATATGGGCACGGACTGGCGCGCCAAAATCGACGGAAAGAGCTACACACCCCAGGAGATCAGCGCCATGATCCTGCGCAAGCTCCGGGAGGACGCGGAGTCCTATCTGGGCGAGAGCGTCACCGACGCGGTCATCACTGTCCCGGCCTACTTCAATGACATCCAGCGCCAGGCCACCAAGGACGCCGGGCGCATCGCCGGGCTGAATGTCAAGCGCATCATCAACGAGCCCACCAGCGCGGCGCTGGCCTATGGGCTGGACAACGGAAAGCAGCAGAAGATCATGGTGTACGACCTGGGCGGCGGCACCTTCGACGTCTCCATCATCGAAATCGGCGACGGGGTCATCGAGGTGCTGTCCACCGCCGGCAACAACCACCTGGGTGGAGACGACTTCGACGAGCGGGTGGTCAACCATCTGGTCCAGGCGTTCAAGCAGGAGCACCGCATCGATCTGACCAGGGACGCCGCCGCCATGCAGCGGGTGCGGGAGGCGGCGGAGCAGGCCAAAAAGGAGCTCTCCGCCGGGGAGTCCGCCCAGATCAACCTGCCCTATCTGACCATGGACCACAACACCCCAGTCCACATGGAGCACACCCTGACCCGGGCGGTCTTTGACCGGCTGACCGCCGATCTGGTGGAGGCCACGGCCGGGCCGGTGCATCAGGCACTGTCCGACGCGGAGCTCTCCCCCTCCGAGCTGGGCATGGTGCTGCTGGTGGGCGGCTCCACCCGGATCCCCGCGGTGCAGAAAAAGGTGCGGGAGCTGACGGGGATGGAGCCCTCCAAGAGCATCAACCCCGACGAGTGCGTGGCCCAGGGCGCCGCCATCCAGGGGGAGACGCTGAACGGCGGCAGCATAGCGCTGGCGGGAGCCCAGGACGGGGGCATCCTGCTGCTGGATGTGACGCCGCTGAGCCTGTCCATTGAGACCGTAGGCGGCGTGGCCACCCGGCTGGTGGAGCGCAACACCACCCTGCCCACCCACTACTCCCAGATCTTCTCCACGGCCATGCCCAACCAGTCGGCGGTGGAGATCCACGTCCTCCAGGGAGAGCGGCCCATGGCCAAGGACAACAAGACCATCGGCAAATTCAAGCTGAAGGGCATCAAGCGGGCCCCCGCCGGCGTGCCCCAGATCGAGGTGACCTTCGACATCGATACCAACGGCATCCTGAAGGTGTCCGCCAAAGATCTGGACACCGGGCGGGAGCAGTCCATCACCATTACCGCCAACGACAAGATGTCCGACAATGAGATCGAGCAGGCCATGCGGGACGCGGAGCAGTACGCCGCGTCCGATCAGCTGCGCCGGGAGGCGCTGGATCTGCTGCCAGAGGCCAGCCGTCTGATCCGGGACGCGGAAAACGCGGTCAAGGTGCTGGGCAAGGAGCTGGACAAACAGGTCAAAAAACAAATCAAAAATGACAGTCTCGCTCTCAGCCGCGCCACCGGCAAAAAGCTGGATAAGGTGACCCAGGCCGACCTGGACGAGATGCGCAGCGCCATGCAGGCGCTGGAGACCTCCAGCGCCGACGCCCGGGCCAGAGCCGCGGGGCGCTCCTGACACCCCGAACACAACAGAGCAACAGCATACCGCCCGGTCAGCCGTTTCAAAAGCTGAGCGGGCGGTATGCTGTCCCATGCCTGATAAAATTCAGTCCAGATGCCAGATGTCCCGGTTATACTCCGCAACCGTCCGGCCGGCGGAGAAAAACCCGGCCCCGGCGATGTTGAGCAGGGCCTTCCGGCTCCGGCCCCGGGGGGGGGCGGCGGCACAGTCCCGGACGGTCTCCTCCTTGCGGACCAGATAGGCGTTGAAGTCCGGGAAGGTCTGGAAGTAGTCCTTGCCCACCAGCTCATCCCGCAGCCGCCGCATCCGGACCGGGTCCCCGGCCGCCATCATCTGGCTGCCCACCAGGAAGTCCGCCGCCTGCCTGAGGTTCAGATCGCTTTGGTACCACTCCTCGGGGCGTAATCCCCGTGGCTATAGCGTCGGATGACCTGGTCGGCGGTCTGGCCGAAGATATACAGGAGTCCCCGGCAGAATCCTTCTGCCGGGGACCGGTCTGTGTGCAGGGGTTTATTGCCCGCCTGCGCCGCAGGCCGCGGCAGGCTCTGCGGGCTTGTCCCCGGCGCCACAGGCGGTACCACAGGGGGGCAGAGACGTCCCAGCCGGCCAGATCAGAAAGTGCCATCGATTCTTTCCTCCCTTTTCGCAGATTGGTGCACATGCTGTGCCCTGTATATATTGTAAAATAGACCGGCAGAGGAAAAAAGAGGGCACAAATCTACGGC
>CAZAIF010000124.1:0-5253 GCA_964485125.1 uncultured Oscillospiraceae bacterium | reverse complement strand
GGGGCCAGTTTCAACAACACAGACAAAACCACCGTGCCCACGGGCACGGTGGTTTTTTACGTTGTTGGCTTGGGGGGCGGAAAAAGATCCTTCGCTTCGCTCAGGATGACATGGGGGAGGGCTTTGGATCACGGGGAGGAGATGCCCGGGATGACCCGCCCCCTGTCATGCTGAGGAGTTTCTGGGCGACGAAGCATCTTTTCCCCGGGGGCCTGCCCGCAAACGTGGCGGCGGGGGCCTGCCCCCGCCCTACGGGGAGAAATCCGGGGCCGGCGGGCACAGACGAAAACCGGGGGCTGTATTTTGCACGCAAAATACAGCCCCCGGCCTGTTGTTCTGATTTGCTTACTCGTCCAGCTTGAGCACCGCCAGGAAGGCCTCGGTGGGGATCTGGACGGTGCCCAGGGTGCGCATCTTCTTTTTGCCCTCCTTCTGCTTTTCCAGCAGCTTTTTCTTCCGGGTGATGTCGCCGCCGTAGCATTTGGCCAGCACGTCCTTCCGCATGGCCTTCACCGTCTCCCGGGCGATGATCTTTCCCCCGATGGCGGCCTGGATGGGCACCTCGAAGAGCTGGCGGGGGATGTTCTCCTTCAGCTTCTCGCAGATCTTCCGGGCCCGGGCGTAGGACTTGTCCTTGTGGGCGATGAAGCTCAGGGCGTCCACCTGGTCCCCGTTGATGAGCAGGTCCACCTTGACCAGCTGGCTGGGCCGGTAGCCGGAGAACTCATAGTCCAGGGAGGCATAGCCCTTGGTGTGGGCCTTCAGGGTGTCGAAGAAGTCGTAGATGATTTCGTTCAGGGGCATCTGATAGTGGATCTCCACCAGGTGGGTGTCCAGATACTGCATGTCCACGAACTCCCCCCGCCGGTCCTGGCACAGGGGCATGATGTTGCCCACATAGTCCTGGGGGGAGATGATGCTCACCTTCACATAGGGCTCCCGGGCCTCGGCGATCTGGGCCGGGTCGGGGTAGTTGTGAGGGTTGTCCACCCGCAGCACGGCGCCGTCGGTTTTCGTGACCTCGTAGATGACCGAGGGCAGGGTGGTGACCAGATCCAGGTCGAACTCCCGCTCCAGCCGCTCCTGGATGATCTCCATGTGGAGCATGCCCAAAAAGCCGCACCGGAAGCCGAAGCCCAGGGCGGCGGAGGACTCGGCCTCGAAGGAGAGGGAGGCGTCGTTGAGCCGGAGCTTCTCCAGGGCGTCCCGCAGGTCGGGGTACTTGGAGCCGTCCTCGGTGTAGATGCCGCAGTAGACCATGGGCCGGGCGGGCCGGTAGCCGGGCAGGGGCTCGGCGGCGGGATGCTGGGCAGAGGTGACCGTGTCCCCCACCCGGGTGTCGGAGACGGTCTTGATGCTGGCGGTGAGATAGCCCACCTCCCCGGCCACCAGCTCCCCGCAGGGGGAGTAGCCCAGGGGCTCCAGGTGGCCGCACTCCACCACCTTGTACTTGGCCCCGGAGGCCATCAGCTGGATCTCCATGCCGGTGGACACCTTGCCGTCCATGATGCGGAAATAGACCACCACCCCCCGGTAGGGGTCGTACTGGCTGTCAAAGACCAGGGCCTTCAGGGGAGCGTCCACATCGCCGGAGGGGGCGGGGACGTTGCGGACGATGTCCTCCAGCACCGCGTGGATGTTGATGCCGTTTTTCGCCGAGATCTCCGGGGCGTCCATGGCGGGCAGGCCGATGATGTTCTCGATCTCCTCCTTGACCCGGAGAGGGTCGGCGGCGGGCAGGTCGATCTTGTTGAGCACCGGCAGGATCTCCAGGTCGTGGTCCAGGGCCAGGTAGGTGTTGGCCAGGGTCTGGGCCTCCACCCCCTGGGAGGCGTCCACCACCAGCACCGCCCCCTCGCAGGCGGCCAGGGAGCGGCTGACCTCGTAGTTGAAGTCCACGTGGCCCGGGGTGTCGATCAGGTTCAGGATATAGGTTTCGCCGTCGCCGGCGGTATAGCTCAGGGTGACGGCCCGGGCCTTGATGGTGATGCCCCGCTCCCGCTCCAGGTCCATGTTGTCCAGGAGCTGGTTTTCCATCTCCCGCTCCTCCACCGCGTTGCACAGCTCGATGAGCCGGTCGGACAGGGTGGACTTGCCGTGGTCGATGTGGGCGATGATGGAGAAATTGCGGATCTTGGAAGGGTCGGTCATAGGGAAGCCTCCTGATTGGAATTGGGATTGGTGTGGGGCCCGGCCGGGCGCTGGCCCGGGCCATAGCCCTCCTGGGAGAGCTGGCGCTCATTCATGCCCTGCTGGCTGATCCGGCGGCTGACCATAAAGAACATCCGCTTCAGCGACTCGTAGACCTGGGGATCATAGCGCTCCTCGAACTGCGCCCGGGTGAGCATGGGCGATCGGGGGCCGGCCTCCCCCAGCTGTTTGATGGCCAGAATGTACTGGGCCCGGACCCAGGTGATGTCGCTGACCACCGCCCCGGAGTCAAGGCTCTCGTCGGACAGGGAGAAAAACAGCCGTGGGTCGTACTCCCCCGAGAGGCGGAAGAAGTGGCGCAGCAGCTCATAGAGCACCTCCCCCAGGTAGATGGTGGCATAGGAGAACACGCCCGGGTCCCCGGTGCGGCCCAGCAGATCCAGCACCACGTCCAGGGCGTCCCGGATGGCCTGCTCTGTCCCCTGGGTGTAGGCGCCCAGGCTCGTCTCCGCCGCCCGCAGGTGGGGGTGGGCCTCCGGCGCTTTGGGCTGGGTGGGCATCCGGCCCAGCAGATAGTCGGTGGACACCCCGTAGTAGTCCGCGGCCCGGATCACAAAATCCAGCCCCGGCTCCCGGATGCCCTTCTCATAATGGCTGAGCAGCGCCTGGCTGACGCCCAGGGCCGTGGCCGCCTCCCGCTGGCTGATGCCGCTGCTGCGCCGCAGCCGGGAGAGATATTTGGCAAACTCCGCGCTCATCATGGGTTCCTCCTGGGTGGGCAGACTTCAAAATAATACTCTGTGTATATTATAGATTATACAGAATGTATAGGCCGCTGGCAAGAGGGGAGAGGACTTTTTTCCATTTTCTCCGGCCCAACCGCAAAAAGCCGTCCCGGGGGCAAAATGGGGGTTGACATACTGTAACTACTGTGTATACTGTATATATACAGAAGGACACGGAAGGGGGGACAGGATGCATATTCTGATCCGAAACACCGGCGGCACGCCCATCTATGAGCAGATCTTCGACCAGATCCGGGACCAGATTCTCTCCGGGGAGCTGGCGCCGGGGGAGGCGCTGCCCTCCATCCGCTCGCTGGCCCGGGACCTGCGGATCTCGGTGATCACCACCAAGCGGGCCTATGAGGAGCTGGAGCGGGCGGGCTTCCTGGTGACGGTGGCGGGCAAGGGCAGCTTTGTGGCCCAGCAGAACCTGGAGCTGATCCGGGAGGCCCATCTCACCGAGATCGAGGGCCATCTCCGCGCCGCCGCCGAGCTGGCCCGCCGGTGTCAACTATCCCAGGCGGAGCTGGAGGAGATGCTGCGCCTGCAATGGGAGGAGGAACCCTGAATGAACGCGACCAATGCCATCGAGCTGCGCCATGTCAGCCGCAGCTTTGGGGATTTTGCCCTGTCCGACGTGAGCTTTGACCTGCCCAGCGGCTGCATTCTGGGGCTGATGGGGGAGAACGGGGCGGGCAAGTCCACCACCCTGCGGCTCATCATGAACACCCTGCGCCGGGACGCCGGGGAGATCCGGGTGCTGGGGGCGGACAACACTTCCCCGGACTTCCGGGAGATCAAGGAGGAGATCGGGGTGGTGCTGGATGAGGCCCACTTCCCCGAGGTGCTCACCGTCCGGGAGCTGCGGCGGGTGCTGGCGGGCACCTACCGGAACTGGGACGGGGAGGCCTTCCAGGGCTGGCTGCGCCGGTTCGACCTGCCCGAGAAGAAGGCCTTCAAAAACTTCTCCCGGGGGATGAAGATGAAGCTGGCCATCGCCGCCGCCCTGTCCCACCGGCCCAAGCTGCTCCTGCTGGACGAGGCCACCGCGGGGCTGGACCCCATCGTCCGGGACGAGATCCTGGAGGTCTTCGCCGAGTTCACCCGGGACGAGGGCCACTCCATCCTGATCTGCTCCCACATCATCAGCGACCTGGAGAAGCTGTGCGACTATGTGGCCTTCCTGCACCGGGGGCGGCTGCTGTTCTGGGAGGAGAAGGACGCGCTGATCGACGGGTGCGGCATCTGGCTGGGCACCCGGGAGGAGTTCGGCCGGCTGGACCCGGCGGTGGTGATGGGCCGGGAGGAGTCCCCCTACGGGGTGCGGGCCCTGGTGCGCCGGAGCCTGGTGCCGCGGGGGCTGGAGCTGGAGCGGCCCAGCCTGGAGGACATCATCCTGCTGCAAGTGAAAGGAGCGCGGGGACAATGAGAGTGAAAGCCCTTTTGATCAAGGACATCTATGTGCTGATCCGGCAGATGCGGCTGTTCTGCCTGGCCATCTTCGTGTTTACCCTGCTGCCCAACTTCTACCTCCAGCTCTTCGGGGTGGTCTACGCCGGGCTGTTCGCCTTCAGCGTCATGTCCCAGGACGAGCAGAGCCACTGGGACCAGCTGGCGGGGATGATGCCCTACTCGGTGGGTGATCTGGTGGTGAGCAAGTACCTGCTGGGCTGGGGCGGCGTGCTGATCGCCGGGACGCTGGCGGTGCTGGGGGGTGTGGTCCAGCGGGGATTCCTGCCCGAGGCCGCCCGGCCGGAGGGGGTGCTGATCGAGCTGTGTGTCGCCCTGCTCAGCATCGCCGTCTCCATCCCCCTCCTGCTCCGCTTCGGCTCCACCCGGGGCCAGCAGATCATGATGATGGTGCTCATCGTGGTGGCCTGCGGCAGTGCCGGGGCCCTGGCGGCGGTGATGCAGATCGGGCTGCTGGACCGGCTGCCCGGCGGGGTGCTGGTGCTGCTGCCGCTGCTGGCGGTGGCGGCCAATGCGGTCTCGGTGCCGGTGTCCATGGGGATCTACCGGCGGAGGCACGGCTAAAGTCTCGAAAATGCGATTTGGCTTTGGGCGGCCGTTGCGGCCGCTGTTGCGAGACAAAGCGATCCTGTCCTGCTGAGCTCCAAGGGGGCGAAGCGTCTGTTCCCCAGGGACGAGTGCCGGGCAAACGATACGCAGCTTGCGACGACGAAGTGCGCTGCAGCAGGCTGCTTCCCCTCGAGAAAATGCTTGCATTTTCGAGCAGCGTGTCGAACTTGTTCGACACGCTGACGGGGCTGTTGCAGCACTTGCAACAGCCCCGCTTTTTTATCCAATCAGATCAGGG
>CAZAIF010000123.1:0-5312 GCA_964485125.1 uncultured Oscillospiraceae bacterium | reverse complement strand
CTTTCGTCCGTTGGGCGCTGTCAGCGCTGGCCGGCATCACCCATTTCGCCCTGGCCGAGCAGACCGGGGAATCCGTTCTGCCGCAGGGCCTCATAGGTCAGGATCGCGACGGAATTTGCGAGATTCAGGCTTCTGGCGTGTTCGTACATGGGGATGCGGATGCACCTGTCCCGGTGGGCGAGGCGGAAGGGCTCGCTCAGCCCGGCGGTCTCCTTGCCGAAGAAGAGCCAGCAGTCGGGGGAGAAGCGGGCCTGGCTGTAATCCCTGGGGGCCTTTGTGGTGGCCAGCCAGAGATCCCGCCCGGCCTCGGGGCAGGCGGAAAAGAGGGCGTCCAGACTGTCCCAGATCTGCAGGTCCACCATGGGCCAGTAGTCCAGGCCCGCCCGTTTGACGGCCTTTTCGCTGATGTCGAAGCCCAGGGGACGGACCAGGTGCAGCCGGGAGCGGGTGGCCGCCGCGGTGCGGGCCGCGTTTCCGGTGTTCTGCGGGATCTCAGGCTCCACCAGAACTAAATTCAGCACAAAATCACCCCTTTCAGAGCCAAAGTCATTTTAATCCATAGACATGAGAAATTCAACAGCAAAACCGTTATTTTTTCGATTTTTCTCCGACTTTTTATGAAAAAATGTTTCCGGTTTCATGGGAAACTTTTATCAAACTGTTTTACGATTCTGGGGAAAAGCGCACTTTTTTGCGAAAAAATGACCGCCCCCGCCGCCTGGCGGAGAGGGGCTGGAGGAGCGGCTGGAGAGGACGGAAGCGGGAAACGCTTTCCTGCGCTTAAAGCGCTGGCGCGGAATTGCCGCACGATACGCCAAAAACACATCATCGTTTCTGGCAGCAGTGCAAATCCGCTGCATTCTTTGGTGTGCTGCTTTGGCTTGATCTCGTGTAGACGCTGTCTAAGGGTGAACTGCAGAGACAAAACCGAAAGGCGGCCGGCATGTGGAGAGCAAGCTCATTTCCGGCGTCTGGGGAATGCGGTATCCCGGGGAGTTGCCGCGCCGCCGTGGCCTCCCATCTGGCACTGGATCGCTGCCGGAGAGAGCGGAGCGATCCCGGAGGGCCGGCGTATCATCATTGTCATAGCTGTGAGCGGATCCCCGGACCGGGCATGGAAGCGCCCGGTCCGGGGATCTGCTTTTATATAGGGAGGAGAGGGAAAGACTGAGTTTGTGGGGTGTTTGTCCTTCAGCGGACGAAGGTGGCGGCATCGAAGCCCTCCCGCACGGCGTTGAGCACCCGGCGGGCCCGGCGGGCGTCGCCGATGACGGCGAAGTCGTAGTCGGGCGAGTACAGGGAGGCCACCATGCCGCCGGGGCCGCCGCCGGCCACCACGATCTTCCGGCGGGGGGAGGGGGCCAGATCCCGGAAGCGCAGTTCCCGGCCGGCAGTGGGGTTGATGGAACAGTGGAGCACCCGGCCCCGCTCGATGTACTGGGCGTTGTTGCAGGCGTAGCAGCGCAGGCACTGGTGGATGTCCGCCTTGCGGCCGGTGCGGGCCTTTTCGGGCAGCTCCGGGTCGGCCAGGATGCTGCGGCCCAGGACAAAGCCGTCACAGCGGCCCTCCTCCAGGAAGCGCTCCATCAGGGCGGGATCGGTGTAGCCCCCCACGCTGGTGACCGGGACCTTGGTGACCGCTTTTTTGACTGCCGCGGAGAATTCGGAGTTGACGCCCCGCTCCTCAAACACGGAGATGGCCATGCGCCGGGTCCAGGGGGCCCCGGCGGAGATGTTCATCAGGTCCACTCGAGCTTCGCACAGCTTGCAGAAGGCCGCCACGTCCTCCAGGGAGATGCCGTTTTCGATGAATTCGCAGCCGGAGATCCGCATGTCCAGGGCCAGCGTTTTGCCCACCCGGGCGCGGACCCGGTCGATGACCATCAGCGGGAAGCGGGCCCGGTTTTCCAGGCTGCCGCCAAACTCGTCGGTGCGGTGGTTGTAGGCGGGGGAGAGAAACTGGCTGAGCAGCCAGCCGTGGCCGCAGTGGATCATCACCATGTCGAATCCGCAGTCCCGGCAGATCTCGGCGGCGTCGGCGAAGGCGTCGGCCACCTGCTCCATGTCCGCCGGCGTCATCTCCCGGATTTCGTCCCCCCACTCGTCCACAAAGCCGCTGGGGCCCATGGCCTGGACGCCGTTGTTGTAGGCCGGGTCCGCCATGCAGCCGCCGTGGCTGAGCTCGATGTTCACCAGGGCGCCGTGGGCGTGGATGGCGTCGGCCACCCGCTGGAGAGTGTGCGTAATGGCCGGGTTGTCAAAGCGCAGCATCTGGGGGTGGGTCATGCCGTTGTCGCTGGCGACGATGCTCTCGCCCAGGGTGACCACGGCGGCGCCGCCGGCGGCCAGATGCTCATAAAAGGCCATGGCGTGTTCGGTCAGCCCGCCCTTCGGGTCGGTCTCCACAATGGACATGGGTCCGGTTTCGATCCGGTTTTTCATTATGACTGGGCCCGCCTGCAGGGGCTGGAACAGTCGGGGGAAGTGTGTCATGGCGTTCATCTCCTGTCTCTTCGTAGTCTGTCAAAACTATACCATCGGATCGCCTGGGCGTACAATATGAATTCGCAAATGGTGTGATGTGTCCAAATTTATCACTTTGCCCCCGCTGGAAATGGACTCCTATATTAGATTTCAAATGGGTTTGATAATTACTTTATATTTTTCCGCCGGCGGGGCGGCTGATACAACAGGAGAAAACGCCCCGTCCGGTCCGGCGGGCGGCGCGGCGGAAAGGAGCGGCGGCACATGGAACTCAATCAGCTGAATTATTTCCGGGTGGTGGCCAGATTGGAGAACATGACCAAGGCGGCGGAGGAGCTGTATATCTCCCAGCCCAATCTGAGCACCTCCATCTCCCGCCTGGAGAGCAATCTGGGCATCCAACTGTTTCAGCGCACCCGGGGGCACATCTACCTGACGGAGGCCGGGCGCAGGTTTTTAAAGCATGTGGAGGCGGTCTTTGCCGAACTGGAGGCGGCGGAATTCCAGCTCCAGGAGGATCAGGTGTACAAAATGGACAGCGTGGCTGTAGGGGCCGCCGCCTTCGGCATGCTGCCGGCCCTGTTCAACCACTGCTATCAGGACTACGGCCTGATCCCCTCCACCCAGATGCTGCTGTCCAACGGAGAGGTGGAGCAGGGGGTGCGGGACGGCACCCTGGACATTGGCATTATGACGGTCAAGACCAAGCTCCAGGAGCTGGCGTGCGAGCGCCTGGGCCAGTCCCCGCTGGCGGCGGTGGTCAGGGGGGGCAATCCGGCCTGGTGCCCCGGCCCGGTGAGCATCTACCATTTTAAAGAGGCCCACTTTGTCTGCAACACGCTGTACTTCGACCGGGATCAGCTCAACGACCTGTGCCTCAGGAGCGGCTTTCAGCCCCGGATCGTCCGGGTCAGCAACGAGCAGGAGTTTTTCGACGCCAGCAGCTTTGACTTCGGGGACAATGTGACGGTCTGCCCGCTGTATATCCTCCCCTATCTGACCCAGGTTCCGGAGATGGATCTGCAGTTCACGCCGCTGGGCGACGCCCATGCGGTGCAGCAGATATATCTGGTGCGCCACCGGGAGCGCTGCCGCACCGACTTTATCCCCGAGTTCGCCGAGTACACCCGGGAGGTGATCACGGAGCATCTCTCCCAGCAGAACGCCGCCGGGCAGGCGGTTCTGGATCAGAGCGCGGAGCGGCCGGTGCAGTAAGTGTGCGAAAAATCGCCAATATAAATTTCAATATGGAGCCATAAATAGAACAGATTTTACAAAAGATTTGGAAGTCCGTATACTGGGTTTCACAAATACCGATAAACATTCCAGCGCGACGGCATGTAAAATCGGTCAATTTGCACATCGGCCCCAGGCGGGGCGTGTCCCAGGGAGAGGGGGGCGGCCATGGAGCCCTCCGGCGCTCCGCCGACATCAGACACCAGAAGGAGTGAAAGAACACATGAAAAAGACACTGGCCCTGATCCTGTCGCTGAGTCTGCTGCTGGCCCTGCTGAGCGGCTGCGGCGGCACCCCCACCTCCAACCCCTCCAGCACTTCCGATGGCTCCGGGGTCTCGGACACCTCGGATACCCCGGACGCCTCCGGCGGCGGCTCCACCTCCCTGACCGTGGGCGTGATGACCGACACCGACGGCTTTGACCCCGTCAGCTCCGTCAACTATGTGGGATGTAACCTGGTCTATGAGACCCTGGTGGATATCGACCCAGAGACCTCCGAGCCGGTGGGTATACTGGCCGAGAGCTGGGAGTACGTGGACGACACCCATCTGCGGGTTAAGCTGTATGACGACGCCAGCTTCTCCAATGGCGAACCGGTCACCGGCGAGGACGTCTACTGGAGCTGGTACCGCAATATCTCTGAAAATGGTTCCAATATGAACTGCTTTGAATTTATTGACTGGGACAGCTGGGAGTTTGTCAGCGAGAAAGAGTTCATCATTTCTTATCTGGAGCCCTTCAGCCCTGCCGTCAACTACATGACCATGTGCTGCTTCAGCGTTCTCTGCAAGAGCGCTATGGAGGATGCAACCAGCGATGATTATTGGAGCGCCCCGGTGGGCTCCGGCCCCTACACCGTGGTGGAGAACGTCTCCGGCGCCTACGCCACCTATGCCTTAAGGGAAGATTACTGGAATACGGATCTGATGCCCGATGCCGCTGAGATTACTGTGCGCAACTACTCCGATTCCTCCACTATGTTCATCGATTTTGAGACTGGCGCTCTGGACATCGCCTTTGACCTGGATGCCACTGATGCCGACCGGATTACCGCCGGTGAAGTGGAAAATGCCACCCTGGAGACGGTCTCCACAAACAACGTGATTGGCTTGGCTTTCCCCGAATACACCGAATCTCTGAGTGATGTCCGGGTGCGCGAGGCCTTGGCCTACGCCATTGATGTCGAAGCCCTGACTGAGATGGCTTACGGCTCTCTGGGCATGGTGGCCACCTCGCTGGTACCTTCCAATGTCCAGGACGTGCTGGAGGTGGGCCAGCAGGAGTATGATCCCGATTATGCCAAGGAGCTGTTGGACGAGGCCGGTGTCTCCGGCCTGACCCTGCACCTGGTTATCGTGGACAATGAAACCGATGAGCGCCTGGCCACCGCCGTTCAGGCCTGCTTCCAGGCTGTGGGCGTGACGCTGGAAATCGAGCCCTGTGACAGGGCGACCGCCATCAGCCACTTTATGAACAGCGAAACCGACCTGGTTCTCAATTCCGGTTCCGTAGTTACCATGGACGTCTACGAGGCGCTGATGATGACCTTGTCCACTTCCACCAACACCACGATCCGGATCACCGACGAGG
>CAZAIF010000122.1:3913-5325 GCA_964485125.1 uncultured Oscillospiraceae bacterium | reverse complement strand
TCAGGCCAGGGCGGCGGTGATCAGGGCCATCTTGTAGACCTCGTCGGCGTCGCAGCCCCGGGACAGGTCGTTGATGGGGGCGTTCAGGCCCTGGAGGATGGGGCCGTAGGCGGCGAAGCCGCCCAGCCGCTGGGCGATCTTATAGCCGATGTTGCCGGACTGGATCTCCGGGAAGATGAAGGTGTTGGCCTGGCCGGCGACGGGGGAGCCGGGGAACTTCAGCTGGCCCACGGTGGGGGAGACGGCGGCGTCAAACTGCATCTCGCCGTCCACCTTCAGCTCGGGATGGGCGGCCTTGACCTTGGCGGTGGCGTTGGCCACCTTGGTCACCGCATCGCCCTTGCCGCTGCCCTTGGTGGAGTAGCTCAGCATGGCCACCTTGGGGTCGATGCCGAAGTAAGCGGCGGTCTTGGCGGTCTCCACGGCGGTCTCCACCAGGGCGTCCTCGTCGGGGTCGATCTGGATGGCGCAGTCGCCCATGGCGATGCGCTCCTCCACCCCGTCCTTCTCCCGGACCAGGATGAAGCAGGAGCTGACGTTCTTGTTGCCGGGCTTGGTCTTGATCAGCTGGAGGGCAGGGCGGACGGTGTCGGCGGTGGAGTAGGTGGCGCCGCCCAGCAGGGCGTCGGCCACGCCCATCTTCACCAGCATGGTGCCGAAGTAGTTGCCCTTCTTCAGGTTGGCCCGGACGGTGTCCATGTCCATCTTGCCCTTGCGCAGCTCATACATCTTCTCGGCCATGGCGTCCATGTCGGGATAGGTCTCGGGGTCGATGATCTCCACCCCGTCGATGCAGAAGCCGCCCTCGGCGGCGGCCTTCTTCACGGCCTCCACGCTGCCCACCAGCACCGGCTT
This sequence comes from uncultured Oscillospiraceae bacterium, assembly GCA_964485125.1. Classification (GTDB taxonomy): domain Bacteria; phylum Bacillota; class Clostridia; order Oscillospirales; family Oscillospiraceae; genus UMGS1766. The sequence goes on along the minus strand of CAZAIF010000122.1, from coordinate 4,470 downwards.
CAGGAAGTCGCCGGCCTTGACCAGCCGGTCGGCGGCGGAGAGGATGCGCTCATCGGTGCCCTCGGTGAACACGATCTTCTTGGGGTTCTTCTTCAGGGTTTCGACCAAAGTTTCAAACAAATCCATGTCATTTTGCCTCCATATTTTTGATCCGGCACGGCGCCGGTCCCAATACTTACAATTTAGCACTATCTCCCACCCATTGCAAGTGGAGGGGGACAATTTCGCGCAAAAAATTCCGCCGCCGCCATGATTGCCCCCCAAACCGCTCACCTTTCCCGCCCCGGCGGAGCAGGCCCGGGGCGATCCGGCGGATGTGACAACTTTGACACAACTGGGTGCTACAATCACCGTAACGGCCCCATCCAAAGCGCTCCCTTCCGCCCCCCCTTTCCCCCAGACGCTTGCATTCCGGCACGGATGGGCCATACTGGAGCTGCCCGGTCTGCTCCGCTCCCGCGGCAAAACCTGAACGAAGGAGTCTGATCCCCATGAAACGATCCACCGCTCTGTCCGCCCTGCTGCTGGCGCTGCTGCTCCTCCTGTCCGGCTGCGGC
>CAZAIF010000122.1:1393-3813 GCA_964485125.1 uncultured Oscillospiraceae bacterium | reverse complement strand
CTCCGACGCCCCGGAGCAGGAGGCCGCCGGGGACTGGCGGAGGGTCTATCTGGCCGAGCTGAAGGGGCTGTGCGGCCGGTATGGCCGCTACGTCCGGGAGGACGAGAGCGAGTTCAGCGCGGTCACCGGGGTGAAATACGGCCAGCTGCTGGACTTTGACGGGGACGGCACCCGGGAGCTGGTGGTGCTGGTGGACAGCACGGTGCGGCTGTACACCTGCCGGGCGGGAGAGGCCGTCCTGCTCCACCAGCAGGAGGCGGGGGGCCGCTTCGGCCAAACCGACGTGAGCTACACCTTCCTGGTCAACGCCCGCTCCGACACCCCCTGCCTGGCCATCTTCCACTCCCGGGACGAGTGGTCTCAGGAGGCCATCACCCTGGTCGCCGTGTCCGGGGGCGAGGCGACCGCCACCGAGCTGCTGGCCACCGCCAGCGCCCAGGGCGGCCTGCCGGACCGGGCAAACCTGGACGGCTTCCAGATCGACGGCCAGCCCGTCTCCCGGGAGGCGTACGAGGCCCGGCGCGCCGCCGCGGTGGAGGGGGCGGTGGAGGTGGACCGGGACTTCGGGGCCTTCCCCGCCACCCGGGAGCAGCTGGACCTGCTCTTCGCCGCCCTGGCGGGGGAGGACGGGGACTATGTGCTGCCCAGCTCCGACGCCGCCTTCCTCACCCCGGAGGACCTCTCCGGCCTGACCCCCTCCCGGCTGCGGCTGGCCCGGAATGAGATCTACGCCCGCCACGGCCGGATCTTCCAGGCCCAGGACCTGCGGGACCACTTCGAGGTGCAGCCCTGGTACCTGGGGCTCTACCCTGCCGACACCTTCGACACCCTGGGGGGCGGGGTGTTCAACCGCTATGAGCTGGCCAACCTGGCCCTGATCCTCTCCGCGGAGGGCGGCTCCGAGGCGGAGGCCCCGGCCGCGGCGAAGACCGGCCCTGCCCTGAGCGAGGAGGAGGCCCGGGCCCTGGCCGCCGCCCACTGGGACTTTGACGAGGACGGGGAGAACATCGACCCGGAAACCGGCTACCCCATATCCCTGATCTCCGACGGCCTCCAGGGGGCGGAGGATGGGGCCTATTACGTCTTCCGGCTGGCCTGGCTGGTGGACGGCAGCCACTGGTCCACCCTGGACTGGGCCTATGTGGACGCCCAGAGCGGCGGCATCTCCCCCACCGCCCCGGAGGGGTGGCCCCAAAGCTAAAAAACAGGGCGGGACATGACAGCGAAAACTGCCATGCCCCGCCCTGTCGGTTTCTCTCAGCGCTCCCCGGAGCGGCGGGCGGCGAAGGACACCCAGCCCTCCCGCTCCCGGGTCTCAAAGACGGCGAAGCCGTTCCCCTCCAGGGCCGCCCGCACGTCCTCCGCCCGGTGGGCGATGATCCCCGAGCACAGGAACACCCCGCCCGGGGCCAGATAGCGGCCCACATGGCCGGAGAGGGGGATGATCACGTCGGCGATGATGTTGGCCAGCACCAGGGGGTACTGCCCCTCCAGGGCCGCCGTCAGAGCCTCGTCCCCGGTGACGTCGCCGCAGAACACCTCCAGCCGGTCCTCCAGGCCGTTGAAGGAGGCGTTTTCTTCCGCCACCTTGACCGCCTTGGGGTCGATGTCGCACCCCTTGGCCCGGCTGGCCCCCAGGGCCAGGGCGGCGATGGCCAGGATGCCGCTGCCGCAGCCCAGGTCCAGCACCGGCGCCCCGGGCGCCACGAACCGCTCCACCCCTTCCAGGCACAGCCGGGTGGTGCCGTGGCTGCCGGTGCCGAAGATGAGCCCCGGGTTCAGGTACACCGGCGTCCGGCCCTCCGGCACCGGCTTGCCCCGCTCCCACTCGGGGACGATGTACAGCTTCTCCCCCACCGGGAAGGGCTGGTAGTACTTCTGCCAGTTGTGGGCCCAGTCCTCCTCCCGCAGGGGGCGGGTGTGGACGGCCAGGCTGCCGCAGTCCGCCCCGGTGCGCCCCCGGAAGGCGGGCAGGCCGGCCTTCAGCTCCTCCAGCCGGGCCCGGCCGTCCTCGTCGTCGGTCAGATAGCAGATCACCCGGTTGACCCCGGCCCGGCCCGCCTTCAGGTCCTCGTCCACCTCGTCCCAGCAGCTCCGGTTCTCGTCGGCGAACTGGGCGAAGTCCGCCTCCTCCTCCACCACCAGGCCCGCCACTCCCAGGGCGGTCAGATAGGCGCACACCGGCTCGATGCCGGCGGCGGTGGTGTCAATGGCCACTTCCAGCCAGATCTGTTCCATAGACGCTCTCCTCTCCCCCGGCGGCGGGGCGCAGGCTCCGCCGCCAGACCTCCAGGCCGCCGCTGCGGCCCTGATATGCGAATCCGTACCTTTGGGCCAGCCGGGCGGTGGCCTCCTGCTCCGGGCGGTGCTCCAGCACCACCCCAGGGACGCCGTGCCCCGCCGCCCAGTCCAGCGCCGCC
>CAZAIF010000122.1:0-1293 GCA_964485125.1 uncultured Oscillospiraceae bacterium | reverse complement strand
CCAGCGCCGCCCCGTCCGAGGCCCGGAAGGGCCGCACGGCCAGCCGGGGCGTCTCCCATCTCAGCTCCATGCCGCTCCCCCCTCTGTCAGGCCCTATTGTACCATATCCCGCCCCCAAACAAAAGACTTTCCCGAAAACCGTTGCGCCGGCCCCGGCGGGCTGGTACAATCGATCTGTCAGATCTACATCATGGCCCTGCCTGGGGCCGCCGGAGGGAGAAATGTGCATGGAACGAAACCCTGAGACCTGGGGGGGCTATATGGCCCAGGCCCTGGAGCTGGCCCGGGAGGCAGCGGGGCTGGGAGAGGTGCCGGTGGGGGCGCTGGTGGTCAGGGAGGGCCAGGTCCTGGGCCGGGGCCATAACCGCCGGGAAACCGACGCCGACGCCACCGCCCACGCCGAGGTGCTGGCCATCCGCCAGGCCTGCCGGGCCCTGGGCAGCTGGCGGCTGGAAGGGTGTACCCTCTTCGTCACCCTGGAGCCCTGCCCCATGTGCGCCGGGGCCATCCTCCTCAGCCGGCTGAGCCGGGTGGTCTTCGGGGCCTTCGACCCCCGCGCCGGCTGCTGCGGCAGCCGCCTGGCCCTGACCGAAACGGAGGGCTTTGAGACCCATCCCGCCCTCTACGGCGGAGTGCTGGAGCAGGACTGCGCCGTCCTGCTCCGGGACTTCTTCGAGCGGCGGCGGTGAGGCGCGCAGGCCGGGCGGTGCGCTCCCCCGGCCATCTGCCCCGGCGGTGCCCCGCCCCGGGAGACAGAAAAAATGTTTTGTAACAATACCCTGCGAAATTTTGTAATAGATCTCTGGTATCTTAAGCCTTGCAAGGGCAAGCAATTTTTTCATTTTTCTCCTCTTCTTTGTACGCGGGACGGTCGACGGGTGGTATCCGAAGGCCGTCTCCTCTTTTTTGCCCTCCGGCCGGCGGGCAATTTTTTGTCCACTTTATCCTTTTGTAACAAAACCCTGCGAAACTTTGTAATATATCTCTGGTATCTTAATCCTCGCAAGGGCAAGCAAGCTTTTTCATTTTTCTCCTCTTTTTTGGATGCGAGGCGGGTTCCGGGTGGTGTCCGGGGCGCGCCTCTTTCCATTTCCGTCCCGCCGGGGCCGACGCCTTGAGCCGGGGCGGTTTTTCTGTTACAATAGGGTGACCGCGCCGCGGGGCGTGGAAATTTGCGCCTTCCGGCGCGTTTCGGAGGAATTTTATGGACATCGGCGGCGTACACATCCCCAACCGGCTGGCCCTGGCCCCCATGGCCGGGGTGACCGACCTGGCCTTCCGCACCATCTGCCG
>CAZAIF010000121.1:0-5357 GCA_964485125.1 uncultured Oscillospiraceae bacterium | reverse complement strand
ACTGCGCTTTGGAAGGGATGCAATCTGAGATTTCCCGGCGAAGGGAAGAAGGGAAAAAAGAGTGGAAATATTTTCGGTTTTATGTTAATATAATATCCGTAGCGCAATCGATCAGGAGGATACGATTATGTTCTATCTCTATACCGCCTTCCTGGGTCTGGTCCAGGGTGTCGCCGAGTTTCTGCCCATCTCCAGTTCCGGCCACCTCTCCCTGCTGCAAAACTTCTTCGGTTTAAAATCGGTGGAAGAGACAAACCTCTTTTTGGATGTCCTCCTCCATCTGGGCACCTTGATCTCAGTGTTCATCTATTACCGCCGCGACCTGCTGGATATGATCCGGGAGTTTTTCCGGGGCTGCGGGGCGCTGGTGCACCCCATTGAGGGGGAGACCGAGCCCCCACCCGCCCGGCGGATGGTGTTGCTGATCATCGTGGGCACCCTGCCCCTCTTCATCGTGCTGCCCATCAAAGACTACATAGACAGCCTCTACGGCAGCAACTGGTTCATCGCCTGTGCCCTGTTGGCCACCGGTTTCCTGCTGTTTTTCTCCGACCGGATCGCCCGCGGCAAAAAGACCGAGCGCAGCGCCACCCTCCTGGACGCGGTGCTGATCGGCTGCGCCCAGGCGGTGGCCACCGTCCCCGGTCTCTCCCGGTCCGGCTCCACCATCTCCGCCGGCCTGCTGCGGGGCTGTAGCCGGGACTTCGCCGTCCGCTTCTCCTTCCTGCTCTCCATCCCCGCCGTCATCGGCGCCAATATCCTCACCCTGGTGGACGCCGTCCAGGCCGGGATTGACTGGAGCCTGATGCCCGCCTACATCCTGGGGGTGGTCATCTCCGCCGTGGCGGGCTATTTCGCCATCGGCCTGGTGAACCTGCTGTCCAACAAGGGCAAGTTCGGGAAGTTCGCCTACTACTGCTGGGGCGCCGGCCTGGTGGCCCTGATTCTGACCGCCGTCCTCTGAGCGGGCAGACACCCCCGATAACCGCGAAAGGAACTTATTATGTCTACTTCAAAGTCCAAATCTACCCGGTCAGGTGGCTCCGCCCGCAGCGGCGCCTCCAGCCGCTCTGGGAAGAGCGCCTCCAGCCGGTCAGGAAGCGGTGGGACCAGCCGTTCCGGCAGCAGGAGCAGGACCTCCTCTGCCGCCAAGGGCAGAACCCGGTCGGGTCAAAAGAAGAAAGCGCAGCCCAAGCCGCTGCGCCGGGAGATCGGGGCGCTGGTCTGCCTGCTGCTGGCGATCTTCGCCGCCTTCGGCTATTTTCATATCGAGGCCGTATTCATCACCTTTTTCTGCAATCTGACCAAGGGGCTGTTTGGCTACGGCTTCTGGTTTGCCCCGCCGGCGCTGCTGGTGGCCAGCGGCATTCTGATGTTTCACCGGGGCAGGCCGGTGGGCCGCCGGGTGGTCTGCGTGCTGCTGGCGCCCTTCCTGCTGGGCGGACTGCTCCACGTGCTGCTGGCCGCCGGGCAGTTCGGGCTGGCATTGGGCCAGATCCCCGAGCTCTGGAGCTCCGGCCTGGAGCTGACCAGCGGCGGCGTGATCAGCGGCTGGATCGCCGTGCTGTTTTCCACCGTGTTCAGCCGCATCGGGGCGGCGGTGCTGTTCCTGCTGGCCCTGTTCATCTGTAATATGGTGGTCACCCGGATCACTCCGGTGGACATGTGGGACGGGATCAAATCCGGCTTTGCCGCCCTGCGCCGCTACTTTCAGGAGCGGCCCGCCTATGAGGAGGATGAGGAGGGCTGCGAGGAGGAAGAGGACGGCTACGGGGAGGACTACGGTCAGCCCGCCGGCCGGCGGGTGAAGCGGGGCCGGGCCGCCCCCGAGGACGGCTATGAGCAGGCCCCCGACCCGGTCCCGGTCTCCCGCAGCCGTAAGCGCTCCTCCATCGACATCCCCCTGGATGAGGGCGTCCCCGATCCGGCCAAGAAGAAGGAGCGCTCCGAGCGCTTCTTTGACAACACCCCCGGCGCCCGCCCGCCCCACGAGTTCCTGGCCCGGGAGGGCAAGCGGGAGCAGGAGGGCGAGGGCGAAGCCCCGGTGAAAGAGGAGGCCCCGGCGGAGACCCGGGGCAAGCGGGAGCGGAAGGCCTCCGCCCCCGCCGGAGAGCAGCTGGCGGTCCGGGAGGAGAAGTTCTCTCCCGCCCCGGCCGCTTCCCCTGCCGCAACGTCCACTCCCGCCCGGCGCCGTTCCACCCCGGAGACGGTGCGCAAGCTGGAGTCCGCCGAGGAGGCTTCCGACCATCAGAAGAAGTCCGAGGCCGCCGTGGCCGCCGCCCGGGCCCGGATGGGGGCCGACTCGGAAACCTACCAGTATCCCCCGGTCTACCTGCTGGAAAAGGGGAATACCGTCTCCAACGCCGCCGCCGCCGAGGAGCTGCGCACCACCCGGGAGCTGCTGGACGACACCATCCAGTCCTTCGGCATCGACGCCCGGATCATCAACGTCACCCGGGGTCCATCGGTCACCCGCTATGAGCTGGAGCTGATGCGGGGGGTCAAGCTGAACAAGCTGACTAACCTGGCCGGAGACATCGCGCTGTCCCTGGGCGTCCCCAGCGTCCGTATTGCTCCGATCACCGGCCGCAACAGCGTGGTGGGGGTGGAGGTGCCCAACCAGCTGGTTACCCCGGTGCCCGTCCGGGAGGTCATCGACTCCCGGGAGTTCCGCACCCACGCCTCCAAGGTGGCCTTCGCCGTGGGCAAGGACATCTCCGGCAAGAACGTGGTGGGCAACATCGCCAAGCTGCCCCATCTGCTGATCGCCGGCACCACCGGCTCCGGCAAGTCGGTGTGCACCAACTCGCTGATCATCTCCCTGCTCTACAAGGCCAGCCCCGAGGATGTCCGCCTCATCATGGTGGACCCCAAGATGGTGGAGCTGGGCATCTACAACGGCATCCCACATCTGCTGATCCCGGTGGTCACCGACCCCAAGAAGGCCGCCGGCGCCCTCCAGTGGGCGGTCACCGAGATGATGAAGCGCTATCGGCTGTTTTCTGAGATCGGTGTGCGGGACCTGGCCTCCTACAACGCCCATATGCTCCAGAACGGCGGCGAGAAGCTGCCCCAGGTGGTGGTGGTCATCGACGAGCTGGCCGACCTGATGCTGGTGGCCGCCAAGGAGGTGGAGGAGTCCATCTGCCGGGTGGCCCAGATGGGCCGCGCCGCCGGTATGCACCTGATCATCGCCACCCAGCGGCCCTCCTCCGACGTCATCACCGGCCTGATGAAGGCCAATATCCCCTCCCGGATCGCCTTCGCCGTGGCCTCCTCTCTGGAGTCCCGGATCATCCTGGACACCACCGGCGCGGAGAAGCTGGTGGGCAAGGGCGACATGCTCTACGCCCCCCTGGGCATCGGCAAGCCTCTGCGGGTCCAGGGCTGCATGATCACCGACGAAGAGGTGGCCAAGGTGGTGGAGTTCATCAAGCAGAACAGCACCGAGAACTACGACAACTCCGTCATGCGGGAGGTGGAGTCCAACGCCGAGAACACCGGCAAGGGCGGCAAGGGCTCCTCCGGCGCGTCCAACGGCGGGGGAAGCCAGTCCCAGGAGGCCTCCGATGGCGACGATGCCGACGAACTGCTCCCCGCCGCCGTCGAGGTGGTGGTGGAGACCGGTATGGCCTCCGTGTCTATGCTCCAGCGGCGGCTGAAACTGGGGTACTCCCGGGCGGCCCGGCTGGTGGACCAGATGGAGGAGCGCAAGCTCGTCGGACCCTTCGAGGGCTCCAAGCCCCGCCAGGTGCTGATCACCAAGGAGGAGTGGGAGCAGATACGGAGCAGCCAGGGCGGCAGCGCCGCCCCCTTCGGCGCCTCCGCCATCCAGGCAGACGAATTTGCCGCCGCCCTGGCCATGAGCGAGGCGGCGGACGCCGCCGAGGCCGCGTCCGGCCAGGATGAGCAGGACGGGGAAGGAGATGCGCCCTTTTGAGATTCCACAGCCTGATCGCCAGCGACATTGACGGCACGCTGATCCCGGAGGAGGAAACAGTCATCTCCGAGTCCGTCCACCGGCAGGTGCGGGCGGCCTGGGACGCGGGCTGGCTCTTTGTCGCGGCCAGCGGGCGGCAGTACCCCAGCCTGCGGGCGCTGTTTGCCCCGGTGGCGGACAAGATGGCCTTCGTGATCGAAAACGGGGGCGGCGTCTACTACCAGGACAAGCTGATCTATTCCAGCGCCTTTGACCGGGGCACCGCCCTGGCCATCGCCCGGTATGTCCACTCTCTGCCCGACTGTGAATTCCTGGCCGACGGGGCGGGGGAGAGCGTGGCCATGCCCAGGAGTCCCGCCTTTGTCCATCAGCTGGAGCAGGTCCAGAAGCTCCAGGTCCGCTACATCGAGGACTTCGACCACTTCCCGGAGCAGGTCATGAAGCTCGCGGTCTGGTGTCCCGGCGGCTCCTCCGGCTTTGAGGGGAAGTTTCGGCGCGCCTGGGGTCACTGCTCCCGGGTGGCGGTCTCCGGGGCAAGCTGGATCGACTTCAGCTGTTCCGACAAGGGAAGGGGGCTGGCCGCCGTCTGCCGCCTCTTTGACATCCCCCGGCAGCGCACCGTCGCCTTCGGGGACAACTGGAACGACGTGCCCATGCTGGAGTTTGCCGCCCGGCCCTACATCATGGCCGGGGCCGCCCCCGCTCTGCGGGACAAATACTCCCGGGTATGTGTTGACGTGCCGGAGGAGATCAAAAAAATCCTCGCAAATCCCTAAGTTTGCGAAAAAAAGACTTGCATTTTGTCTGCCGCTGTGTTAGTATATATAAGCTGTCAGTGAGCGGGCAGTATGCGGCAGTAGCTCAGTTGGATAGAGTGACTGGCTACGAACCAGTAGGTCGGGGGTTCGAGTCCCTTCTGCCGTACCATGACGAGTGTTCTTATAGCATTTGAAACGCTGTATGAACACTCGTTTTTTGTTGTTTTCATCAAAAGGTCGGCGTACTGTGACCGGGGAAGTTCCCTCGGTATGGCAAGCCACAAACCTCTGGGCAAGCTGGGAGTTCCAGTGCTTTTCAATCGCTTCGGAGGCGTTCCACAAGATATTCCGGTCTGCGTACTCCGGCGGGGCATGGGGCGGCAGCATGTTTTCGGTGTGGACGATTTCGCTTTTATGGGAATAGTATTTCTGCTTCTGGTCGTATTCGGAAAACAGCCGTTCCCCGCTCTGGTAGGCGGCAGACGCAACGGCTGACTGGCGCTTGCTGCGTTGGATGATTTTCACATCAAAGTGCGGGCATGGCAAGCAGTGTCCTCCTTTCTCCCGGCGTCCGGGCATAAAAAGAGCAGGGAACCATTTTTCTAATTTCCTGCTCGGTGGTGCCGCCGGTGGGCGGCTGGTATTCAGTTTTGAAAGTT
>CAZAIF010000120.1:0-5431 GCA_964485125.1 uncultured Oscillospiraceae bacterium | reverse complement strand
TGCGCAACGCCGACTGCATCATGGTCATGGAGCAGGGCCGCATCATCGAGCGGGGTACCCACGATGAGCTGATCGCCAAGAAAGGCAAGTACTACCAGCTCTACACCGGCAACTTCGCTGAGGAGCCCGCCTGAGCAAAAACCCATACCGATATACAAAGGCCCGCCGGGAGGACTTCCCCGGCGGGCTTTTCGTTTCGTGCCCATCCGCCGCCGCTGCAATGGAGGTGCGAAACTGACGCCCCGCGTCTGCCGGCCTGTCCGGCGGCGGGGCGGAGAGGAGAGGGACACGATATGATCCGAAGATACCGCTTTGGCGCCCCGCTGCCCACCGGGGCGGTGGTGGAGGAGCTGCCCCTGGCCCAAGGGGCGATCGCCCAGCGGGGCGGGATGTCCAGGATCTTGACCGGCTTTCCGGGGCGTTCTGGGAGATAAAACTGTCTGACGCCACGGTAAAGCCGCCCGGCGGAACAGCAGAGCTGTTCCGCCGGGCGGCCTGATCTTTGTGTTGTATTTGCCGCCTCAGGCGTCGGACTCCAGAATGGCCACGCCCCAGCCCTCCAGGGAGAAGGGCTCGTCCGCCGCCAAGGCCCGCCCGTCCAGCAGGGAGGCGGCGGCGGGATGGGGGCAGTCCACCTGCCGGGGCTGGCGGGAGTAGTTGAGATAGTAGGTCACCCGGCGGCCCAGGCCGTTGACCCCCTGCTTGACCACCAGCGGGTAGGTGAGGGGGGAGGGGGCCACCCCGAACCGGGGCAGCAGCTGCCGCAGCAGGGCGTCCAGTCCCTCGGGGGCGAAGCAGCAGCCCAGGTAGACCGCCTCCCCGGCGCCGTAGCGGTTGCAGGTGACGGCGGGAATGTCCCCCCAGGTGTGGTGCCGGTAGCGGCAGAGCACCTGGGCTCCCTCCGGCTCCAGCAGCTCCATCCAGTCGGAGACCGCCACCCCCGCGGGCAGCTCCAGGGCGTCCCCGGCCAGCTCCACCCCCTGGGGTCTGGTGAACCGGTCGTAGTGTACCCCGAAGCAGCCGGTGAGGCCGTGGGGCTGGGCGTCGTGGTAGATCTTCAGGTGCTCGCCGGCGAAGCCGGTGCGGAAGGAGGCGATCACATGTCCCCCCTGCCGGACATAGCTGTCCACCGCCTGGGACAGCGCCTCGGGCATGGCGTAGAGGCAGGGCAGCACCAGCACGTCGTAGCCGGAGAAGTCCCGCTCCTGGTCGGAGAGGATGTCGTATTCCACATTGAGCCGGTAGAGGCTGTCGCACAGCCAGCGCAGGTAGTCGTTGTAGTTGTGCTCCGGCACCTCCCCCTGCTGGCAGGTGGGGAACCACTGGGTGCCGGAGAGGGAGCGGTTGCTCACCATGACGGCCACCCGGCAGTCCTTGTCCAGGTCATAGAGGTGGGGGGAGAGCCGGGCGAAGTCCCGGCCGATGGCGGCGGCCTCGGCGTAGGTGGCCCCGGCTGTCAGGTCGTGGCTGAGCACCCCCTTCCAGTAGCTTTCCACCGCGTTGTGGATGCTGTGCCAGTGCCAGTACTCCACGCAGTTGGCCCCGCAGGCCAGGTGGCTGAAGGCCTGCAGCCGCAGCTGGCCCGGGTAGGGCAGCCAGCCGAAGTTGCCCTGGGCCTGGGTCTCCAGCACCAGGTAGTTGTCCTGTTTCAGCCCCCGGGCCAGGGCGCCGCCGAAGGTGATCTCCGCCCCGGTCAGCGCGTCCTCTCCTTTATGGTAGATGTCGCAGCCGGCCACGGTGAGGGCCTGGGCGGCGTCAAACTGGTCGGCGTCGGGCTGGAGGCCGAAGGAGTAGTTGCGCCACTCGTAGTCGAAGTTGTGGGTGACGAACTGGTCCTCCCGCCGGTACTCGTCCACGATCCTCCGCTGCCAGAGCAGGAATTCGGTGACCAGATGGCGCTGGAAGGCCTGGTACTCGGCCCCGAAGCTGCCGTTGATGGTGCCCCGCACGTCGGGCAGGTCGTCCCAGGAGCCCAGGCCGTTGGACCAGTAGGCGAAGCCCATCTCCCGGTTCAGCTCCTCCAGGGTGAAGCGCTCCTGGAGCCACCGCTTGAACAGCCCCTGGGCCCGGGGGGAGCAGGTGTCATAGTGCTTGGTCTCGTTGTCCAGCTGGAAGCCCGCCACGCACCGGTAGGGCCGCACCGCCTCCATCAGCCTGCGGATGATCCGCTCGGCGTGGAACAGGTAGCCCGGGTGGGTCAGATCGAAGTTCTGCCGGGGCCCGTAGCGGCAGGGGCCGCTGTGGGTGTCCGAGAGCACGTCGGGGTATTTCCGGGCCAGCCAGGGGGGGATGGCGTAGGTGGGGGTGCCCACAATCACGTCCAGGCCGTGGGCCTGGGCGGCGTCCAGCACCCGCAGCAGCTGGGAGAAGTCGAACTCCCCCTCCCGGGGCTCCCAGGTGCTCCAGGTGGACTCGGCCACCCGGAGCAGGTTGAAGCCCGCCCGCTCCATCAGCGCCATGTCCTCCTCCAGCCGCTCCTGGGGCATGTACTCGGTGTAGTAGGCGGCGCCGTACCACAGTTTGTCCATATCCATCGCTCCTCTGTCTGTCTTGGAAAAATTGTCCCTTTGGCCGCCCTGCCATTGACGGGATGTGAGATTTGCTGATAATATTACAGTATTCAAACACGAATGGCAACCGGTTGTCCACAGGTTTTATGAAAATTTATTAAAGGGGCGGTCAGTGTGAAGGAAAAGAAGGTCTATACCATTGATGATGTGGCCAGAGCGCTGGGGGTCAGCAAGACCACGGTTTCCCGGGCCATCTCCGGCAAGGGGCGGCTCAGTGACCAGACCCGGAAGCGGGTGCTGGACTTTATCGCCGAGCACAACTTCCGCCCCAACGCGGTGGCCCGGAGTCTGGCCTACAGCCGCACCTTCAACCTGGGGCTGCTGCTGCCGGTGTCGGTGGGGGGGATCGACGGAGTCTTTTTTCGGGAGTGTATGCTGGGCATCAGCCAGGTGGCCTCGGAGCACGACTATGACGTGCTGGTGGCCATGGACGACGAGCACTCCACCCACCAGATGCGGCGCATCCTGGACAACCAGAAGGTGGACGGCGTGATTGTGGCCCGGAGCAAGGTGGAGTCCCAAGTGATCTCCCTGCTCCAGGAGCGCCATGTCCCTTCGGTGGTGATGGGGGACGCCCCGGACCCTCAGATGATCTGTGTGGACAACAGTAACCGGGAGGCCTGCCGGGATCTGACGGCGCTGCTGATCGGCCGGGGAATCCGGCGGATGGCCCTGCTGGCGGGGGATGAGAACTACGCCGTCACCCGCAGCCGCCTCCAGGGCTTCCGGGAGGCATGTCTCCAGGCCGGGCTGCCCTGGGAGGAGCAGCTGGTTTTCCCGGAGGCGGTGAACAGCGCCCGGGTGTCCGCCGCCGTCCGACAGTGCGTGGAGCGCCGGGTGGAGTGCGTGCTGTGCATGGATGATTTTATCTGCAACCTGACCCTGCCCCAGCTGCGGGAGCAGGGGGTGGCAGTGCCCGGGCAGATGAAGGTGGCCTGCTTCTATGACAACAGCCTGCTGGAAAACCTGATTCCCTCGGTGACCAGCCTGCGCTTTGACGCGGTGGAGCTGGGCCGGGTCGCCTGCCGCACCCTGCTGGAGCTGCTGAAGACCGGTCAGGCCCAGAGCACGGTGTTGCCTGGGTATCAGGTGATTTTGCGGGATTCCACCAAGTGAACGGCGGGGGGAGAGGGCGATTTTAGGCTCTCGCAGGACAACCGATTGCGCGAGAAATTTCTGACTGAAGAAAAAATGAAAAAACAGATGGGCAAATCCTCCAAAGAAGATGGCCTAAGGCTGTGCGATTTGTTCATTGACAACAAAAATACGGCCTGTTATACTGGGGTTGATAAGGTTCGGAAAGCAACCGGTTGCCCTCGAGGAGGTCCGGCCTTAACTAGCAAAATGGAGGTAAAAACAATGAAAAAACTGACTGCCCTGCTGATGGCGGCGCTGATGCTCTTCGCGCTGGCCGCCTGCGGCAATCAAAGCGCGACCACTTCCAACCCCGGCTCCGCGAGCCAGTCCACCGGCGACACCTCCGGTGACGATGCTTCCGCCCAGACGCCTGCCGGCACCGGCGAGACCATCTCCCTGCGCCTGTGGGGCGCCGAGGAGGATCAGACCCTGCTGGCAGAGCTGGTGGAGCAGTTCAAGGCCGCCTATCCCGACCAGACCTTTGACATCCAGATCGGCGTGGAGTCCGAGTCCACTGCCAAGGACGACATCCTGACCGACGTGGAGTCCGCCGCCGATGTGTACGCCTTCGCCTCCGACCAGCTGGCCGACCTGGTGACCGCCGGCGCCCTGCTGGCTCTGGATGACACCATGGACCAGGTGCTCCAGACCTATGCGGGCAAGACCCTGGACGACGTGATGAGCGCCAACAGCGAGGGCTCCGTGGCCGTGTCTACTTACAACGACACCCTGTACGCCTTCCCCTTCTCCGCGGACGGCTACTTCATGTTCTATGATCCCACCTATGTCTCCGCCGAGCAGGCTCAGAGCTGGGATACCCTGCTGGAGGCCGCCAACGCCGCCGGCAAGCAGGTGGGCATGACTCTGGCCTCCGGCTGGTACAACGCCGGCTTCTTCTATGGCGCGGGCTTCACTACCGTGCTGAATGATGACGGCACCACCACCATCGACTGGAACGGCACCTCTCCCTCCGGCATCACCGGCGTCCAGGTGACCCAGGCCATGCTGGACATCGCCGCCGACCCCGCCTTCCTGGCCATTGCTGACGGCGACATCTCCAACCAGATCAACAGCGGCAGCCTGTGCGCCGTGATCTCCGGCTGCTGGGACAGCACCACCGTCCAGAACAACTTCGGCGACGACTATGTGGCCTGCAAGCTGCCCACCTACACCGTCGATGGCGAGCAGGTCCAGATGGGCTCTGTGGCCAGCTACAAGCTGATGGGTGTCAACCCCTATTCCGAGAACGCCGGCTGGGCCGTGCTGCTGGCCGAGTTCCTGACCAACGAGGAGGCCCAGGTCGCCCGTTATGAGGCCCGTGAGCTGGCTCCCTCCAACATTGCCGCCGCCTCCGATTCCGCCGTGGCCGCCAACAAGGGCGTCACCGGCCTGACCGAGCAGTCCGCCTACGCCGTGGTGCAGACCGTCGGCGGTAAGTTCTGGGATCCCACCGCCTCCTTCGGCGAGCAGATCGCCCAGGGCACCATCGCCTCTGACGACGCCTCTGTCCAGGCCGCCCTGGATGCTCTGGTGGAGGGCGTCAACGCTCCCCTGGAGTAAGCAGCTGAGCTGACGGCCTGCGGCGCGGGCGTGCGCGGGAGAGAGCGTGCAGAGAGATAAGACCGCCGGCGCCGCAGCCGGATAGACCAAAACAGGCGCAGGCCCCAGGCTAGCCCAAGGGCCTGTGCCTGTTCCGGCGCAGCCCCTCCGGGCGGCGTCCCAGG
>CAZAIF010000119.1:0-5658 GCA_964485125.1 uncultured Oscillospiraceae bacterium | reverse complement strand
GGCCGCGTTCCCACCATCGGCGGCTCTCTGAACAGTACCTGCACAGCCTACTTACGCTCTTTCAACAGTTTAGCTTACTATAACACTTTAGCTCGATGCTGTCAAGAAGTTTTTTCTTAGGCGTATAGCGGGCGTCATCAGCCAATTCCTCATAGTCTTTCCAGATATGCCGCTGTACGGTCTTGACGCAGTCTCTGGAGCAGGTACACAGATGGCGGGTGGAACAACCGGCACAGATCCTGGGGTCGCTTTTGTATTCCCGGTATCCGTCCCGGTTGGTCGTGCGGTAAGTCAAGGTTTGGAATTCCGGGCAGATCACACAGTCATAATACTCGTCATAGACATACTTCCACCACTCGTGTCCGCCCTTTCTGGCCTGTGGGCGTTTGTAAGCGGTGGACAGCACACGTCCATCTTCGAATACCTTTTTGCGGGGACTTGTAAGCGGAGACCGCACAGTACAGATCCTCTGCAAATTCGTAAATTTTCTTGAAGTCGATTGCCGCATCGATCTTCCGCAGCAAGTGATCTCCCGGAACCATCTCCTCTAAACTTACAAATTCAAACTGTCCTCTATTTTCTGCGTTCTTTACCAGCATGTTTATCACCCCACACCTATACCGCATTCTTTTCCACAATACGAGAAAAAGGCCGCCTTCCGGTGACCTTTTTGCTCCCGAATTTATTTGCGGGAAATAGTTGACATGGAGCGGCATTTTTTGTATAATGCCGGTACGCTAAGACGTATAATACATTATACGAATAGTGGAATTTTGTATAATAGACAGGAGGCCGCCCATGAAGGAGCCTTGGATCTGGCGCAGCCGGGTGCGTTACTATGAGACCGACCGGATGGGGGTGGTTCACCACTCCAACTACCTGCGCATTCTGGAGGACGCCCGGCTGGACTGGCTGGACGCCATGGGGATGAACTACCCGGAGATGGAGCGCGCCGGGGTGATCGTCCCCTGTACCGCCGCGGCGGGAGAGTTCTTGAACTTTCTGCGCTTCGGGGAGCACTATCGGGTGGCGGTCACCCTGGCGTCCTACACCGGGGTGCGGATGCGCTTTTCCTATGAGGTGGTCAGCGAGGAGAGCGGCAAGCTCTGCTACCGGGGGACCACCGACCACTGCTTTGTCCGGGACGGGGACTATCTGCCCATCTCCCTGAAGCACAAGCTGCCCCAGCACCACCGGCGAATGGAGGAGCTGGCGGGGCGGTGAGCCCCTGCCGCCCTCCGAATCACAGAAGGAGAGACGACATAATGGCCAGAAAACGTACCTTGGGCTCCGCCGAGCGGGACATCATGCAGGTGATCTGGGACGCCGGAGGCCCCCTGACCGCCAAGCAGATCCAGCAGGCCGTCCGGCCCCGGCGCCAGTGGAGCCTGTCCACCCTGATGACCTCCCTGTCCCGGCTGGCGGACAAGGGATTTGTCCAATGCGACCGCACCAGCGGCACCAACCTGTACACCCAACGCACCACCCGGGCGGAGTACCTCTCCGCCTGCGACGCGCCCCAGGCGCGGGAAGGAGGAGCCATGAAACGCACCTATGACGACACCATGTTCCGGGACACCTTTGAGCACGAGTACACCTGGCTGAACGGCTTTTACCGCAACGTGCGGCGCTACGCCAAAAAGACCGCCATGATCGACCCGGCCACCCATCGCCAGTGGAACTACAACGAGCTCAACCACGAGGCCAACCGGCTTGCCCACGCCTTGGCCGCCGACGGGGTGGGGAAGAACGACGTGGTGATGACCTCCCTGCTCAACTGCCCGGAGTTCGCCTTCAGCTACATCGCCCCCCGGAAGCTGGGGGCCATCGTCAACCCCTGCAACTTCAACCTCTCCGCCGGGGAGACCGCCCTGCTCATCGACCACAACCGGCCCAAGATTTTCATCTACTCCGCCGACATCGCCCCCATGGCGGCCCAGGCGGTGGAGCTGGCCCACTACAAGCCCATCAGCGTGGTCATGGCGGACAATCAGAAGGGGGTCCCCCTGCCCGAGGGCCACATCTCCTATGAGGACTATGTGCGGGGCCAGCTTATCACCGACCCGGAGATGAAGGTGCGTCCCCACATCTACGACGAGGTGGTGCGGCTGTGCACCTCGGGCACCACCGCCCTGCCCAAGAGCGTGCCGGTCAACGACATCAACGAGGTGCTCAGCGCCCACGACATCATCATGCACTACCCCCTGAACGCCTTTGACGTGCTGCTGAACATGACCCCCTGGTTCCACCGGGGGGGCGTCCACGTGGGCGGCCCCTGCCCCACCTTCTATGTGGGGGCCTGCACTATTATTTCCCGGGTGTTCCAGCCCAAGCTCAGCCTCCAGACCATTGAGGAGTACGGCGTCACCTTCGCCATGGGCGCCCCCTCCTCTTTGGAGATGCTGTGCCGCTCCCAGGAGAAAAACCCGGTGGACCTGAGCCGCCTGCGGGGGCTGATCACCATGGGCGCCCCCTTTGAGAAGGCAGCCTGCATCCGGTACATGCAGGTGCTCACCCCCAACATCTACAACGGCTACGGCACCACTGAGACCCTGTGGAACTCCTTCCTGCGGCCCTACGACCTGCCAGAGCACTCCGGCACCGCCGGCAGGAGCTGCATTGACGACGAGGTGCGGGTGGTCAAGGTCTACGATGACCGGAAGGCGGAGCCCGACGAGATGGTCGCCCACGACGGGGTGGAGACCGGCGAGGTCATTATCTTCTGCCCGGAGAAGACCACCTACAGCTACTACGAGAACCCGGAGGAGCAGGCCAAGAAATTCTACAAGGGCTGGATGTATACCGGCGACCTGGGTACCTGGGACGAGGACTGGTTTGTCACCATCTGCGGACGAAAGGACGACATGATCATCTGCTCCGGCGAGAACATCTACCCCACCCAGATCGAGGAGGTGCTCAATCAGCACCCCGGCGTCTCTGACAGCTTGGTCACTGCCGTGCCCGACCAGGTGCGGGGCCAGGTGGTGGTGGCCTATGTGGTGCCCGGGGACCCGGAGCTCACCATCCGCTCCCTGGTGGACTACTGCAATGAGACTCCCATGCTCTCCGCCTACAAGCGCCCCCGCTACTACCGGCTGGTGGACCAGCTGCCCCACACCGCCACCGGCAAGAAGCTCCACTACGTCATGAAGCAGCGGGCCCTGGAGGATCTGGAGAAGGGGCTGCTGAAGCGCAGCTGAGGGAAACCCCGCCGCCGCCCATAGAGAAAAATCCGGCCCCGCCTGTCCGTAGACAGGCGGGGCCGGTTTGTTTTCTGGTTCTGTATCTGTCCCGACCTTTACGCCTGCTCCTCCCGGCGGCAGCCCCACTGGACCCGGGGCCGCTGGGAGATCTCGCTGTCCGGGGCGCTGGAGATCCAGGTGAGCTGCCCCGCGCTGTCCCGGCTGCGCAGCACCACCGAGCGGCGCAGCCAGCTGCCATAGTGGGTGATGTAGTAGGTGGCGCCGTCCTCCTGGAATTCCTCCACATACTCCCCCTCGTAGTAGCCCTCGGGCTTGTACTGGCAGGCGCAGCGGATCACCAGGCTGTTGTCAAAGCCGTCGAAGGCGTCCCGGTGGATGACCTGGACCTGCTCGGGGATGTAGACCTGCTCCAGATGGGGGCAGTTGTTTCGGTCAAAGGCCCGCTTGCGGATCTCCGTGACGGCCGTGGGCACCTCGAAGTGGGTGCCGGTGCCGGTGACGTCCCACAGCACCTTTTCCCCGGAGGGGTGTTCGGAATAGATAATGTTCCAGCCGTCAAGCTTCTCTAATTTCAGCGCCATGATCCTGCCTCCTTTTCCGAAATAGTTTTATTTAAGTGCTTGCTGCAAGTTACAGTATAGCATGCTCACTGTAAAATGCAAGAGCTAATTTTGAAAATTGCAAAATCTATCGAAAGCGGAAAAATCCCCGCTGAGGGGCAGGGCTTTCGTCCGCCCCATCAAAAATCCGCCGGAGCGGACGGGCTCCGGCGGGAGAGAGGTCCTCCGGGCCAGAGAGCGGGGGAGGAGGCGTGCAGGTTTTTGCGGAAAAATCCTGCAAGCCGGGGCGGGGAGCAGGAAAAAGAAAAGCGCCCCGCCCGGACGGCGGGCGGGGCGGGGAGACTGGGCTCAGGTCTTCTCCTGGAAGACGGTGCCGCAGCTGCGGCAGGTGATGGAGATCTTGCCCTTGCCCCGGGGCACCCGGAGCACCTGGGAGCAGGTGGGGCACTTGAAATAGACGTGGTCCTTGTCCCGGGCCTGGTTGCGCTTGCGCTTGAACCAGTGGATCACCGGGCCGAACACCTTTAGGAAGGCGTCGTTCTCCGCCCTGCGGCGGCTGTAATTGCGGCTCATGATGCGGAAGAGCGCGAAGAGCAGCACCATCAGGGAGACGATGTTGAGAATCGACGAGGCCAGGGCGTTCCGAACAAAGAGATCCACCAGCCACAACAGCCAAAAGAGCACAAACAGAAAGGTGTTCAGTTGGTCGGAACCATAGCGGCCGTACATCAGTCGACTAAAAAAATTTCGGATCACAGCGATGCCCCATTCATTTTGATTTTCTATTGGGTATCTTAATACGGAAATGATGCTTCGTCAATGAAGCAAACGTGAACTTTGTGTAAATTTACCCGCCATTTTTAAAATAGAAAATCAAATTGTTCCGCAGAATTGCTGCCAGATATGACAAGCTGGAGGCCTCATTCCTGGCCTTCGTCAACCCTGCCGCTATCGCTATCCTGTTGTTTTAACACCATTCTCTCGATTTTTCAAACAATGCCTAGACAGAAAAAAGCAAATGGTGACAGCCGCAGTATTTAGCATTATGAGAAAAGCTAAGCAGAAAATGCCATGAGCATATTCTGTATGCCTGCCTCATTCTGGGGATAGTATTCAGAGGTGTCCAGCTTGACATCTTCTGTTGCCTGCTGAAAATAATATCCCTCTCTCTCGATAAATTTTCCTTGATAAGCACCGACAATACAATATTCGTTCTCGTTATCCAGTCCACTGTCAATCAGAAAGAGCAATGCATGATCCTCTGCCTGAAGTGTTGGGACACCAATTGAGTATGTGGTGCCATTCAACGCCCCACCTTCCTCTCGTATGTAAATCGTATCGCCCTCTTGGATATTTCCTGTGTAGGCGATCAGGATCTCCGCCGTGGATACCGTCTGAGGGAAGCCGTCTACATCAATTGTTTCCGTACTAAGCACCTGCACATCGGCAATCACCTCGGCCAACTCATATAAGTCACTTATAGAGTCAACAATAACGGACAGAGATGTTATTCCGCTGGCATATGTTTCTTCCTGGTTGATTTCGTCTATTCTGTCAGCGTTTACCGAGGTTGCATTGCTGCCACAGGCACACAAAAGCAGCGCCAGACAGATTAACGGGGTGATTATTCCTCGAAGTTTCATTTTAACAAACTCCTTCCTATTAGTGTACGGCCGGATTTTCTCCCACGCTCCATCGCTTAATCGTGTCGCTCCTGTTCTCTCGCCATTTTTTGCCTTACGCTGCTTTTATCATACTTTTATTGACGACACCATCTGATCAATCAGCTGGTTTCATTTTAATTTTATCATCGGATGATTGTAAAATCAAGTTAATGATGATTTAAGTATGTGTAACAAAATCGTTGGCAAAGGGGGCTGGCACCAAAATCAGAG
>CAZAIF010000118.1:0-5666 GCA_964485125.1 uncultured Oscillospiraceae bacterium | reverse complement strand
CCCGAAGCCATTACGGCTTCGGGATCGTTTTTTGTCCCAATCGTTCCAAAATCCCACAGCGGTTTCATCCTGATGGCGCCGCCCGCCGCTGCGCCGGGCCCGGGGCACGTCCCCCGGGCCCGGTGCATTTTTGAGGGGAAAGGGAGGGGATTGTGGCCGCCGGCGGGGTGTGGTATAGTAATTTCACGACTTACCACAAGGGAGAGATCTGCTGATGAACCGCCGCGCTGACGCCCCCGGAGCCATCGAAATCCGGGGAGCCCGGGTACACAATCTGAAAAACATCGACGTCCAGGTGCCCCTGCACCGGATCGTGGGCATCGCCGGGGTGTCCGGCTCGGGGAAATCCTCCCTGGCCCTGGGGGTGCTCTATGCCGAGGGCTCCCGGCGGTATCTGGAGTCCCTGTCCACCTACACCCGCCGCCGGATGACCCAGGCCCCGGGGGCCGACGTGGACGAGGTGCGCTATGTCCCCGCCGCCCTGGCCCTGCACCAGCGGCCCGGGGTGCCCGGCATCCGCAGCACCTTCGGCACCGGCACCGAGCTGCTGAACAGCCTGCGGCTGATGTACTCCCGGCTGGCCAGCCACCGCTGCCCCAACGGCCACTACCTCCCCCCCACCCTGGCGGTGGCGGCGGGGCAGGAGCTGGAGTGCCCCCAGTGCGGCGCGCACTTCTTCGCCCCCGGGGCGGAGGAGCTGGCCTTCAACAGCCAGGGGGCCTGCCGCCGCTGCGGCGGCGCCGGCGTGGTGCGCACCGTGGACCGCTCCACCCTGGTGCCCGACGAATCCCTGACCATCGACCAGGGGGCGGTGGCCCCCTGGAACGCCCTGATGTGGTCGCTGATGACCGACGTTTGCCGGGAGATGGGGGTGCGCACCGACGTGCCCTTCCGGGAGCTGACGCCCCGGGAGCGGGAGATCGTCTTTGACGGCCCGGCGGAGAAAAAACACATCCTCTACCGCTCCAAGTCCACCAACCAGGCCACCGAGCTGGATTTCACCTTTTTCAACGCGGTGTACACCGTGGAAAACGCCCTCTCCAAGGTCAAGGACGAAAAGGGCATGAAGCGGGTGGAGAAGTTTCTGAAGGAGGAGGTCTGCCCCGACTGCGGCGGCACCCGGCTCTCCCAGGCCGCCCGGGCCCCCAGGCTGCGGGGCATCGGCCTGGACGAGGCCTGCCAGATGACCCTGAAAGAGCTGGTGGGCTGGGTGGCCGGGGCGCCCGGCTCCCTGCCCGGAGAGATGCGCCCCATGGCGGAGCGGATCTGCGCCTCCTTCCAGACCGCCGCCCGGCGGCTGATGGAGCTGGGGCTGGGCTATCTCACCCTGGACCGGGCCGCCTCCACCCTCTCCACCGGGGAGCGGCAGCGGATGCAGCTGGCCCGGGCGGTGCGCAACCGGACCAGCGGGGTGCTCTATGTGCTGGACGAGCCCTCCATCGGCCTCCACCCCGCCAACATCGCCGGCCTCACCGGGGTGATGGAGGATCTGGCAGCCGACGGCAACTCGGTGGTGCTGGTGGATCACGACACCCAGATCCTCTCCCAGGCGGACTGGATCATCGAGATGGGCCCCGGGGCGGGGGCCGACGGCGGAAGGGTCATCGCCCAGGGGACGGCGGCGGCTCTGGGGGCGGAGCAAAACTCCCTGATCGGCCCCTTTCTCTCCGGCCGGGCCGGGACGGCCCCCAAGGAGGGAACCGGGGATCTGTTCGCCCAGGGCAGCATCCACCTGTCCACCGGGGCTATCCACACGGTGAAGCCCCTGGAGGCCGACTTCCCCAAGGGGAAGCTGACGGCGGTGACCGGGGTGTCCGGCTCGGGCAAGACCACCCTGATCCTGGAGAGCCTGATCCCCGGCCTGGAGGCGGCCATCGCCGGCCGGCCCCTGCCCGGCCATGTGCGGGGGGTGGAGGCCCCGGGGATCGCCCGGGTCAAGCTGATCGACGCCACCCCCATCGGCCTCAACGTCCGCTCCACCGTGGCCACCTACGCCAACATCCACGACGAGCTGCGCAAGCTGTATGCCCGCTCCCCCCAGGCCAAGGCCCTGGGGTACAAGGCCGGGGACTTCTCCTACAACACCGGAAAGCTGCGCTGCCCGGTGTGCGACGGCACCGGCTCCATCAGCCTGGACGTCCAGTTCCTGCCCGACGTGGACATCCCCTGCCCCGAGTGCCGGGGGGCCCGGTACGGCAAGGACGCCGGGCGGGTGGCCCTGCCCACGGCGGACGGGGCGGAGCGCTCCCTGCCCGAGCTGATGGCCATGGACGTGAAAGCCACCCTGAACGCCTGCGGCAAGTGGAAATCCGTCCGGCAGCGGCTGGAGGTGCTGGAAAACCTGGGGCTGGGCTACCTCACCCTGGGGGAGGCCACCCCCAGCCTGTCCGGCGGCGAGGCCCAGCGGCTGAAGCTGGCCAGCGAGATGGGCCGGGGCCAGGGGGACACGGTCTTTGTCTTTGACGAGCCCACCATCGGCCTGCACCCCCTGGACGTACAGACCCTGCTGGGGGTGTTCCGCACCCTGATCGGCCAGGGGGCCACGGTGGTGGTCATCGAGCACGACCTGGACGTGATCCGCAGCGCCGACTACGTCATCGATATGGGCCCCGGCGGCGGGGCCGAGGGCGGGCGGATCGTCGCCGCCGGCGCCCCGGCGGACATCGCCGCCAACCCGGAGAGCGTGACCGGGCGCTATCTCTGAGCCTGTCCCAGAACACCATAAACAACGACCCGCCGCGGCGCATGGGCGCCGCGGCGGGTCGTTTTGTCAAAAGCGGGGCGGTGCTCCCGCCGGATGGGCCTTTTTTCTCCAGAAGCGGTCACATCTCCTTCTCCAGCCGGAGGCGGCAGCAGACGGCGCAGCCCTCCACGAAGAGGTAGGCGAACACCAGCAGCAGGGCCAGCCAGTTTCCCGCTTTCTTCCTCATTGGGCTCCCTCCTCATAGATGAAAATGTCCTCGATCCGCATGCCGAAATACCGGGCGATCTTGAAGGCCAGCAGGATGGACGGGTTATAGCGGCCGTTCTCCAGGGAGCCGATGGTCTGCCTGGACACCTCCAGCGCCGCCGCCAGCTCCTCCTGGGTGATCCCCCGGCCCTTGCGGATCTCCTCCAGACGGTTTTTCACAGCTTGCATCGCCCCCCTTTCGCCGCTCGGCATCTCGTAAAGTACGCTTTCCATTTTCAGTGTACCACACTCCCCGGGAGATGTCAAGCGCGCTTTCCGTCCCTTCACCCATAAGAAGAATGGGGGCGCAAAAAGGCGGAGCGGAAAACCGCCCCGCCGGAGCGCATGACCGCCTTGTGCTGGAGGGAGGACTCGCAGGCCAGGAACGGCCCGTCGTCCAGCACCACGCCGCCTTGCCGAACAGGTCCCGCCAAAGTTATCTTCCCTGCCTTTGCCTTTATTTTCAATTGCAAATTATATTGCAATTCTATGCTTTTCCCTTTTTACACAACTTTTCCTTGACAAAGGATGTCTTTGACATTATCATAAAAATAACGGGTCAAGCGTCCGTTCTATATCGCCGTTTTGCACAAGAGAGGGGGGATCGCACGGAGAGATATCCCGTTTGTCCCAGTCTAGTATCTACATGGAACAACAGGAAAAGTTCAGGTTTAAGGAGGTTTTAAGAACGTGAGAAAGAACGCAGCCGCCAGAATGCTTTCCATTCTGCTCTCTGTGCTCATGCTGTTTTCCGTAAGCGGCATAGCCGCGCTGGCCGCAGAGGAAGACGTGGGCGGCCCGCCAGAGGGAGGCGGGCAGAGCAGTTCCGCCAGCAGCGGCCTGACTGGCATGCTGGCCCTGAAGCAGTATGTTTTCGTGAAAAGCCAGAAGGAGATCACCGATGACGGCGTCATCTCCGTTGCGTACTACGGCGTATACGACGAGGGCGAAGACGGCGAGGCCGCCTATGTGCCCACGTCCTATACCGGCGACATCACCGTCTACACCGACAGCGGTCTGACCCAGCAGGCGGCGGGCGTGACCGCCACGATTGTCGAGGACACCCTGACGGTCACCGGTGTGGCGACGGAGGGCAACGTTGCCTACTATCTGTCCACCGGCGTGGGCGACTATGCCACCACCATCTATGTGGTGAACGATGAGTATGACGACAATTCCGCCGTCCTCACTCTGGCCGATGGAACGACGATAACGCTGACGACCTATGCCCCCAATATGGCGGACGGCGACTACACCGCCACGGTAGACGCGGTCAATGCTGACGGCTCCGTTTACATCGGCGGCAACCGCACCGTCCGCACCGCCGCCGACTACGGCATCACCGGCGACGAAGCCGCAGCCGTGGACTGGTATCTGTCCTCCGGCATCACCAACGCCGGTGAGAGCCTGTCCGAATTCGGCGACGTGATGTACGGCTTTGAGTACGCCATGGGCATCTACCGCATGTTCCAGATTGTGGTGGACGAGATGCTCCTGGTCAACGGCTTCGACTATCCCAGCGACTCTGTCGGCGGCATGGGCGTCAATGACCAGTATTCCGACGCGGTGGACGCCACCCTCCAGGCCGGCATCTGGAACGGCATCTACACCCAGTACAGCGACACGAAGAAGAATGCGTCCGGCCAGCTCTATCTGCTGGAAAACATCAACGAGGACGACACACTACTGGGCTGCACTGAGGTCGTGGACGTGGAGTTCGCCTATGTGGCCCTGTTCAACGCCCTGACCTCCAACTGGACCATGCTCAATGATACCGGCGAGACTCGGGCCAGTGCTCTGATTTCCGCCGCCATGACCTATGACCAGTGCGAAGAGGCCAAGGAAGCTCCCAACGACTACACCAACGAGGCCAAGATTTACGCTGTGGCGACCGTGGTGCTTGGGATGGACGGCGCGGAGGCCGAAAAAGTCTCCGGAGCGGACAGCATGAGCAAGGTGGACGTGGTCTCCCTGCTGTACGCCGTGTCCGATTGCGTCAAGAGCAAGGAGTCTCCTGACGGGACCTGGGCCGCTCAGACCGGCTCTGACTACTCCGACATGACCCAGTATTTCAGCACGGCCCTGACCATCGAGAATCTCGAAAACACTGAGATCGTTAACACCAGCAACCTGCTCTCCGAGCTCGGCACCGCCCTGCTGGTGAACAACATCGGCGGTACTCTGACCATCACCGATAACCCCATCGGCATCGCGGCGGAGAATCCGGAGGACTACGAACCCATCACCACTAAAATTGATGCAAACACCATGGTGGATGGGGCTGAGGCCGCTACGGGCTCCCAGGACGAGGGCTTTGTCTACAACGCCACCGCCCGCAACGCCTATTACCGTGACGCCATCGGCGCCGGAGCGGCGTTCTGGGGCAAGAGTACCATTGTCAACCTGAGGAGCACGGACGGCACCCTGGTGCTCTCCGGCAGCGGCGGCAGCATGGCCGGTACCGCCTATGTGGGCTTTGGCGCCTCCCTCAACATCACCAACGCCGTAGCCTACTCCTCCAGCCAGCACCTGAGCAACAACCTCTATAACGGCACCATCCACTATGTGGATTCCGCCGCGATCGGCGAGGGCCGTGTGTTCAGCTCTGACTTCTGGGGCGGCTATCAGGTCTTTGAAGACACCATCGCCTCGGGCGGCAATGTCACCGACGAGCCCACCACCCTGATCGTGAAGAACAGCGTGTACGGCAACTCCA
>CAZAIF010000117.1:0-5667 GCA_964485125.1 uncultured Oscillospiraceae bacterium | reverse complement strand
TCCGGCGTGTCCTATTTCGCCCCCACTGGCATTTGGACATACGGTGGGGGAATAAGATGTGTCACTCGTGAAAAAGGAGCTGACGCATATGCTTTCTGTTTTGGCCCTGCTGCTCTTCCAGGGCAGCTTTTTCAGCCTGCGGATGAACACCGGCGGCTCCTTCCCCCGGCCCCTGAAGCCGGAGGAGGAGCGGGCGCTGCTGGAGCGGGCGGGGCGGGGGGATCTGGAGGCCCGCAACCGGCTGATCGAGCACAACCTGCGGCTGGTGGCCCATATTGTTAAAAAGTATTACACCCAGACCGGGGAGGTGGATGACCTGATCAGCATCGGCACCATCGGGCTCATCAAGGCGGTGAACACCTACCGCCCGGACAGACAGATCAAGCTGACCACCTATGCCGCCCGGTGTATTGAAAATGAGATTCTGATGTATCTGCGCAAGACCCGGAAGCTGGCGGGGGAGGTCTCCCTGTCTGATAGCCTGGACAACGACGGGGACGGGGGCAGCCTGTCCATCCTGGATCTGATCCGGGTGGAGGACGACATGCTGGAGGAGCTGGACACCCGGGATGCCTGCCGGAGGGTGCGCGCCTGTGTGGAGCGGGTGCTGGACGAGCGGGAAAAGCGGGTCATCGTGGGCCGCTACGGCCTGGACGGCGGCCCGCCCCGCACCCAGCGGGAGATCGCCGCCCGGTGCGGCATCAGCCGGAGCTATGTCTCCCGCATCGAGAAGAAGGCGCTGAAAAAGCTGGAGGAGGCCATGGAGGGGCCGGAGCCCGGGGCGCCCCGGGGCGGGGGACTATAGAGCTGCGGGCGCGCTCCCACCGCCAATTGTAAACTAATCTTAATTTATGGTTGACAATTGGACTAAAATCCGCTATGATGCGGGTGTTGCATCAAGCGTGCCCGGGGCGCCGGGCGCAAGGGGCGGTCCGGGCGGGTCTGCCCGCGCCTGCCGCTTCGCCGGATAGCGAGAAGAGGAGCGTTTGCGATGAGACAGACAAGGCGTTCGGTTTATTTTTTGGCGGTCTGCGGACTGATGGCGGCGGTGATGTGCGTGCTGGGGCCCATGTCCATCCCCATCGGCGCGGTGCCGGTCTCCTTTACCAACTTCGTGGTCTGTCTGGCCGTCTGCCTGCTGGGGTGGAAGTGGAGCTGCGTCAGCGTGGCGGTCTACCTGCTGCTGGGGATGGTGGGGCTGCCGGTCTTCTCCGGCTACGCCGGCGGCCTGTCCAAGCTGGCCGGGCCCACCGGGGGCTATCTGGTGGGCTTCCTGTTCCTGGCCCTGATCGGCGGCTTTTTCGTGGAGCGCTTCCGGGGCAGCTACCCCTGGACGATCGCGGGGCTGGTGTTGGGCATGGCGGTGACCTACGCCTTTGGCACCGCCTGGTTTGTCCTCCAGATGGGGTGCACCCTCTGGTATGCCCTGACGGTGTGCGTATTCCCCTTTGTTGTGGTGGACATTGTGAAGATTGCGGTGGCCACCTTTGCCGGGGCCACCGTCCGGCGGCAGCTGGTGAAGGCCCATCTGCTGGAGGCCAGGCCGGAGGAAGGGTGAGCTCCGCCCCGATCAGTCAAATTGCCCCGCTCTGCTCCGCCCGCCGGGCCGGGGAGGGAGACGACACGCCCCCCGATGCAGGGAGTCCCTGCACCGGGGGGCGCTTTTGTCTGGATTGCGTCATGCCTCCGGCTGGCCGCCTTCCTCGTGCCGGGCCTCGATGCCCCGAATGAAGATGTCCGCGGCGGTGCGGGTGAAGGCCGCCTCCCCCACGTCCCGGGGGATGCCGTTGATGGTGTCAAAGAGGATGGTGTAGGAGGTCAGGGCGCCGAAGAAGGCGGTCACCGCCACCTTGATGTCCAGGTCGGATCGGATGGTGCCCTGCTGCTGGAGCCGGGTGAGAAATTCCGAGAAGTTGTTCCGGGCGGTGCAGAAGCTCTTCTCGTAGTAGGCCGCGCCGAACTCCGGGAATTTGTGGGAGTCCCGGATCACGCTGCCCAGAAAGGCGGCCCGGTCCGAGTCCCGGGAGATGGCCATGTAGCTCTCCGCCACGTTGTGGATGGCCTGGCGCCAGTCGGCGCAGTTGGCCCCGGCCACCGCCTCCTCCGGGGGAATGGCGTGGGTGTAGAGCTGGAGCACCTGGAAGAACAGGTCCTCCTTGCTGGAACAGTATTGGTACAGCGCCGCCTTGGAGAAGCCGATCTCCCGGGCGATGTCGTCCATGGTGGTGGCCTCAAACCCCCGCTCGCCGAACAGCCGCAGGGCCATCCGGGTGATCTCCTCCCGGCGCCGGTCGAACTCCGGGCGCATCTGGGCCACCTCCGGGATGTTCAGGGCGTTGAAGAGCTGCTTCTTGCCGTCAAAATAGAGGTAGATGGTGGAGGGGGAGATGTGGGCCTCGTTGGCGATGTCGATGATCTTGGTCTCGGAATAGCCCTTGCGTAAAAAAACCGCTGTGGCAGCGGCTTCGATCTTGGCTTTCAGGCCCGCTTTCCGGCGTTCATTGTTCATGGGGACGGGCTCCTTTCTGTGGCGGTGCTTTTGTTACTAGTAAAACACAAAGGCGAATGATTGTCAAATACAAATAGATTTTTTCCGTCTATTTAGTAGAAATTTATTCAACATTATGATAACATGGAATCGATCCCGCCGCAAGGGCGGAAACAGACGCGCCGCCAGCCGGAACGGGCCCGGCGCGGTCACAGGGAGGGTGTTTTTATGGAAGATAAGCTGCAGACCCTGCAGCGCTGGGTGGACGAGGCCCGGAGCATCGTCTTTTTCGGCGGTGCGGGGGTGAGCACCGAGAGCGGCATCCCGGATTTCCGAAGCGTGGACGGACTCTACCACCAGCGTTACGCCGAGCCCCCGGAGACCATCCTGAGCCACAGCTACTTTGTTCAGAACACCGAGGGCTTCTACCGCTTTTACCGGGAGAAGATGCTCTTTCCCGACGCCCAGCCCAACGCCGCCCACAAAAAACTGGCGGAGCTGGAGGCGGCGGGCAAGCTGGCGGCGGTGGTCACCCAGAACATCGATGGGCTGCACCAGAAGGCGGGCAGCCGGACCGTCTACGAGCTCCACGGGGCGGTGGGCCGGAGCCACTGCACCCGATGCGGCAAGTTCTATTCCCTGGAGGAGGTCATGGCCCGGGACGGGGTGCCCCGGTGCGGCTGCGGCGGGGTGATCAAGCCCGACGTGGTGCTCTATGAGGAGGCCTTGGACGAGGACACGGTGGCCGGGGCGGTGGGCGCTATCCGCCGGGCCGACCTGCTGATCGTGGCGGGCACCTCCCTGGTGGTCTATCCCGCCGCTGGGCTGCTGCGCTACTACCGGGGGGACCGGCTGGCGCTCATCAACCTGCAGCCCACCCCCGCCGACGGAATGGCCAACCTGGTCATCCACGACAAAGTGGGGGCCGTGCTGGGACAGCTCCGGGTGCGGTAAACGAAAACAGGTGTCGGGCCTTGACCTGACACCTGTTTTTTGCACAGTGGATAGGTTAAAAAGAGGAAACTCAGTCCACGTCCCAGTCGGCGTAGTCGTCGTACTCCGGGGGGAACTCGGTATAGTGTTTTTTGCGGCGGGTGAGCTCACCCAGATAGTCCAGCATGCCGGCGATGGCGCAGATCAGAGCGGCGATGGCCACACAGGCGGTCAGGATCTGAGTGAACGTGCGGAGCGTGAATTTCTTCATAACGGAATCCTCCTTCAGACGTTCCAGCTATTATAGAGCAGTTTACTCGTTTTGGGCTGGGATTGCAAGGTTTTTTGCAAATTTTAACCTTTCT
The DNA here is from genome assembly GCA_964485125.1 of uncultured Oscillospiraceae bacterium. Taxonomy (GTDB): domain Bacteria; phylum Bacillota; class Clostridia; order Oscillospirales; family Oscillospiraceae; genus UMGS1766. The sequence goes on along the minus strand of CAZAIF010000117.1, from coordinate 1,881 downwards.
CCGGGGGCGGGACGGGGTCCCCCTTGTGGGCGCGGAAATAGTCCAGCTCCTCCTGGGAAAAGAAGGGTTTGGGGGAGCGGCCGATGGCCGTCTGATAGCGGCGGTAGACCTCCAGGGCCAGGCCGGCGCGGGCCCGGCTGACCTCCCGGCGGAGATAGGAGGGGTCCAGATCCCCCAGCCGTACCCGGTCCAGCCCGTCGGCGTCCTTGAGCAGCTGGGTCAGCCGGACTGCCCGCTCCAGGTCGGCGGGGTGGTAGCCTGCCACCGTCTCCCGCAGGACGGCCTCCTTCCGGGCGTGGGCGTCCACCGCCCCCTGGAGCAGCTTCAGATCCTCCCCGGTCCGGCCGGTGATCTCCCCGATGCGTTGGGCGGAGCGCCAGCCGTGGAGATCGTCCACCCAGTCGTTCTGCCGCCCCACGTCGTGGTAGGAGCACGCCAGCAGCAGCAGCTGGGTGTCCTCCCGGTCCAGCCCCTCCTCCATGGCGCAGAAGCCGCCCTGGAGGATGGTGCGCTCGATGTGGCCAAGGCCGTGCATCTTGCTGACGAAGAGCACGCCGTGGTCCAGCTCCTCCAGCGCCCGGAGCAGCATCGGATAATGCTCCCACCGGCTCAGGCGCTGGAGCTCCGGGGTGTATCTCCCCCAGGCCCCCCTCTGGAGCAGGTTCAGCATGGGGCTGTCCGCCATGGGGCGATCCCTCCTTCGGTGTGTCGTATATCCCTATTGTAAGGCCTGGGCGGGAAAAAAGCAAGGGCCGGGGCGCAACGGGTCCGGCCCGGAGGGCTGGCGTCTGCTTTACAGGGTGCGGAGGACGGCGCCCTTGTCGGCGGAGGTGACCAGGCTGGCATAGCGGGCCAGATAGCCGGTCTTGACCTTGGGCTCGGGCATGACCAGCTGGGCGCGGCGGCGCTCCAGCTCCTCATCGCTCACCTCCAGGGTGACCGCGTGGGCGGGGATGTCGATGGAGATGGTATCCCCCTCCTCCACCAGGGCGATGGCGCCGCCGGAGGCGGCCTCCGGGGAGACGTGGCCGATGGCGGCCCCCCGGGTGGCGCCGGAGAAGCGGCCGTCGGTGATCAATGCCACGCTCTCCCCCAGGCCCATGCCGCAGATGGCGGAGGTGGGGTTAAGCATCTCCCGCATGCCCGGCCCCCCCTTGGGGCCCTCGTAGCGGATGACCACCACGTCGCCGGGATGGATGCCGCCGGCGTAGATGACGGCGATGGCCTCCTCCTCGGAGTTGAAGACCCGGGCGGGGCCGGAGTGGCGCATCATCTCCGGGGCCACGGCGGACTGCTTGACCACGCAGCCGTCGGGGGCCAGGTTGCCGAAGAGGACGGCGATGCCGCCGGTGGCCATGTAGGGGTTGTCGATGGGGCGGATGATCTCCGGGTTTCGGTTGACCGCCCCGGCGATGTTCTCCCCTACGGTCTTGCCGGTGCAGGTGATCAGGTCGGTGCGGATCAGCCCCGCGTCGGCCAGCTCCTTCATGACGGCGTAGACGCCGCCCGCCCGGTCCAGATCCTCCATAAAGGTGGGGCCGGCGGGGGCCAGGTGACACAGGTTGGGAGTCTTGGCGTTGGCCTCGTTGACCATGTGCAGGTCGATCTCGATGCCGCACTCGTGGGCGATGGCGGGCAGGTGGAGCATGGTGTTGGTGGAGCAGCCCAGGGCCATGTCCACGATCTCGGCGTTGTGGAAGGCCTCGGCGGTCATGATGTCCCGGGGGCGGATGTTCCGGCGCAGCAGCTCCATCACCTGCATGCCCGCCCGCTTGGCCAGCCGGAGCCGGGCGGAATAAGGGGCGGGGATGGTGCCGTTGCCCTGCAGGCCCATGCCGATGGCCTCGGTCAGGCAGTTCATGGAGTTGGCGGTGTACATGC
>CAZAIF010000116.1:0-5774 GCA_964485125.1 uncultured Oscillospiraceae bacterium | reverse complement strand
CCGTGTTCTAATAAATCGGACATTTTATCGTTTCCTCCTGTTTTGAGGTGGGTTTACTTGGAACAATGGGAGGGCGGCCCATGGGGGGCCACCCGTTTCCCAGGGCAGGCCTCCGGCTCCGCCGTCAGGGCGGACCGGAGGGCGGGACCAGAGGCCCGCCCTGGGTTGTGTTAATTCTATATTTTGGTGCTAATTCAATTTTAAAAAATAAAATAAGCAAAAAGCGATTAACACGCAAAATAAACAAACAATAACTCCAATGGCAATTTTATCTTTCAAAAAAAGAATATGATATTTTCGTTTTAATTGTTTTATTTCTTTTATTTTTGATTGATCTTTTTCTTTCTTTGCCATGTAGAAATCATGTTGCAAATCTTCTATAAATTGCAGATAACCTGGAAGTATAAGTTCTTCTTCTTTCCCAAATGGAATTTTTTTGAGTTCAATTTCCCATTGAATCACCTGATCCGGATCAAATCTATATTCTCTTCCTACTTTGTAATAGGGCAAACCATTTCCTAAAAAATCTTTATATATTTTCCCACTGCTAACACCATATCGAATAACCAGGTCTTTCATATTCCACGATTCGTATTCTGGTAATGAATCTATTTCTGCAAAACTATCATTATTTTTGTTGGAAAAGTCAATAATCAACTGTAGCATTGTAGAAATGCTGTTACCATCAATCAGTAATACATGATTGGATGTAGCCAAGTTAGAAGCTTGTTGTGTAAAAAAAGAATTTGTAACAACTACACCAAAATCAGCTTTGTAATAGCTTAATGATCCAATTACCTCTTGAACTGCCTTTACTCCAACAGCTTTCGCATAAAATTTACATTGAATTGCCACAGTCTTTTGAGGCAAAAAGCAAATTAAATCAGCTCCATAGTCATTGGAAGCAGGAGTATTTTCTGTGTTGATCCCATCGCTACGTAATATTTGTCTGACATATTCCTCAAATTCTGTGCCAGTTGTAACATCGCTTAATTTCATCTTTAGGCTCCTCTTTTGTGAATTAAGTCAGACAGCATTAAATTTAAAGGCCTATTCCTCCACTATGTCTTCTCCAAATTACCACTCGCCGGAACAGTCCCGGCACCCCGCCGCACCCCAAGGGAGCAGGGCGAAGCATCTTTTTTGCCAGACCCCCTGGCGCCTGAAGGGCTATGTCTTATCTCCCAACTGCAAGGGCGCAGGGCGAATCCGTTTAAAAAGAGTGGCGGTGGAGAGCTGGGAGATATAGACCCGCTGGTTCCCCCGCCCCCCGGTGACGATGAAGGACTTGGGCAGGTCCTCGCCCACGGTCTCCACTTCCCCGCCGCGCTGGGCGGCGGCAAGGTACTGGCGGGTGCGCAGGGACTGGCTGGTGATGTCCAGGTCAAAGATGCCGATGATCTCCCGGTCCCGGACCAGGGTGTTCTGTCCCAGATGGAGATACATGCTATCCCTCCTCCTGAATCGTGCCGTCCCGGACCCGGAAGACCTTGCCCTCCCGGAGGGAGGCCAGCCGCTCCTCCTCACAGCAGGTGAGAAAGACCTGCCCCCCCTGGATGTGGTTCAGCACGAACTCCTGCCGCCGGGGGTCCAGCTCGCTGAGCACGTCGTCCAGCAGCAGCACCGGGTACTCCTCCCGGTCGTCATAGATGATGTCCCGCTGGGCCAGCTTCAGGCTCAGGGCGGCGGTGCGGGTCTGGCCCTGGGAGGCGTACTGGCGGGCGGGGCGGCCGTCGATGTCCACCGCCAGCTCGTCCCGGTGGGGGCCCACCAGGCACTGGCGGGCGGCCAGCTCCGCCTCCCTGCGCCGCTCCTGGTGCTCCAGCAGCCGCTCCAGGATGGCGCGGGTGGGGGCCAGGGGATCGTCCACGGCGCTGTCAGGCACATAGCGCAGGCTGAGCGCCTCCCGCCCCCCGGAGAACTCCCGGTGGATGGCCGGGGCAATCTCCCCCAGCCGCCGGATGAAATAGGCCCGGTAGTGGGTGACCACCGCCCCCGCCTGGCAGAGCTGGAGGGAGAAGTCGTCCAGGGCGGCCAGCAGGTCGGGCCGCTCCTCCTGATTTCTCAAAATGAAGCTCTTGGCCTTCAGGGCCTTGCGGCAGCGCTCCAGGGCCTCGGCGTACTTGGGCCGCAGCTGGGAGATGGTGTCGTCCAGGAACCGCCGCCGCTCCACCGCCCCGGCCCGGATCAGATACAGGTCCTCGGGGCAGAAGAGCACGGTGTTCAGGGTCTCCCCCAGCTCCCCGGCCTTTTTCAGCTTCACCCCGTTGCGGGCGATCTGCCGCCGGCCCTGGGTGCTCATGGCGATCTCCACGGTGTAGTCCCGGCCCCGGCAGGAGATCTCCCCGGTGAGGAAGCCGTGCTCCACCCCGAAGAGGATCAGCTCCCTGTCGTAGCGGGCCCGGTGGCTCTTGGCCCCGGAGAGGAAGCCCACCGCCTCCAGCAGGTTGGTCTTGCCCTGGGCGTTGTCCCCGCAGATAATGTTCATGCCGGGGTGGAAGCCGGCCCGGGCATAGCGGTAGTTGCGGAAATACTCCAGGGTGAGGGAGTTCACCCTCATGCGATGGTCACCGTCACCCCGTCCAGGGTGACCCGGTCGCCGCTTCGCAGCTTTTTGCCCCGCATGGTGCACACCTCCCCGTTGACCAGGACCTCCCCGTCCTGGATGCGGGCCTTGGCCATGCCCCCGGTCTCGCACAGGCCCTCGTATTTCAGCAGGTCCTGGAGCCGGATGAATTCGGTCTGGATGGTGGTGGTGTAGTCTTTTTGGTTCATATCGCTCTCATGCCTCGGTTCTTTACTGCCCTGCCCGGAGCCGCACCGGCAGCACCATGTAGAGGAAGCCGTCCTCCCCGTCGGCGGGGGTGATGACACAGGGGGAGATGGGGCTGTTCATGCACAGGTTGACGGTGTCCGCCGGGGCCGCCTTCAGGGCGTCCAGCATATATTTGTTGTTGAAGCCGATCTCCAGCCCCTCCCCGTCGCCGCTCATGGGGCACTGGTCGCTGGCGTCCCCCAGGGCGGTGTTGACCCGGATCTTCATATTGTCGCTTTCAAACAGGCAGCGGATGGGGCTGCGCTGCTTCTCGGTGATGATCAGGCTGACCCGGTCGATGGTGTTCAGCAGCTGGCGCTTGTCGCTGACCATGATGATCTTGTACTCCCCGGGGATGGCCTTCCGGTAGTCCAGGAACTCCCCCTCCAGCCGCCGGGCCACCAGCATGGTGTCCCCGGCCTTGAACATGACGTGGCGGGTGCCCACCACGATCTCGGCGGCCTCGTCGCTGTCGCCGCAGATCTTTTCCACCTCGCTGAGGGCGGCGGCGGGGACCACGAAGGAGAAGCCGGGCCGGCCGGTGACCTCATCGGCCTTTTCCCGCCGCAGGGCCAGCCGGTAGCCGTCCACGCTGACCACGGTGAGGGTCTTGTCCTCGGCCACCTCGAAGAGGGAGCCGGTGTGGATGGGCCGGGACTCGTTGGTGGAGACGGCGAAGAGGGTCTGGGTGATCATCCCCCGCAGGGCGGAGCGCTTGAGGGAAACGGTGTGCTCGTACTCCACCAGGGGCAGGTCGGGGAACTCCTCCGGGTCGGTGCCCATGATGTTGAACTCGCTCATGCCGCATTTGATGTTGACCAGGCTGCCGTTGGTGGCCACGCTGACCACGTCGTCGGGGAGCCGGCGGATGATGTCCCCGAACAGGTGGGCGCTGAGGACCAGGCTGCCCTGCTCGGTGACGTCGGCGGGGACGGTGGTGCGGATGCCGGTGGACAGGTTGTAGCCGGTCAGCCGGAGCTCGTCTGTGGCGTTGACCAGGATGCCCTCCAGGACGGAGATGGAGCTCTTGGGGCTGACCGCCCGGGAGGAGATGGAGATGGCGCTCTGGAGCAGCGCCTTTTCACAGGTGAATTTCATGGTGGCAGGACCTCCGTAGTTGGTGAGTGGGGCGCCCTCTCTTTCCGCCCTTCGGGAAAGAGAAGAGGGGTATATTTTTAGGAGCAGTAGTAGAACGGCGCGCCGAATGTGGAAAAGCCGGGAAAGGGCCTGAAACGGCGGGAAAAATCCGTCCACATGGGGGTGGGGAGTTTTCAACATCTTTCCACACCGGATCGGGAAACCGGGGGAAAAGGGGGGACGGGATATTTCCACAGGAAAAAGGGCGCAGGGGGAAAATGTGGATAAATGGGGAAAAATTGTGAAAAACCTGCCCGTTCCGGGGGCGGCTGTCCGATGGGGGCGGAGCCGGAGCGATTGGGCCGGACGGGGATGGTCAGTAGGTCCGGGCGTTGATGTTGCTCTTGATGTCCCGGATGTTCTCGGCGGTCTCCCGGTCCTCCTTGATGAGCCCCTCCACCTTCTCCAGGGAGTGGATGACGGTGGTGTAGTCCCGGCCGAATACCCTTCCGATGTCCTTCAGGGAGAGCTTGGTGAGCTGGCGGATGATATACATGGCCACCTGGCGGGCCATGGTGACCTCCTTGATCCGGGTGGAGGACATGATGTCGTCCACCTCGATGCCGTAGCACTTGCCGGTCTCCTCGATGATGACCTCCGGGGAGGGCATGAAGCTGTCGGAGTTGCGGATCAGGTCCCGCACCGCCCGCATCACCGTGTCCGGGTCCATGCTGGCGTTGTCCAGCTCCTGATAGGCCAGCAGCTTTTTGACGGTGCCCTCGATCTGCCGGATGTTGGAGGTGATGTTCTCGGCGATGTACTCCAGCACCGGCTGGGGCAGGTCCAGCCCCAGCAGCATGGCCTTCTCCCGGACGATGGCCACCCGGGTCTCGTAGTCGGGGGGCTGGATGTCCGCCATCAGGCCCCACTCGAACCGGGAGCGCAGCCGTTCCTCCAGCCGCACCATGTCGGATGGGGGCCGGTCGGAGGTGAGGACGATCTGATGTCCTGATTCATAGAGGTTGTTGAAGGTGTTAAAGAACTCGATCTGGGTGGCGTCTTTGCCGGCGATAAACTGAATGTCGTCCACAAGCAGCATATCCTTGTCCCGGTATTTGGCCCGCAGCTGGTCGGTAGTCTTGTGGCGGATGGCCTCGGTCACCTCGTTGGTGAACTGTTCGCCGGTGACCAGCACCGCTTTGGCGTCGGGCCGGGAGGAGCGCAGGGCGTTGTAGATGGCGTAGAGCAGATGGGTTTTGCCCAGGCCGGGCTCGCCGTAAAGGAACAGAGGGTTATAGCTCTGGCCCGGGGCCCCGGCCACCGCGGTGGCCGCGTTGTAGGCGAAGCGGTTGGAGGCGCCCACCACGAACTTCTCGAAGGTGTACTGCTCCCGCACCGGCGCCGCGTCGGACAGCCCGCCCTGGCCGGCGTAGCCGTCCCGCTGGGCGGGGGAGATGACCTCCACCTGGATCTGCTCGGCGAAGAGCTCATAGAAGGCCTTCTCCAGGGTGGGCAGATAGCGGGAGCGGATGATCTCCCGCTTGAAGTCGGTGGGGCAGCACAGCACGAACCGGTCTTCATCCAGGGAGACCGGCTCGATGTCGTAAAACCAGGTGGAGACCGCGGTGGGGGTCATCTCGTTCTCCAGCAGGGCGAGGATGGTTTTCCAGATTTCTGCGGCAGAGTTCATATAACGCCTCTCTCTTGTCTCAAGGTGTCTGGGTGTATAGGGATACACGGGGCGACAGTCGCCCTATCATAGCTATTATAACTAATTAAGTTTATCACAAATGATGCGTCCAGGCAATACAAAAAGCCATATTCATTTAATAAAAAAGCGCTTTTCCCGGCCCGGCGGAGCCTTTTTGCGCTAAAGAGGGCA
>CAZAIF010000115.1:1484-5838 GCA_964485125.1 uncultured Oscillospiraceae bacterium | reverse complement strand
TTCAGGGTCTCCAGGCCGAAGTAATCGTCGATGTCACGGCCATTGATGGTGATGGAACCGGTGCCGTTGGGATACAGGCGCACCCGGGCCACGGAGGACTTCCGGCGGCCGGTGCCGTACACATAGGGCTTCTTGCTCTGATACATGATGGACTTCCTCCTTAACCTTCGTAGACTTCGGGCTTCTGAGCGGCATTCTTGTGCTCAGCGCCGCGATAGACCCGCAGGCGGCGGAGCGCAGAGGCACCCAGGGAGTTCTTGGGCAGCATGCCCTTGACGGCGATCTGCATCGCAAACTCGGGCTTCTCCTGCATCAGGATGCGGTACTTGGTCTCCTTCAGGCCGCCGGTCCAGCCGGAGTGGTGGCGATAGAACTTCTGCTCGCCCTTGTTGCCGGTGAGGACGGCCTCGGCAGCGTTGAGCACGATGACGAAGTCGCCGCAGTCAACGTTGGGGGTGTACTCGGGCTTGTGCTTGCCGCGCAGCAGGTGGGCGGCAGTGGCAGCGGTCTTGCCCAGGGGCTTGCCCGCCGCGTCAAGGATATACCACTTGCGAGTGATTGTCTCCTTGTGAGCCATGTAAGTGGACATGGTGCGTTCCCTCCAAATTTCTATAGATAACTTTTGTAACACAAATGAAGCGCCATTCAGGCGCAGGTATAGTTATATCATAACGGAAAACCAGTGTCAACCTGATTTTTCACTTTTTTAATTTATCTTTTTGCTATCTCCTGTTTTCTCTTGTTCTCTCCGTTTTACTCTTGAATACTCAATTTCGATTTTCAAAATGGCGTTGCCTGGCCCGCCCGCCTGTGCTATAATCGGGGGAAATCATTCGACACGGGAGGTCATCCGAATGTCCAGGCAGCTCACCCGGCTTCAGCTGATCGAGCGGAGCATCCACAAAAAATACCGGGAAACCCTTTGGAATCCCTTCATCGCCGCCATCAAGCGCTATGAACTGATCGCGCCGGGGGACCGGATCGCCGTGTGCATCTCCGGAGGCAAGGACTCCATGCTGATGGCCAAGCTCTTCCAGGAGCTGCTCCGCCACAGCGTCGTGGCCTTTGAGGCGCTCTTTCTGGTTATGGATCCGGGCTACAAGCCGGAGAACCGGACCCTGCTGGAGGACAACGCCCGACTGCTGGGGGTACCCATCCAGGTCTTCCGGTCGGACATCTTCGCCGTCACCGCCGCCACCGAGAAGAATCCCTGCTACCTCTGCGCCCGGATGCGCCGGGGCCACCTCTACGCCAAGGCCCGGGAGCTGGGCTGCAACAAGATCGCCCTGGGCCACCATTTTAATGATGTAATCGAGACCACCCTGATGGGGCTGCTCTACGGGGGACAGATCCAGGCCATGCGGCCCAAGCTGCGCAGCACTAATTTCGAGGGGATGGAGCTGATCCGGCCCATGTACTGCGTCCACGAGGAGGATATCATCGCCTGGGCGCGGTACAACGACCTGCATTTCCTGCGGTGCGCCTGCGCCTTCACCGAGCAGAATCACAGCTGCGACGATCCGGGCACCAGCAAGCGCCTGGCCACAAAGCGGCTCATCCGCACCCTCCGCGCAGAGCACCCGGTGGTGGAGACCAACCTGTTCCACGCCATCCACGACGTGAACATGGACACCCTGGTGGGCTACTCCCTCCGGGGTGAGGCAGTCCCTTTCCTGCATCAGTACGCCCTGGAGGGCGAAACCGGGCAGAAAAAATCTTTCCACTGCGATTCATAATTTTTTCATGGAATCTTCGCAGTTTATCCACCACTCGACCCGGCCCGTTTGGTATCTTATAAGCGTGGATCGGGAAGCCACAAGCAAGCGTGCAATCTCATCTCTTTACTCTCTCTTTTCTCTCAACTCTCTCAACAAACACCGTTCCGGCGGCGGCAGCCGCTGCCGCCGGGGCGGACCAAAAGCACCGGACACCGTCCGTTTTGCCGCGCAGCAATGCGCGGCTTTTTTCGCGCCTCTCCCCCGCCCTGCTTGACAAGGCGGAGGGAATTGACTACACTGATGCTGGAATGACAACGGCGCAGGCCGGAAAAGAGAGGACGGGAAAATGGCTATGAAAATCGGATTTGGCTGCGACCACGCGGCGGTGGGGCTGAAAAACGTCCTGCTGGAGCACCTGAAGGAGCGGGGCTTCGAGTGCGTGGACTACGGCTCCTATGACCCCAACGCCAAGGACAACTACCCGGAAAAGGGCCTGGCTGTGGCCGAGGCCATCATGCGGGGCGAGGTGGACAAGGGGGTGCTGGTGTGCGGCACCGGTGTGGGCATCTCCCTGTCCGCCAACAAGGTGCCCGGCATCCGGGCCGCCGTGTGCAGCGAGCCCTACACCGCCGAGCTGTCGGTGCGCCACAACAACGCCAACATCATCGCCATGGGCGCCCGGGTGGTGGGCGACGAACTGGCCAAGATGATCGTGGACGCCTTTTTCGACGCCCAGTTTGAGGGGGGGCGCCACGCCGTCCGGGTGGGCATGCTCGCCGACATCGAGAAGAAGTATGGCTCCGTCTGGCACGAGTGAGCCCGGCGTAGTCCGGGTCCGGGGGCTCTCCATCGGGGAGGGCCTGCCGAAGGTCTGCGTTCCGGTGCTGGGCGCCGGGGAAACGGACATCCTCTCCAGCGCCCAGGCCGCCCTGGGCCGCCGGCCCGACCTGGTGGAGTGGCGGGCGGACTGGTTCCAGGGGGCGGAAGACAACCTTCGGTTGACTAAAATGTTACGTCAACTTCGGAATCTGCTGGGCAATACTCCCCTGCTGGTGACCTTCCGCTCTCTCAGAGAAGGCGGCCAGCTGGAAATATCATTCGAGGATTATGCGAATTTATTATGTTGTGTAATCCAGTCCGGCTGCGCCGACCTGGTGGACGTGGAGCTGGCCGTCGGGGCGGCTCTGGTGGGCCGGGTTGTGGCCCAGGCCCACGGACGGGGCGTACTGGTAGTGGGCTCCAACCACGACTTCCGCCGCACCCCCGGGGAGGCGGAGCTGCTGCGGCGGCTGGAGGAGATGGCGGCCCTGGGCTGCGACATCGCCAAGGTGGCCGTCACCCCCAACAGCCCGGAGGATGTGCTCACCCTGCTCTTCGCCACCGCCCAGATGCGGCGGCGGCACCCGGAGCTGCCCCTGATCACCATGAGCATGGGGCGGCTGGGGCTGATCACCCGGCTGTGCGGCGAGGCCTTTGGCAGTGCGGTCACCTTCGGCTCCGCCAATCAGGTCTCCGCCCCCGGGCAGATCGACGCGCTGAAGCTGCGAGGGGTACTGGAGCTGCTCCACGGCGGGGCGGACGATTAAAACTCCACATATGCAACACGGCGCCGTGATCGCTCTCCGATCACGGCGCCGTCTCTATCCCGTTTTAGTTTACATCATTTTGAGTTCTGGCGACACCTGGAAGGGGGCGCCGGTCTTGGAGCGGATCTCCTCCACGCTGACCCCTTCCCGCCGCTCCAGCAGGGTGAGGCCGTCGGTGGCCGAGACCTCAAATACCGCCAGCTCGGTGACGATACGCTTGACCACCCGGCGGCCGGTCAGGGGCAGGGTGCACTCCTCCAGGATTTTGGGCCTGCCCTCCTTGGTGCAGTGCTCTGTGGCCACGATCACGTCACGAATGCCGCTGACCAGATCCATGGCGCCCCCCATGCCGGGGTAGCTGCCCGGCCGGGCCCAGTTGGCCATGTCCCCGTACTGGGACACCTCAAAAGCCCCCAGGATGGTGGCCTTGACCTGCCCCTGGCGGATCATGCCGAAGGAGGTGCAGATGTCGAACACGCTGGCCCCGGGGACCAGGTCCACGGTGTTGCCGCTGGCGTTGAAGTAGGCGGCCTCCGGGTCCAGGCCGGGATAGGAGGCCCCGGAGCCCAGCATGCCGTTCTCCGACTGGATCACCACATTGTCGGTGATATAGTCTCCCACCAGCACCGGGATGCCCACCCCCAGATTGATGACGTCGCCGTCCTTGAAGAAGGAGGCGATTTTTTTCGCGATAAAACGGCGGTTGTCCATGTGCGCTCCCTCCCTGCTCAGCGGCTGTGATCCAGAATCATGTCCACGAAAATGCCCGGGGTGACGATGCTCTCCGGCGGAATGGAGTCCAGCTCCACCAGCCGGTCGGCCTGGACGATGGTCAGGTCCCCAGCGGTAGCCACCACATGGTTGGAGTTGCGGGCCGTGCCCCGGTAGGTCAGATTTCCGTAGGCGTCGGCGGTGCCCGCCCGGACCAGGGAGATGTCGGCCCGGAGGGCGGTCTCCAAAATCCAGGCCTCCCCGTTGACCTCCACCAGCTGCTTGCCCTCCTGGGCCACAGTGCCAAGGCCGGTCTTGACCAGGACGCCCCCCAGGCCC
>CAZAIF010000115.1:0-1384 GCA_964485125.1 uncultured Oscillospiraceae bacterium | reverse complement strand
CCCCAGGCCCCCTTCCCCAAGGCCATGGCCGCTACGCCGTAGTCCTGGGTGACCACCAGGTCCCCTTTCCCGCACCGGTTGACCAGGGCAAAATCCACCGCATCCGCCCCGGCCCCCACCACAATGACCTGACTGTAGTCAGAGGACAGGACATGATTGGTGTCACAGAGCAGTGTCACCGGAAGATTCCGCCGCTTGGCCGCCCGCTCCACCAGGGCCACCACCGGGCAGGCGTCCGCATCCACCCAGATGTGCATCAGCGCAGCTCCATATCCACCGTGAGATGGTTTCCGCGGACGGTGACCGTGGCCATGCTGCCGCAGATGAGGGGCATCTGAGGGGGCAGGTGGCCGATGTCCACGTCCATGACAATGGGCACATGGTACTGCTCCAGCAGGTCGATGACAGCGTGGTACTGATCCAGCCCCATCAGCTCCTGGCCGTAGCACAGGGGGCGGCCGATCAGGAAGCCGCTGACGTGATCAAACCAGCCGGCGTGCTGCATCTGCCAGATGGCACGGCGGATGCCCATCACATTCAGGTCGCAGCTCTCCAGAAACCAGAGGATGCCGTCGCCCCGGTAGGCGTCCGTAAAGGCTTTTACATTGTCATAACAGGTGCCCAGGAAATTGACCAGGCAATCCACGCATCCCCCCAGCAGGCGGCCGGAGAAGGTCATGTTCCGCTCCGGAAAGCTGTGGAGCACCAGGGGCTCCGTTGCCCGGTAGGGGGCGGTAGGGGCGGCCTCCTCGTCCTTCTCCCGCTCCCAGAAGCCGTAGCTCTCCAGATGCAGCTTCCGGCCCGTCAGCACGTCCATGGCATCCTGGATGGCCGGGTGCCGGGGGGACATGCCCAGGCTGGAGGCGCAGGGGCCGTAGATGGAGGCCACATCGCAGAGGGTGGTCAGCAGGAAGGTGAAATTGGTGTTGTCGGAGTAGCCCATATACCACTTGGGCTTGGCGGCGGCCACCCGGTCGAAGTCCACGTGATCCAGGATCTCGCACATCAGCTCTCCCCCGCCGCAGGAGATCAGGGCGTCGTTGCGGCCGGAGCAGTAGTAGCCGGTGAGCTCCCGGCCGCAGTTGGCCGGGGTGCTGCTGATGCCGATGCCGTCCCCGGCGAAGCAGTTGGGGCCCAGGTCGATGCCGTAGCCCTCCCCCTCCAGCCGGTCCAGGGCGGCGCAGAAAGCGGTGTGGTAAGGCTCGATATTGCAGCCGAAGGAGGGGGCCACAAAGCCAATGGTGCCCCCCTGGGGCAGGAAGTCGGGATAGCGCATGACAAAATTCCTCCAAAACAGGGTTTGCTCGATTATAGCATACCCCTCCCCCTGGACGCAAGAACGGCAGACAAAAGAGGCGCGGCCCCGGTACAGGGCCGCGCCTCC
>CAZAIF010000114.1:0-5866 GCA_964485125.1 uncultured Oscillospiraceae bacterium | reverse complement strand
CTTTCTTTTGGTCTAAAACAGCCTTCTGGTAGAAAAAAAGCACGTTCCCGGCGGAACGTGTTTCTCTCGTAAGTACCCTCATCTTTCGATACATACCGCCGGAATTAGCACCTTACCACGTCCTGGGGACGCTTTTGCAGGTTGCCGGGCTTCATCGGGCCGATCCCTCCGCCACTCTTGATAAGGCTGTTTAATTGTACCTGTATTATAGATACCTCTCCCCGTCTTGTCAAGCCCCCTCCCGCAACAAGGTTTTTTCTGACAGCAAGCGAAAATCTTGACAAATCCGACGGGACACTATATAGTAAGTAAAGTTAAAGTGCGTTGCTATGCTTTGCGCTTGATCTCCGCCCCATCCCGGCGGAGCAATTCCCACGCAAATTTCTATTTTCAGGAGGAACAAACTATGGATATCTATGCTAAGCTGACTGAGGTCCTGGCCGAGCACACCGGCCGCGACGCTTCCGAGTTCACCCGCGACACCACCTTTGAAAGCCTGGGCATCGACTCCCTGGAGACCGTGGAGATGGTCATGGAGCTGGAGGAGGAGCTGGACGTGGAGCTGGAGCTGGAAGAGAAGATGAACACCATCGGCGAGCTCGTCGACTTTATCGAGAGCAAGCTCTGATTCCACCGCAAATGGGAAAAATCGCATTTGTTTTCTCCGGCCAGGGGGCTCAGGCCCCCGGCATGGGGAAAGAGCTCTATGACTGCAGCGCCGCCGCCAAGGCGGTCTTTGACGCCTGCGACGCCATCCGGCCCGGCACCTCTGAGCAGTGCTTCAACGGCACCAAGGAGGAGCTGACCGTCACCGCCAACACCCAGCCCGACATGTTCGCCGTGGAGGTGGCCGCCGCCCAGGCTCTGGTGGAGGCGGGCATCCGGCCCGACGCCCTGGCGGGCTTCTCCCTGGGGGAGATCTCCGCCCTGGCCTTCTCCGGCGCCGTGTCCCTGGAGGACGGCTTCCGGCTGGTCTGCCGCCGGGGCGAGCTGATGCAGGATGCCTCCAACGCGGTGGACTCCGCCATGGTGGCGGTGGTCAAGCTCACCCCTGAAAAGGTGGAAGAGCTGGCCGGCCGGTTCGGCCAGGTCTACCCCGTCAACTACAACTCCCCCGCTCAGACCGTCTGCGCCGGCCTCAGCGCCAGCATGGACGGCTTTAAAGCGGCGGTCAAAGAGGCCGGGGGCCGGGCGCTGCCCCTGAAGGTCAGCGGCGCCTTCCACTCCCCCTTTATGGCCTCCGCCGCCGAGGGGCTGAAGCAGGTGCTCTCCGGCATGGAGTTCGGCGCGCCCTGCTGCCCGCTCTACTCCAACGTGACCGCCCTGCCCTATGAGCCGGGCCAGTTCCGGGAGCTGCTGGAGCGACAGGTAATCAGCCCGGTGCGCTGGCAGACCATTGTGGAAAATATGATCGCCGACGGCGTGGACACCTTTATTGAGGTGGGCCCGGGCAAGACCCTGGCCGGGCTGATCGCCAAGATCAACCCCGACGTCAAGGCGCTGAACGTGGAGGACGCGGAAAGCCTGCGCCACACCATTGAGGAGGTCAAAGCATGACACTGGAGGGAAAAGTCGCGCTGGTCACCGGCGGAAGCCAGGGCATCGGCGCCGCCATCGCCAAGAAGCTGGCCTCTGAGGGGGCGGACATCGCCATCCTCTATGTGGGCAACCCCGTCCCCGCCCAGGAGACCGTGGCCGCCATCGAGGCCATGGGCCGCCAGGTGCTCTGCAAGGTGTGCGACGTGTCCAACTATGAGGAGACCCAGGCCGCCGTTAAGGACGTGATGGCCCAGCTGGGCGGCGTGGACATCCTGGTCAACAACGCCGGCATCACCCGGGACAAGGTGCTGCTGGCCATGTCCGAGGCCGACTGGGATGCGGTGCTGGACGTCAACCTGAAGAGCATGTTCAACACCATCAAGGCCTGCTACCGCAACTTCATGAAGAAGAAGGCGGGGCGGATCATCAACGTCAGCTCCGTCTCCGGTCTCACCGGCAACGCCGGACAGGCCAACTACGCCTCCTCCAAGGCCGGCGTGGTGGGCTTGACCAAGACCGTGGCCAAGGAGCTGGCCAGCCGCCACATCACCTGCAACGCCATCGCCCCCGGCGCCATCCGCACCCCCATGACCGACGCCATGGACCCCAAGGACCTCCAGGCCATCCTGGACACCATTCCCCTGGGCTTCATGGGCGAGGCCGAGGACATCGCGGAGCTGGCCGCCTTCCTGGCCAGCGACAAGGCCAAGTATATCACCGGCGATGTCATCCGTGTGGATGGCGGCATCGCCATGTAATCGCGCTCCCGCAAAGAAACAAGCCCCACTGAATTCGCCGCCTGCGGGCGGCGAACTCTACAAGGTCGGGGATTTTGTGCGCTTTGCTTTTCTGAACCGGAAAGGAAGATCATAGGATGAGAAGAGTCGTAGTGACCGGACTGGGCGCCGTCACACCTGTGGGCAATACCGCCGCCGACACTTGGGCCAGCCTGGTCGCGGGCAAGCACGGCATCGCCCCCATCACCAAATTTGACACCACCGACTACAAGGCCACCCTGGCGGCGGAGGTCAAGGGCTTTGATCCCCTGCTGACCATGGATCGCAGCTTTGTGCGCCGGAACGACCCGTTCTGCCTCTACGCCGTGGCCGCCTCCGTGGAGGCCATGGAGGACGCCGGCCTGGCGGGGAAGATCGACCTGGAGCGGCTGGGCGTCTACTTCAGTTCGGGCATCGGCGGCCTCTCCTCCCTGTGCAGTGAGTACGACAAGCTGCTCAGTAAGGGCCCCCGCCGGGTGTCCCCCTACACCATCACCATGATGATGCCCAACGACGCCGCCGGCGAGATCTCCATCCGCCACGGCGCCAAGGGCCCCTCCATGGGCTTCACCTCCGCCTGCGCCTCCAGCACACACGCCCTGGGCGAGGCCTACCGGGCCATTGCCTACGGCTACGCTGACGCCATCATCGCCGGCGGCAGCGAGGCCACCATCACCGAGATCGCCACCGCCGGCTTTGCCAACTGCATGGCCTTGGCCACCACCGACGATCCCGACCGGGCCAGCATCCCCTTTGACGTCCAGCGCAGCGGCTTTGTCATGGGCGAGGGCGGCGCATGCCTGATCCTGGAGGAGTATGAGCACGCGAAAGCCCGGGGGGCGAAGATCTACGCCGAGTTCTGCGGCTACGGCGCCACCAGCGACGCCCACCACATCACCGCCCCCGACGACGAGGCCACCCAGAGCGCCCGGGCCATCCGCATGACCTATGAGCAGTCCGGCGCCACCGGTAGCGAGGCCGTCTATATCAACGCCCACGGCACCTCCACCCCCCTCAACGACAAGACCGAGACCATCGCCATCAAGAAGGCCCTGGGGGAAGAGCTGGCCCGCAAGGCGGTCATCAGCTCCACCAAGAGCATGACCGGCCACATGCTGGGCGCCGCCGGCGCCACCGAGGCGGTGGCCACGGTGCTGGCCCTGTATCACGGGGTGGTGCCCCCTACGGTGGGGCTGCAGAACCCCGATCCCGAGTGCGATCTGGACTACTGCCCCAACGTCAAGCGGGAGATGGCCATCGACCTGGCCCTCTCCTCCTCCCTGGGCTTCGGCGGCCACAACGGCTGCATCGCTTTCAAGCGCGTGGAGGGCTGAGATATGGATCAGGAAGCGATCAAGAAGATCCTGCCCCACCGGGACAACATGCTCCTGGTGCAGGAGGCGGAAGTGGTGGACGGCGTGGCCCACGCCAAATACCGCGTCAGTGGGGAGGAGTGGTTCCTGAAGGGCCACTTCCCCGGCAATCCGGTGGTCCCGGGCGTCATCCTCTGTGAGATGATGGCCCAGGGCGCCTGTGTGCTGCTGGCCGACGGCCAGATGGGGGACGTCACCCCCATGTTCAGCAGCATGACCAATGTGCGCTTCAAGCATCCGGTGAAGCCCGGCGACACCCTGGAGAGCGAGAGCGTCATCACCAAGAACAAAGGCCCCTTCTATTTTGCCAGCGCCAAGGGCTATGTGGACGGCAAGCTGTGCGTATCCGCAGAGTTCTCCTTTGCCCTGGTGAAGGGACAGCAATGAGAAATATAAACCTGCCCTTCCGGGCAATGGCGAGAAAGTAGGCGTTTTCTATGCAGCTGAACAATCTGTTTAAACGGTCCAAGCCGGAAGAGCCCGAGGCCAAGGCGCCGGAGGCGGAGAAGGCGGCTCCGGTCAGCACCAAGACCTGCCCCCGCTGCCAGGCGGAGCTGACCACTGAGGAGCTGGAGGGCCAGGAGTACGTCTGCACCTGCGGCTACCACTTCCGCATGCCCGCCCGCAAGCGGCTGTTGAATCTGGTGGACGAGGGCAGCTTCTGGGAGCTGGACCGGGACATGATGGGCGGCAATCCCATCGACTTTACCAGCTATGAGGCCAAAAAGGAGAAGCTCCGGGCCAGCAGCGGCGAAAACGAGGGCGTCATCTGCGGCACTGCCTCCATCGGCGGCCAGAAGTGCGCCATCTTTGTGATGGAGCCCTACTTTATGATGGGCTCCATGGGCTGTGTGGTGGGTGAAAAGGTGACCCGGCTGTTCGAGTATGCCACCCACAACAGCCTGCCCGTGGTGGGCTACACCGTCTCCGGCGGCGCCCGGATGCAGGAGGGCATCCTCTCCCTGATGCAGATGGCCAAGACCTCCGGCGCGGTGAAGATGCACTCTGATGCCGGGCTGCTCTACATCGTGGTGCTCACCGACCCCACCACCGGCGGCGTCACCGCCAGCTATGCCATGGAGGCGGACATCATCCTCTCCGAACCAGGCGCGCTGATCGGCTTCGCCGGTCCCCGGGTCATCGAGCAGACCATCCGCAAGAAGCTGCCCGCCGGCTTCCAGCGGGCGGAGTTCCAGGTGGAGCACGGCTTTGTGGACGCCATCGTCCCCCGGACTGAGCAGCAGGATATGCTCGCCCACCTGCTGAAGCTCCACGCCTGGAAGGAGATCAAGGAGACCGTCACCTGGCCACCCAAGGACATGACCGTGGAGCAGGCCGAGGGCGCCGAGGACGCCCCGGAGAAGCCTATGACCGCCTATGAGCGGGTGCAGGCCTCCCGCTCCAGCAGCCGCCCCACCGGCGCCGACTATATCCGCACCATCTTCCACGGCTTTGTGGAGCTCCACGGCGACCGGCGCTTTGCCGACGACGCCGCCATTGTGGGCGGTGTGGCCTGGCTGCGGGATATGCCCGTCACCGTCATCGCCATCGAGAAGGGCAAGGACCTGGCTGACCGGTTCAAGCGCAACTTCGGCTCCCCCATGCCCGAGGGCTACCGCAAAGCGCTGCGGCTGATGAAGCAGGCGGAGAAGTTCCACCGGCCCGTGGTGTGCTTTGTGGACACCGCCGGCGCCGGCTGCGACATGGGCGCCGAGGAGCGGGGCCAGGGCCAGGCCATCGCCGAAAACCTGATGGAGATGATGTGGCTCAAGACCCCGATCATCTCCGTGATGGTGGGCCAGGGCGGCAGCGGCGGCGCGCTTGCGCTGGCCGTGGCCAACGAAGTCTGGATGGAGGAGAACGCCTGGTACAGCGTCATCTCCCCCGAGGGCTGCGCCTCCATCCTCTGGAAGGACAGCAAGAAGGTCCACGAAGCCTGCGACTGCCTGCGGCTGACCGCCGCCGACCTGAAGGAGCTGGGGGTCATCGACTGGGTGCTTCCCGAGGAGGACCCCAAGGACTTCTCCCCCATCTTCCAGTCCATGGAAGCCCATCTGGCCCACAAGCTGCCCCAGCTGATGGTACTCTCTGGCGAGGATGTGGCCCAGCAGCGCTATGCCAAGTTCCGGGTGTTCGGCACTCTGAACGGGGCCATCTGATTCTCCCAGGCAAATTCTG
>CAZAIF010000113.1:0-5910 GCA_964485125.1 uncultured Oscillospiraceae bacterium | reverse complement strand
GCGCTGCAGCAGGCTGCTTCCCCTCGAGAAAATGCACAGCATTTTCGAGCATTTTCTATACGGCCCCCAGGATGGCCTCCATCAGCCGCCCTACGCTCTGCTCCACCGTCTCTGCGGCGGTGTCCAGCACCAGGTCCGGGCGTTGGGGCACCTCGTAGGCGGAGCCGGCCCCCGTGAAGTCGCGCAGCCCCTTGGCGTACAGCCCCTTGGGGTCCCGGGCGGCGCAGGTGGCGAAGTCCGCCTTCACATACACCTCGTGGTAGCGCTCCCCCAGCCGCTTGCGGGCGTTTTGGCGCATCTCCTCAAAGGGGGTGATGAAGCTGACCAGGGCGATGAGCCCCGCGTCGGCGAACAGGGCGGCTACCTCGGTGACCCGGCGGATGTTCTCGGTGCGGTCGGCGTCGGAAAAGCCCAGGTCGGCGTTGAGCCCGTGGCGCACGTTGTCCCCGTCCAGCAGGTAGGCGTGGCGGCCCATCTCCTGCAGCCGCCGCTCCGCCTCCACCGCCAGGGTGGACTTGCCGCTGCCGCTCAGGCCGGTGAGCCAGAACACGCAGCCCCTCTGGCCCAGGCTGGCGCACCGGTCCGCATAGGACACCTGGTTGTCCTGCCAGATCACATTTTCGTCCATAGCTTCACCCCTCATCCCGCCCCTCAGGCGAACCAGAGCCCGTCCAGGCTCCGGCCCAGCAGGGCGGCGATCCGGTCCTTCTGGGGCCGGTAGTAGTCCTCCAGCAGTTTTCTGGTCTCGGGCAGCATCCTGCCCCGGTCGGTGTCCTCGGCGGTGCAGGTGTGGAAGCACCGGCGGGTAAACCCCTTGTGCTTCCGGTAGGCCCAGGGCCACCAGTGGCTCACCGCCAGGAACTCGTCGTAGGCGTAGTCCGCCCCCTTGACCACCATGCGCCACTTGGCCTTCCCCGGGGACACCGCCCGGCGGTTGGTCTCGTTGGCCTTCATGCCGTAGGGGATGCCCTCCTCGGGGGCGGACACCCCCAGAAAGTCATAGAGCCCTTCGCACACCCCCCGCTGGTCCCGGACGAACTCCTCGAAGAGGATGTAGTACCGGTCAGGGAAGGCTGCGTACTCCCCGATCAGGTCGGCGTAGTTGCCCTGGGAGAAGCAGAGGTATTTCAGCCGCTTCCTGCCGATCTCCCTCCGGCGCTTTTCATCCCCCAGCACCGCCCGGCAGTACCGGTCAAAGGCGGCGGCGTGGCCGTGGTCAATGTCGTCCCGGATGACCGGGGCGGGCAGAAAGCCCAGGGCGCAGAAAAATTTGAAGGCGGACCAGGCCCGGTCCACCGGGTTGCGCATCATGAAGATGAGCTTGGTGCTGTGGTCAAAGTCCCGGGTGAGCACCCGGGCGCAGCCGTTGAAGCCCAGCCCGGCGTTGACCTCCCCCACCAGCCGGGGGTCCTCCGGGGCGATGTGGCCGAAGTAGCGCCAGGCGTAGAACTTCCGCCGCCAGGGCCCGGCCAGCCGCCAGGCCGCCTTGACCCGGTAGAACATGGGCTCCTTCACGTCCCGGGCCAGGGCGATGTCCGGGTGGGCGGCCAGCAGGTCGAAGAGGGTGGTGGTGCCGCACTTCTGAAAGCCGATGCCCACAAAGTCGGGCATCCGTTCCCCGGGGCCGGTCACAGCCTGCCCTGCCGCACCAGGGCGGCGGCCTTCAGAATGCCGATCTGGGTCTTGGCGTCGGCGATCTCGTTGCGCAGCACCCGCTCCTCCGCCTCCCGGAGCGGCATCCGCTCCACCTCCAGCAGCTCCCCGTCGTCCAGATGCTGGGCGCCGGCCTCGCCGGCGATCCGCCCCGCCCAGAGGTAGATCCGCTCGGTGTCGTAGGCGGGGGTGGGATAGCACACCCCCAGGGAGACGTACCGGTCACAGTGGGTGCCCGTCTCCTCCCGCTGCTCCCGGCGCATGGCCTCGAAGGGGTCCTCCCCCCGCTCCAGCTTGCCGGCGGGCAGCTCCAGCAGCACCTCCTGCTGGGCATAGCGAAACTGGCGCACCAGCAGCACCTCATCCTCCGGGGTGAGGGCCACCACCGACACCCCGCCGGTGTGCTCCACCACCTCCCGCTCCCGGACCGAGCCGTCCCCGATCCGGGCCTGGTCCACCCGGAGGGAGACCACATGGCCCTGGAATTTCTCCTGGGCGGAGAGCTGTTCTTCCTTTAATATCATGTCAAACGACCTCGCTTTTTTAAAAGAGGGCCGGCAGGGCCCAGAAGCCCACCACGCCGCAGAACACTCCGGCGGCGGCCCCGGCGATCACGTCCCGGGGGAAGTGGACCCCGCCGACGACCCGGACGGCCCCCAGCAGCGCCCCCAGGACCAGCAGCACGACCCCCGCCCAGGGCAGCACCCACAGGAAGGTCATGGCGATCATGAAGATGGAAAACACGTGCCGGGAGGGCATACTCTTGCCCCGGGTGTCCTTTTGGATGATGGGCCGGATGTCCAGCGCCTCATAGGGCCTGGGGGCGTTGATCCCCCGGCGCACCAGGCTGACCAGCGCGAAGGAGACCGCCGGGACCAGCAGGCCCGGCCAAAACCGGCCGTCCCGGCCCAGGGCCAGGGCGATCAGCAGGACGGGATAGACGGCGTAGCACAGCCCCGTCAGGGCTCTGTTCACCGCCAGCAGCGCCTTCTCCCGCTTTTTCCCCCGGAAGGGGGCGGAGAGGGCCCGGTACCGGCCGGCGGTCATCCCTCCTCCCCCTCCAGGAAGTAGGTGGCCTCCATGTCCGCCACGCTGAGGCAGAAGGCCAGGGGGTACATCTGGAAGGCGCTGCCCACCTGGCGGGCGTCCTCGGAGCCGGAGAAGCCCATGTGGTAGCGGATGGCGAAGGCCTCCTCCCTCGTCAGCCGCAGAAAGCCGTTGACCACATAGACGCTCTTCTCCCCGTGGCCGTAGGGCATCGGGTCGTGGAAGTTGTAGGTGGGCACCTGGGTCCACTTGCCGTCGGGGCCCTTGACGTTGCGCACCCCGCTCTGGTAGCAGCCGATCTTGCACACGTCGTGGAGCAGAGCCACAATGGCCACCGTCTCCTCGCTGTAGTGCAGGCCGTAGAGCTCTCCCACCCGCTCCCGCGCCAGGTAATCCTTCAGGCAGTGGTACACGTTCAGCGAGTGCTCGCACAGCCCGCCCTCGTGGGCGCCGTGGTACCGGGCGGAGGCCGGGGCGGTGAAGAAGTCGCACTTGTTGGTCAGGTAGTCCAGCAGGGCCTCGGAGCCGGATCGGGTGATGCAGGACTTGTAAATCTCAATGAATTCCTCTTTGCAGGACATGGGCACCTCCGTGGTCAGTCGATGGGAGATTGAATCAGGATGATTGTACCACAGATTTCCCCCAAAAGGAACGGCCTGGCGGCGGTTTTTCTCTCCGGTTTTTCCCCGTCCGGGGAGCAGCGCCGGCGGCCCATCTCCGGCGGCGGCGTCTTTTTCCATGTCCGGCATCCTTGAAGCCCCCTATCAACTGTGCTAAAATGGACCAGAACCTGCGGGACCAGGCAAAACATCCCACACCTATCCCATGGTAAAGATCAGGTGACTTATATGAATCTGTCCGATTTGGAACTGAACCAGGACGCGGTCATCCGCACGGTGGGGGGCCAGGGGGGACTGCGCCGCCATCTGCTGGACATGGGCCTCACCCCCGGGGCGGAGGTCACATTGCGCAAGCGGGCCCCCATGGGGGACCCCATCGAAATCGAGGTGCGGGGCTATGAGCTCACCCTGCGCCTCTCCGACGCCCGGCAGATCGAGGTGGAGAACGCCCATCCCAACGACCACACCCACGCCAGCCCCCAGCGCACCCCGGACATCGCCCACCCGGGCCGGGGCGAGATGGGGGTGGAGCACATCCGCAGCTGCGCCTCCGGGGAGCGCAAGCTCCCCATCCCCGAGGGGACGCCCCTGACCTTCGCCCTGGCGGGCAACCAGAACTGCGGCAAGACCACCCTGTTCAACCAGCTCACCGGCTCCAACCAGCACGTGGGCAACTTCCCCGGGGTGACGGTGGACCGGAAGGACGGCGCCGTCCGGGGCTGCAGCGAGGCCACCGTCACCGACCTGCCCGGCATCTACTCCCTCTCCCCCTACTCCAGCGAGGAGATCGTCACCCGGGACTTCCTGATCCAGTCCCGCCCCTCTGGCATCATCAACATCGTGGACGCCACCAACATCGAGCGCAACCTCTACCTGACCATGCAGCTGATGGAGCTGGAGATCCCCATGGTGCTGGCCCTGAATATGATGGACGAGGTCACCGGCAACGGGGGCACCATCCTGGTCAACCAGCTGGAGGAGGCCCTGGGCATCCCGGTGGTGCCCATCTCGGCGGCCAAGAACCAGGGCATCGACGAGCTGATCGAGCACGCCCTTCACGTGGCCCGCTACCGGGAGGCCCCGGAGCCCATCGACTTCTGTGACGCAGATGCCTCCCCGGGGGAGGCGGCGGTCCACCGGTGCCTCCACGCGGTGCGCCACCTGATTGAGGACCACGCCCACGCCGCCGGCCTGCCCGTCCGCTTCGCCGCCCTGAAGCTGGTGGAGGGGGATCCCCCCATGGAAAAGGCCCTGGCCCTGGACGAAAACGAGGAGAAGCTGATGGGCCACGCAGTGCTGGAGATGGAGCGGGACGCGGGACTGGACCGGGAGGCCGCCCTGGCGGACACCGCCTTCCGCTTCATCCAGCGGCTGTGCGAGCGCACGGTGATCAAGCCCCACGCCTCCCGGGAGTACCTGCGCAGCCAGGCCATCGACCGGGTGCTCACCGGCAAGTACACCGCCATCCCCATGTTCATCCTCATCATGGCGGCGGTGTTCTACCTGACCTTCGGCCTCATCGGCGCCGCCCTCTCCGACGCCCTGGAGACGGGCATCGGGGCGCTGACCGGCCTGTGCGGCTGGGCCCTGACCGCCTACGGCATCAACCCGGTGGTCCACAGCCTGGTCATCGACGGCGTCTTCTCCGGGGTGGGCAGCGTGCTCAGCTTTTTGCCCACCATCGTGGTGCTGTTCTTCTTCCTGTCCATCCTGGAGGACTCGGGCTACATGGCCCGGGTGGCCTTCGTCATGGACAAGCTGCTGCGGCGCATCGGCCTGTCGGGGCGCTCCTTCGTGCCCCTGCTCATCGGCTTCGGGTGCAGCGTCCCGGCCATCATGGCCAGCCGCACCCTGTCCTCGGAGCGGGACCGGCGGATGACCATCCTGCTCACCCCCTTCATGAGCTGCTCGGCCAAGCTGCCCATCTACGCGGTGTTCACCATGGCCTTCTTCCCCCGCAACCGGGCCCTGGTGATGATCTCCCTCTACCTGCTGGGGATGGTGGCGGGGGTGCTCTTCGCCCTGGTGCTCAAGCACACCGGCTTCAAGGGGGAGCCCGTCCCCTTCGTCATGGAGCTGCCCAACTACCGCCTGCCCTCCCCCCGGAGCGTGGGCCAGCTGATCTGGGAGAAGGCCAAGGACTTTTTGGTGCGGGCCTTCACCATCATCTTTGTGGCCACCATCCTCATCTGGTTCTTGCAGACCTTTGACGCCCGCCTCAACGTGGTCTCCGACCCGGAGCACAGCCTGCTGTGCCTGCTGGGCGGGCTGATCGCCCCCATCTTCGCCCCCCTGGGCTTCGGGGACTGGCGGCTGAGCACCGCCCTGATCACCGGCTTCACCGCCAAGGAGAGCGTGGTCAGCACCCTGACCGTCCTCACCGGGGGCGCCGGGGTGGCCGGGCTCTTCGCCACCCCCTGGGCGGCCTACACCTTCCTGGTGTTCACCCTGCTCTACACCCCCTGCGTGGCCGCCATCGCCGCCGTCCGGCGGGAGATGGGCCGGCGCTGGGCCCCGGTGGTGGTGGTGCTCCAGTGCTGCGTGGCCTGGCTGTGCGCCTTTCTCTTCCACGCCCTGGGCCTGGCCCTGG
>CAZAIF010000112.1:0-5945 GCA_964485125.1 uncultured Oscillospiraceae bacterium | reverse complement strand
CATGCCGCCGTGGTTGAGCTCCTGGCTGGCCAGGGCGCCCCCGGCGTGGATGGCCCGGGCGATCTCCGCCAGCTTGGGCTGGTTCTCCGGGGTGACGGCGAAGGAGCGGGGGTTGGTGGCGGCGTGCTCCCGGTCCACCGGGGTGTCCCCCAGGGTGACCACCGCGTAGCCGCCCCGGGCCTTCTCGGCGTAGAAGTCGATCATGGACTCGTCGGGCCGGCCGTTGAAGTCCATGTGGCTCATCATGTGGGGGGCCACGAACAGCCGGTTGCGGAAGGTGGTGTGTTTGATGGTCAGCGGTTCAAACAGATGGGGATAGAACGGATTCATGAATATCCTCCTTGTGGAAAGAGCTCCGGCCCGCCCGGCGGCCCTTGCCGCGGGAAGGCCGGAGTGGTCATGCAGTGGTCAGACGCGGTTGACGGCGATCTTGTCGGCGGGGACGCTGCGCGCCTGGAGGGGCTGGGCGGGATGGCCCACGGCGATGGCGGACACGGTGCGGAAGCCCTCGGGCAGCTTGAGCAGCTGGGCCACCTGCTCCCGCTGGCCCTGGAGGGCCTGGCTGACGCCGAAGAGGTAGACGCTCCCCAGCCCCAGGTCGGCGGCGGCCAGCATCATGTTTTCCATGACGCAGCCCGCATTGGCGCCGCAGATGATTTCCTCGTCCTCCAGGGAGTTGGAGACATAGATCAGGGTGGGGGCGTGGTAGGTGGGATAGGCCTGGGGATTGCCCACCGCCTGCTGGAACAGCCGGTTCAGCTCCTCCAGCACGGCGGGGTCCTGGACCACCGTCAGATGCAGCCGCTCAAAGCGGCCCATGCAGGTGGGGGCGGACATGGCGGCCTTGAGCAGGGCGTCCACCTCCCCGCCGGTCAGCTGCTGGTCGGTGAAGGCCCGGGTGGATTGGCGCAGGGCGAGGACATCGGTAAATTCCATGGTGAAAACTCCTTTCGACGCTTGACTTTGCCGGTCAGTTACAGTATGTTTTTTGTACTAATACAATCATACCGATTTTTCCGCCGCCGTCAAGTACCATGAAAAAACAAACTTGGTATGAAAAAACAAACCGAGGAGGCCGCCCCATGGAGCCGTTTCAGACCGTATCCGAATACCTGGGCTATATGCAGTCCCATCCGGAGATCACCACCTGCCCCATCCGCCGCTGCCTGGGGGTGATGGGGGGCAAGTGGAAGATCTTCATCGTCCTCCGGCTCTTTTCCGCCCCGTCCCTCCGGTTCGGGGAGCTGGCCCGGCGGGTGGAGGGAATCACCAACGCCATGCTGTCCGCCAGCCTGCGGGAGCTGGAGCGGGACGGCATGGTGGAGCGGGAGCAGTTCAACGAGATCCCGCCCCACGTGGAATACCGCCTCACCCGGGAGGGCCGGAGCCTGGGCAGCGTGCTGCTGGCCCTGGCCAACTGGGGGCTGGAGCACCCGGCCGCCGGCGGGCCGGAGCGGCCGGAATAGGCTGCCGGGCTCAGATGCCGGGATAGCTGTCGCAGCACTGGGGGACGGCGGGCTCGTCCTCAGGGTAGACGGCGTCGGGGCCGTACTCCCAGAGGGGCTTCTCCAGGGGGTGGCAGAAGTCGCCGATGTCGGCCCAGAGCCGGACATAGTCCTTGTTGCGCATTGCGGTGTGGTAGCAGCTGTACTTGCCCATCAGATTGCGGCAGGCCTGGGCGGTCGCGATCCGGTCAAAGCCGAGCTTCAGCTCCTCGATCGTTCTTGCCATGGGGTCCATCGCTCCTTTACCATGATGGGGTTCGTCGCTTCTTTACCATGAATGTTTGCGCCCAAATTAAAATGGGGGCTGACAAAGCAGAGCGCATCAGACGGAGAATTGCATGCGCCGCTTTTCTTCACTTTATCGCATACATTTAAAGTTGTAAAGAAACAAAAAAGGAGTTTTCCACAACGGGTTGTTACCATCTGCGACAAAAACGGAACGGGCAAATTGCACAAAAGGCCCTCTTGAAGGATCCAAACCGGTGTGGTAAAATACATAGGAAAGAAATCGGAATTAAAAGGTGGGAGAACATATGGTCAACGAAACAACGGTGCGGTCCTTCCTGACGCTGGTGGAGGTGGGCAGCTTTACCGAGGCGGCCAAACAGCTGTTTCTGAGCCAGCAGGCGGTCAGCAAGCAGGTGGCCAAGCTGGAGCAGGACCTGGACTGCACCCTCCTGAACCGGGAGCGGGGCAAGCTGGTGCTCACCGAGCAGGGGAAGATCTACTACAAGGCCTTCAGCCAGATGGAGGAGATCTACTCCGCCGCCCGGGCAGAGGCTGGGCGCGTGGCCGCCACCCAGGACAATCTGCTGGCCATCGGCCAGCCCGAGCTGCTGGATCTGCAGCAGGTGGGCCGGTCGCTGCTGCGGGACTTCCAGGCCCAGCACCCGGGCCTGCGCATGGTCTATAAGAGCGCCCCCGCCTGGCAGGTGACCCAGTGGCTGATAGAAGGCGAGGTGGATGTGGCCTTCAGCTTTGCCCCGGAGATCCAGAACCTGGAGGAGCTGGACTATGTGGTGGCGGAGCAGCTGCAGGAGATGCTGGTGGTCTCCGCCGACCACCCCAAGGCTACCCCGGACGCCAATTTCCTAGACTTCCGGGATGAACGGGTGTTCTACACCCCCAGCCCGGAGAACGAGGACAACCAGCTCAAGCTCCGCCTGGAGGCCATGGGCTTCCCCACGGACAAGCTGGTGCCGGCGGACAATCTGCTCTCCTCCTGCGCGTCGGTGGAGCAGATGCAGGGGGTCAATTTCCTGCTGGAGCACTGCAGCATGCTCAACAGCAAGACCTTCCGGGCCTATCCAGACTGCCATGTGGTCACCCTGGTGCTGGCCTACCGGAAGGACAACCAGAAGCGGGCGGTGCGCCACCTGGTGGACGAGGCGTCCAAGCGCCTGAAGCGCAGCGACGGGTGAATAAATGGAATATGGCGTTTGCGGGCCGTCCGGCGGAGTCGTCTCCGCCGGGCGGCCCTTTGCCTGCCAAAAACGGAGATGGAAATTTGTGAAATATCACAACGATTTGGAGCGTGAAGTAACGACCGGTTGTGGACACCCCCGGTTTCGTTGCTTTACATCGGGGCCCGCATCGGGTAGGGTAAAAGGGAAGAAGCGGGAGGCGGAGGCCCCCGGTAAACCGATATGTACCCAGAGGAGGAAGCAACATGCGCGAAATGATCGTAGACGGCGTTCAGCTGGTGGAGGAGACCACCACCCTCTCCAGGCTGACCCTCAAGGAGGGGGCCAAGCTGACCGCCCCCGAGGGCAAATTTGTCCAGCTTACCGTGGACGGGGTGGGCCGCCGGCAGGCCCCCGGCACCTATCAGGGCAAGGTGGTCCTCACCGTGGCGGAGTGCTACCACATGCCCCCCCACGGCCTGATGCTGATGATGGGCCGCAGCGAGGAGTTCCGCACCGCCGCCGTCATCCAGGACAACCAGGTGGTGGAGGCCAAGGGCGTGCCCGCCCTGATCCAGGCAGGCGCCGTCACCGGGGAGGAGGCCCGGGGCGTGGTCCTCTCCAGCGACGAGGAGGACTTTAACGGTATCCTGGTCACCGGCGACAGCCAGTACACCGTCTCGGACGCCCACATCGACCTGGACGGCCATGGCTACAACGACTTCATGGGCTGCGGCGCCGCCGTCACCGCCATTGACAACGCCCATCTGACCATCCGGGACAGCGAGATCACCATGTCCGGCGTCACCCGCTGCGCGGTCCATGTGGGGGGCGACAGCGTGGTCCACGTGGACCACTGCCGCATTGAGAACCACAGCCCCGACGACCCCGAGTGGATGGGGGACTTCAGCTGGGGCATCGGCGTCACCGGCACCAACCGGCTGGTGCAGCTGTGCGACAACGGCACCGTCTACTATACCAACTGCGATCTGAAGACCAACGGCTGGGGCGTGTTCTCCATCGACGGCTGCGACGACTCCGCCAACATCTATGTGAAGGACTGCCGGGTGGAGCTCTCCGGCCCCCGGGCCCACGGCTACGGCGCCTTCTGCATCGGCGACCGGAACACCGTCCGCTTTGACCACAGCCGGGTCCATGTGGACGGCTACCCCCTCATGGTGCGGGGCATGATCGGCGCGGCCCGGGCGGAGATCGTCAACGGCTGCGAGATCACCGGCAACCGCTTCGGCGTGTTCGTGCTGGGGGACAAGAACACCCCGGTCACCATCGCCGACTCCAGCCTGGTCACCGGCAAGTCCACCATCTGCGTCAAGGGCTCCGCCACCGATTTCCACATCCGCAACAGCGTGCTGCGCCCGGGCAACGGGGTGGTGCTCCAGCTGATGGACAACGACGAGGCGGGCATGGACGTGGACGCGGTGATGGTGCCGGTGGGCCGGCGGGACGAGTATGTGCCCGGCCGCAGCCTGACCGCCTTTGACCCGGCGGTGGACGTGTCCGTGGAGCTGCGGGATATGAGCGTAAAAGGGGACTTCTTCAACTCCACCACCAACCTGCACCGGGAGCGGGACTGCGTCAAGGGGGGCATGAACACCCAGCCCACCTTCGGCGGCATGTTCGCGCCCCCCGCCGGGGCGGAGAGCATCCTGGACGGGCCTCCCCAGGGCCAGGACCATCCCAACCCCCATGTGGACCACGACGCCGATCTGCGGGGCCCCAAGAACCTGCTGGTGGAGCTGAAGAACACCCGGGTGGAGGGGGTCATCTCCTCGGCTGATCAGGCCTACCGGGAGGGCGTGACCCGGATCGACCAGTACAACCGGCTGGAGCTGAGCAACGTCACCCAGACCGCCGCCCCCACCGTCAACAACGGGGTGCTGGTGCGGCTGGACCGGTACAGCTCCTGGCTGGTCACCGGTACCAGCTACCTCACCGCCCTGGAGCTGGCCCCCAACGCCATCCTGAAGGGCTATGGCGGCCGGAAACTGGTCATGACTGTGGACGGCGTGGAGACGGCCGTGGCCCCAGGACGCTACGAGGGCAGGATTGTGCTCACCCTGGCCGGCTGAGTCCGGCGGACGCCCTTCGATCCGGCGCGCCCCTTCCAAAATCGTGGGCCGATTTTTGCGGATTTTCATTACGTTGACGCGGTGAAGTGACGTTTGGTTGTGATGTCTGCCCTTTTCGTCGTTTTACAACGAAATTTGGGTATAGTTAAGATTAGCAATGGTCGATAGCGCTCGAACCAGCGCCTTGGTTTCGGATGTCGCAGCTGTCTCCGGGGGGATCCCCTTCCTGAGCAGCGTGCCCGTCTCCGCTGTGCTCCTGATCCTGGGCATCGTGCCCTTCGTAGTCATGTGCTACAAGGGCATTCACACCGCCGTGTCGGCGCTGATTGCGTCCGCCATCGTGGCCCTGGGCAGTTCCAGCGGATTCATCGACACCATCACCAGCACATTTTCCGATGGCCTGGGCGCCTTCGCTATTGAGAGCGGGCTGGCCTTTATCTCCGCTGGCTTCTTCTCTTACCTGAGGCGGGAGACCCGATCCGGTGAGACCATCGCCGAGAAGTTTATCGCCCTCATTGGAGCGGACCATTCGCCCTACATCATCGCCGCCACCGCCGCCGTCCTTCAGCTGGCCGGCATTCAGAGCTACATCTTCATTGTGGCTGCCATGACCTTCTCACTGATGGAGAAGGCCAACCTGCCCATCTACATCGGCTGCGCCGCCTGCATCGCGATGCTGCCCATTGTAACCTTCACCTTCCCGGGCGTTACCGCCAAGCCCAACGTGCTGCCCACTACCTACTTCGCCCCCCCTGCCCCATTCCCCGATGCTGGCCCAGGGCATGGCCGTGTTCAAGACCAACATGAAGGAGTCCCACAAGTACAGCTTCGTGCTGACAGTCATTTTCCCCGTGATCTTCAGCTTGGCGGCTGTGGTCGGCGCCATCATCTTCTACTGATCGCCGAATCAATCCCCCAAAACAGCAAGCCGGTATGCACGCATACCG
>CAZAIF010000111.1:1648-6007 GCA_964485125.1 uncultured Oscillospiraceae bacterium | reverse complement strand
GCCGCTTTCCTTCTTTTCTTTTCCGCCGCCCTGTAGTAAAATAGGGGTGACTTTGACGGACAGGGCCGCCCTGTCAGAGAGGAGCCCGACTATGCACGAACCGGAAAACGTCCAGAAGGTCGTGGTCATCGGCCACAAGAACCCGGACACCGACTCCATCTGCTCCGCCATCGCCTACGCGGAGCTGAAAAACCGCACCACCGACCTGGTGTGTGAGCCCCGCCGGGCGGGCAAGCTCAACGCGGAGACCAGCTATGTGCTCCGGCGCTTCGGGGTGCCCGCCCCCCGGATGTGCACCGACGTCAACCCCAAGGTCCGCAACGTGGATTACCGCCGCATTGAGGGCATCTCCCGGGGCACCAGCATGCGGGAGGCCTGGACCATTATGCGGGACCACCAGATCGACACCCTGGCCGTGGTGGGGCCGGACCGGGAGCTGGAGGGGCTGATCACCGTCAAGAGCATCGCCATGGCCAATATGGACGTGTTCGACAACACCCTGCTGGCCAAGAGCGGCACCACCTACCGCAACATTCTGAGCACCCTGAACGGCACCATGCTGGTGGGCAGCGAGGAGGGGGTGTGCGACCCCCGGGCCCGGGTCATCGTGGGGGCGGCCAGCCCCGACGTGCTGGAGTCCACCCTCCAGAGCGGCGACATCGTCATCCTGTCCAACCGGTATGAGAGCCAGCTGTGCGCCATCGAGATGGAGGCCAGCCTGATCATCGTCTGCCAGGGGGCCAAGGTGGGCAAGACCATCGTCAAGCTGGCCCAGGACAACGGGGTGGCCATCATGAGCGTCCCCTGCGACACCTACGCCGCCGGCAAGCTCATCAGCCAGTGCGCCCCCATCGGATACTTCATGGACACGGAGGATCTGCTGAAATTCACCGTGGTC
This sequence comes from uncultured Oscillospiraceae bacterium, assembly GCA_964485125.1. Classification (GTDB taxonomy): domain Bacteria; phylum Bacillota; class Clostridia; order Oscillospirales; family Oscillospiraceae; genus UMGS1766. The sequence goes on along the minus strand of CAZAIF010000111.1, from coordinate 5,109 downwards.
ACCCCGGTTTCCGATGCCATCGCCGTCATGGCCAAGGTGCGCCACCGCTACTTCCCCATCCTGGACGAGGAGGGCAAGTACTGCGGCATGCTCAGCCGCCGGAACATTCTGAGTCTGCAAAAGCGGCGGATCATCCTGGTGGACCACAACGAGAGCACCCAGGCCGTGGAGGGCTTCGACCAGTCGGAGATCCTGGAGATCATCGACCACCACCGGATCGGCAGCCTGGAGACGGCGGGCCCGGTCTACTTCCGCAACCAGCCCGTGGGCAGCACCGCCACCATCGTCACCCAGATGTACGGCGAGCAGCAGGTGGACATCTCCGCCCCCATCGCCGGACTGCTGCTCAGCGCCATTTTGTCGGATACCCTGAAATTCAGCAGCCCCACCTGCACCCCCCTGGATCAGGCTGTGGCCCGGCGGCTGGCGAACATCGCCGGGGTGGACATTGACACCTACGCCTCCGAGATGTTTGAGGCCGGGGAAAAGCTGGACGGCAAGACCGCGGAAGAGGTCTTTATGCAGGATTTCAAGGTTTTTATGTGCGGCGACATCCGCTTCGGCGTGGCCCAGGGCAACTACCTGACCCGCTCCAACCTGCTCCAGGCCAGGGCGCTGCTGATCCCCTATCTGCCCGAGGCCCTGGTCAAGCAGAACGTGGAGGACCTGTATGTGCTGCTCACCGACATCCAGGCCGGGGAGAGCCTGGCCATCTGCACCGGCTCCCACGCCGCCGGGGTGCTCCACGACGCCTTTGACGCCGTCCCCGACGGGGAGGGCTCCACCCTGCTGCCCGGGGTGGTCAGCCGCAAGAAGCAGTTCATCCCCCGGCTGATGGACGCCTACCAGCAGCTCTGAACCGCCGCCCAAAGGAGAACCAGATGAACATCGTCAAGATCATGATCCCCAAATACTCCACCGCCTGCCTCCAGGAGGACAGCACCGTCCGCCAGGGGCTGGAGATCATGCGCCGCCACGGCTATACCGCCATCCCGGTGCTGGACCGGGACGGGAAATATCTGGGGTGCATCACCGAGGGGGATTTCCTGCACCACATCCTCCAGGTGGGCTCCACCGAGCTGAAAGACCACGAGAAATACCGGGTGGGCGACATCTTCCGCCCAGATTTCTGCCCCGCCCTGGGCATCCAGGCCAGCGAGACCGAGGTCATCGACTCGGTCCTCCAGCAGAACTTCGTGCCCATCGTGGACGGCCGGGGCTGCCTGTGCGGCATCGTCACCCGCCGCTCCGTCATCCTCTACCTGGCCCAGAAGGCGGGCTGGACCCCCGCCCTCCAGGCGGCGGCCCGCTGAGACGGCCCGCATCGGCCCGCCCAGGCGCTCCGCCGGGTGGAATCGGGAAAAAAGGAGGCCTTCCCATGCAGGAAAAAATCCGCAGGATCTTCCAAAAAGCCTGTGACATATTCGAGCTCTGCATCGCCCTGGCCGTGGGGCTGGGGCTGCTGATCTCCGTCATCCTGTACATCCCCCTGGGCGTGGAGCTGTTGTTCAGTTCCCCGGACCCCGCCCCCTTCCTGGTGTTCCTGGAGGACATGTTCAGTTTCATCGTCGGGGTGGAGTTCATCAAAATGCTGTGCAAGCCCAGCGCCGACAACGTCATCGAGGTGCTGGTCTTCCTGGTGGCCCGGCACATGATCCTGGGCACCGACTCCGCCGTGGACATCCTGTTGTCCGTGCTGGCCGTCGCCCTGCTCTACGCCATCCGGCTGATGGTGCGCCGCTGCAGGCTGCGGGGCAAGTCCGCGGCCAAGGAAAAGGCCGGCGCCGCCGCCCCGGAGGAATAGACCGCAGGGGGTGGGACCCTTTCCGGGGTCCCGCCCCCTGTTTTTTTGCCCTCTGTCCCTGCCGCTCAGACGAACAGCGCCTCGTAGGACACCTGGAAGATCTCCCCCAGCGCCTTGAGTTCGTCCGGGTAGATGTGGCGCTGGCCCACTTCCATCTTGGCGTAGGCGCTCCGGGTCACGCCGCACCCCCGCACCTGCAGCCGGGCGGCGGAGCATCCCGGAGGGATCGTCGAAAAAGATTAGATTTTTCTTAAAAAACGGAAAGTGTGCTTGACACGCCCCCTGGGGCCGCCTATAATGCAAGTGGAAAGCGAGCTTTCCATTTCGCCCCACTGCCAGAAATGTCCGGTCCCGTACCCCCGTCCGGGGGAGAGGGCGGGAAATACGCCGGAACGACGCAAGAGAAAAGGAGCAACATATGAGATTCGTCATTGAACACCTTTCCAAGGGCTTCGGGCCCAAGCAGGTGCTGCGGGACATCGACTTCGCCTTCGAGTCGGGCAAGCTCTACGGCCTGCTGGGGCGCAACGGGGCCGGCAAGACCACCCTGTTCAACTGCCTCAACCGGGACATGAGCGCCGACAGCGGCCGCTTTTACCTGGAGGATTCCTCCGGGCGCCGGGAGGTGGCGGCGGAGGACATCGGCTATGTGCTCTCCACCCCCACGGTGCCGGAATTTCTCACCGGACGGGAGTTTCTGAAATTCTTCATGGACATCAATGCCGGCTCTATCCAGAACCCCAGGAGCATCGACGACTATTTTGACTGCATGAGCATCGCCCCGGAGGACCGGGACAAGCTGCTGAAGGACTACTCCCACGGCATGAAGAACAAGATGCAGATGCTGGTCAACATTATCGCCCAGCCCAACATCCTGCTGCTGGACGAGCCCCTGACCGCCCTGGACGTGGTGGTGGCCGAGGAGATGAAGCAGCTGCTCCGCTCCCTGAAGGCGGGCCGGATCACCATCTTCTCCACCCACATCCTGGATCTGGCCCTGGACCTGTGCGACGAGATCGTGCTGCTCAGCCACGGGGCGCTGGAGGTGGTGGAGAAGTCCAATCTGGACAACCACGACTTCAAGGAAAAGATCATCGCGGCGCTGCGGGAGGAAGGGTATGAATAAGACGCTTCGGATCTCCTTCTCCCTGAAGAACACCTACCGGGTCAACAGCATCCTCTACGCCCTCAAGCAAATCCCCCTGCTCCGGGAGCTGCTGCCGGAATATCTGTACCAGGCGCGGGGGCTGAAGGTGTTCGCCAACGTGCTCTCGGTGCTCTGGGAGATCCTGTCCGCCTTCGGGGGCAAGCTGTTCTACTTCCTGTTGCTGCTCTGGGGGACCGCCGCCCTCTACGACCAGGTGCCGCCGGGCCGGTTTTTCCTCCACGCCCTGCTGCTGCTGACCGTCATCGGCGCCTTCGCCAACACCCACCTCTTTAACCCCACCCGGGACAAATACTACGCCATCATCCTGATGCGGATGGACGCCCGGTCCTTCACCCTGGTCAACTACGGCTACGCCCTGGTCAAGGCGGCGGTGGGCTTCCTGCCCTTCTGCCTGATCTCCGCCGTCCTGTGCTCCCTCCCCCTCTGGCTGGGCGCCCTGCTCCCCCTCTCCGCGGCGGGGATGAAGCTGGCGGCGGCGGGGATCACCCT
>CAZAIF010000111.1:0-1548 GCA_964485125.1 uncultured Oscillospiraceae bacterium | reverse complement strand
CCCTGCTCCCCCTCTCCGCGGCGGGGATGAAGCTGGCGGCGGCGGGGATCACCCTCTGGGACTATGAGCGCCGGGGGCACGCCTTCAACGAGAACAGGCTGGGCAAACTGGGCTGGGGGGCCATGGCGGTGCTGCTGGCCCTGGCCTACGGCCTGCCGGCGGCGGGGATCACCCTGCCCGTCCCCATCTCCGCCGCCCTGCTGCTGTGCGCCATCCCGGCGGGGCTGCTGGGGTTCTGGAAGCTGCGCTCCTTCCGCCCCTACCGGGCCATGAGCCAGGAGCTGCTCAGCCAGATGCTCCACCAGATGGACACGGTGAAACAGACGGCCCGCCAGTCCGGCGAGAAGCTCATCAGCGCCGACACCGCCATCACCAGCCGCAAAAAGGGCTTCGATTTCCTCAACGAGCTGTTCATCAAGCGGCACAGGAAGATCCTCTGGAGCGCCACCGTCAAGATCACCGGGGTGTGCGCCTTCCTGGTGCTGGGAGCGCTGCTGGCCCTGTACCTGGCTCCCGAGGCCAGGCCGGCGGCCAACGAGGTGATCCTGACCTGCCTGCCCTACTTCGCCTTCATCCTGTATGCCATCAACCGGGGCACCGGCTTCACCCGGGCGCTGTTCGTCAACTGCGACCACAGCCTGCTGACCTACTCCTTCTACAAGCAGCCCAAATTCATCCTCAAGCTCTTCCAGATCCGGCTGCGGGAGATCATGAAGATCAACGCTGTGCCCGCGGCGGTCATCGGGGTGGGGCTGGCCCTGATCCTCTGGGCCTCCGGCGGGACGGACAACCCGGTGGACTACGGGGTGCTGGTGGTGTCCATCCTGTCCATGAGCCTGTTCTTCTCCGTCCATTACCTGACCGTCTACTATCTGCTCCAGCCCTACAACGCCGCCACGGAGATGAAAAGCGGCACCTACCGGCTGGTCATGATGGCCACCTACGCGGTGTGCTGGGTGCTGCTCCAGGTGCGGCTGCCCCTGCTGGCCTTCGGCCTGGGGTGCATCGCCTTCTGCGTGCTCTACTCCGCCGTGGCCTGCGTGCTGGTCTACCGCATGGCCCCCAGGACCTTCCGGCTGCGGACGTAACAAGCGCAATAAGTGAGAGAGACGAACGGCCAAAAACAGCGGCAGGACCGCAACATGGGGGACAATCTGCGCCGCCTCCGCCTCGGGCGGGGCATCTCCCAGAAAAAGCTCTGTGCCGAACTACAACGGAGGGGCTGTTGCAAATGCCGCAACAGCCCCGCAGCGTGTCGAACTTGCTCGACACGCTGAGGCGGAGCCGTGCGGCTCCGCCCCTTGTCGTTGGATTACTTGCCGAAATAGCGGTCCAGCAGGCCCTTCAGCGCCTTGCCGTGACGGGCTCTCCCCGCAAAACACGTTTTGCGGGGGCCCCATCTGTCTGCATCGACCCGGGGGAAGTGAATCCCCCCGGATCCAAGGTTTTGCCTGGGGCAAAACGCTTGGAGACGAGGCCCGTCACACGATCAAAGGCGGAGCCGTGCGGCTCCGCCCCTTGTCGTTGGATTACTTGCCGAAATAGCGG
>CAZAIF010000110.1:0-6085 GCA_964485125.1 uncultured Oscillospiraceae bacterium | reverse complement strand
CCTTTTCCCGAAGCTTTTCAACATGCACAGCGCCCCCGCCTGCGGCGGGGGCGCTGTGCTGTTTTATAGCATTACCTATTATTTAGAAAAGGGGCCCCGGCGGCGCAGCCGCCTCATGGCCCGGACCACATAGTCCAGCTGGTAGATCTCCCCGGCCCGGCGGGTCAGGGGGATCAGGGCCACCAGTACCGGTTCCTTCAGGGAGGGCAGGGGGACGGGCAGGGCGGCGGTGAGGGGGCAGCTGCGGCGGACCTGGTCGAAGAGCCGGTCTACATAGACCGAGGTGGAGCCGCTCACCGCCACCAGCGCCGCCAGGGACCGGTCCCAGCTCAGCGCCCGCAGGCAGGGGAGCAGCAGGGGCTCGATCTCCTCCTCCCGGGCCAGGATGCACCAGCCCTGCTCCTCCACATCCCGGCTCAGCGCCGTCAGAAGCCGGTGCAGATCGTCGCAGGCGTCGGCGAACCGGCCGTCGTTCAGGGTGCCCAGGGCCCGCTGGGCCATCTGCTGCATGGTTTTGCGCTCCATCAGATCCACGGTCATAGCTGTCCTCCTGGCCCTCCTCCGGGGCGGGGGCCTGTGACGGGGGTGAAAAACAGACAGGACTCCCCGGCCGAACCTTGCCTGTACGGCGTCGCGGAAGTCCTGTCGCTGCTGTCCAGTTTTTGGGGCCCTCCGGCCCGGAAGACGGCGCGGGCAGCCGTCCGCTCAGCCTGTTCTGCCGGCCGCGGCGGCGGGCCGGCGGTTTATCAATGTCCCTGGGGCTCCGGGGCGGGGCCTCGCCCGGGCCGCCGGAGGGTTAATTGTCTCTATTCTATCACAGATTCTCCCCCTTCACAACCGAAATCTGCCAAACTTCGACTTCTCCCCTGCCCTCCGCGCCCGCCCGCGCTTTCCGGGGAGGGAATATTTCCCCGGCTCATATCTTTGTTCACAAAAACGCGCTCCGCTCATTCTGCATTTTTTGATCTTCTGTCTCTCAGAAAGAGTTGACGGCGGCCGACTTTTCCGCTATAATGCATTATAATAATATGTTGAAGCGGCAGGGTGGCACTTCTGCCCTGCTTGTCGCTTTTTTCTGGCTTTTTTAAATTTTATTCCCGGTTTCTGAGAAAGGAGACGCTTCCTGTGATCAAACTGGTCAACGTCAACAAATCTTTCGGCGACCTCCACGTTTTGAAAGATATCAACCTCCAGGTTGCAGAGGGAGAAAAACTGGTCATCATCGGCCCTTCCGGCTCCGGCAAGAGCACCACGGTGCGCTGTATGAATTTCCTGGAGGAGCCCACCTCCGGCGAGGTGTACATCGACGGTGTGCGCCTGACCCACAAGAACAAGACGGAGATCATCCGTACCTCCATCGCCATGGTGTTCCAGCAGTTCAACCTCTACCCCCACAAGACGGTGCTGGAGAACCTGACCCTGGCCCCCATCAAGCTCCAGAAGGTCCCAAAGGAGGAGGCTGTGGAACGGGCCTACAAGTATCTGGACATCGTGGGGCTGCGGGAGAAGGCCAACAGCTACCCCAACACCCTCTCCGGCGGCCAGCAGCAGCGGGTGGCTATCGCCCGGGCCCTGTGCTCCCGGGCCAAGATCATCCTCTTTGACGAGCCCACCTCCGCCCTGGATCCGGAGACCGTCCAGGAGGTGCTGGACGTGATGATCAAGCTGGCCAGCGAGAAGAACATCACCATGGTCATCGTCACCCACGAGATGGGCTTCGCCCGCCAGGTGGCCGACCGGGTCATCTTTATGGACGACGGCCGGATCATCGAGGAGGGCATCCCCGAGCACTTCTTCACCAACCCCTCGGAGGAGCGCACCAAGGCATTCCTGAGCAAGATCCTGCGCTGATCTCCCCCTGTGAACCCCGTTTGCCCGGCGCCGCTCCGGGCCCCGCCCGGCGGCGCCTGCAATATACCCTGTGAGATCGCTCACAAACCAAAGGAGGATTCATCTATGAGACAATGGAAAAAGCTGATCGCCCTGCTCCTGGCCGGCATGCTCTGCCTGGCCCTGGCCGCCTGCGGCTCTTCCGGCACCACCTCTGACGGCAGCTCCGGCGACGTCAGCGCCGACACCAGCGATACCGGCGACACCAGCGATACCGGCGACGCCAGCGGCGCGGACACCAGCGACGATACCAGCGGCACCGGCGAGCTGCCCGAGGATGTCCAGGCCATCGTGGACCGGGGCGTGCTCCGGGTAGGCGTCAAGTCCGACGTGCCCGGCTTCGGCTATCAGGACGTGCTGACCGAGGAGTATTCCGGCATGGAGATCGACCTGGCCTACAAGATCGCCGAGACTCTGGGCATTGACGACGTGGAGTTCACCGCCGTCACCGCCGCCACCCGGGGCCAGCTGCTGGACTCCGGCGACATCGACATGGTCATCGCCACCTTCACCATCACTGACGAGCGCCGGGAGAGCTGGAACTTCACCACTCCCTACTACACCGACGCGGTCTCCCTGCTGGTCAAGACCGACAGCGGCATCTCCGACTACTCCGACCTGGCCGATAAGGTCATCGGCGTCTCCACCGGCTCCACCTCCATGGAGGCCCTGATCGCCGCCGCCGCCGAGAACGGCGTCACCCTGACCCAGGAGAACAACTTCTCCGAGTACGCCACCTATCCCGAGATCAAGACCGCCCTGGACGCCGGCCGTGTGGACGCCTTCTGCGTGGACGGCTCCATCCTGTCCGGCTATCTGGATGACAGCGTGGAGATCCTGGACTCCATCCGCTTCTCCCCCCAGGAGTACGGCATCGCCACCCGGCTGTCCAACACCGGCCTGGCCGAGTACCTGGATGACCTGATCAACACCTGGCTGGACGACGGCACCATCGACCAGCTCATCGCAGACAACGGCGTGGCCGCCTCCTTCGAGGGCTGAGCGCGCCGGGACGGCCTGTCCCGATTTCCCCTGGGGGCCCATCCCCCGACGCCGACACAGACCGGGAGCCGGAGCGTACGCTCCGGCTCCGTCAGGGACACCCCGCCCGCCGGGCGGGATGCCGCTGACGGAGCGAAACTCCCCCCGATCAAAGGAGGTTCTTCTATGATCCAACAGATTTTGACGCCCTGGCGCTGGCAGAACCTGTTGACGGACTGGCCCGTCCTGCTGCGCGCCTTTCTCACTACCCTGGAGGCGGCGGTGCTGGCCCTGATCCTGGCCCTGGTGCTGGGGGTCATCTTCGGGCTGATGTCCTCGGCCCATCACCGGCTGCCCCGGGCGGTGGCCCGGGTCTATGTGGAGTTCTTTCAGAACACGCCGCTGATGATCCAGCTCTTCTTCGTGTTTTTCGCCCTGCCCTACGCCGGCGTCTCCCTGCCCGCCTTCGCCTGCGGCGTGCTGTGCGTGGGGGTTTACTCCGGCGCCTATATCTCCGAGGTGGTCCGGGCGGGCATCGGCGCCATCCCCCGGGGCCAGTTTGAGGCCGCCCACGCCCAGGGCTTCACCTATGTCCAGACCATGCTGCTCATCATCCTGCCCCAGACGGTGAAGATCATCCTGCCCCCGCTGGTCAACCAGTGCGTCAACCTGATCAAAAACACCTCGGTGCTGGCCATGGTGGCCGGCGGCGACCTGATGTATGTGGCCAACAACTGGGCCACCAACGGCAACGCCAGCTACGGGCCGGCCTATCTGATCTGCGGCATCCTCTACTTCTGCCTGTGCTTCCCCCTGTCCACCTGGGCCCGCCGGTATGAGGAGAAGCTCAAGCGCCAGGATATCCAGGTGCCCGACCAGATCCAGGGAAAGGAGGCGGCGGCCTGATGTGGACCTATCTCAGCGACCTGTTCACCCCCACCATCCTGCTCTACCTGCTGCGGGGGTTTGCCATCACCCTGCGGGTGGCGGCCATCGCCATCCTGCTGTCCATCCTGTTCGGCACCATCCTGGGGCTGATCCGCTCCTACGCCCCCAAGCCCCTGCGGAAGCTGGCCGGGGCCTATATCGAGTGGTTCCGCAACACCCCCAACCTGCTGTGGGTTATGGTGTGCTTCATCGCCGCCCCCCTGCCCAGCGACTGGGCCCGGTGCACCATGGCCTATGTGCTCTTCACCTCGGCCATGATGGCGGAGATCGTCCGGGGCGGGCTGAACGCCATCCCCAAGGGCCAGTTTGAGGCCGCCCACGCCCAGGGCTTCACCATGGTGGGCACCCTGTGGTACATCGTGCTGCCCCAGTGCTTCAAGAACATCGTCCCCACCATGCTCAGCCAGATCATCACCGTGGTCAAGGACACCTCCTTCATGGCCCAGGTGGCGGTGGCGGAGCTGCTCTTCCGCACTAAGAACCTGATGAGCATCTTCTACAACGTGGTGGGCCGTCAGATCACCGCCCCCGACGTGTTTCTGCTCTTCGGCTTTGCCATGCTGCTGTACTTTGTGGTGAACTACACCCTGTCCTGCGCGGTGCGTTATCTGCAAAAGCGCAACCGCCGCGCCCCCGCCAGCCAGAGGGCCTGAGGATCGGGACCAGCTCACCGCCCGGCTGGAACAATGAAAAAAGCGCGCCGCGGTTGCACCGCGGCGCGCTTTCGTCTGTCCCGTCCCCTCAGCCCTCCGGTTCAGCCGCCGCCTGGGGCGGGGAGGGGGTCAGCCCCCCACCTGCACCTGCAGGCCGGCCGCCCGGAGCCGCTCCACCAGGGGGGCCACATCGGCCTCGGAGAGGGGCGGGGCGCCGTCCCCCATGGGGTAGAGCATGCCCAGCTCGTCGTATTTGACCCGGCCGAAGGTGTGGTAGGGCAGCACGTCCACCCGCTCCACGTTGGGGGCGGCGGAGAGCAGCGCGATGGCGGCGTCCAGCTCCTCCGGGCTGTCGTTGCGGCCGGGGATGACGGGCAGCCGGACGATGACCGGCTTGCCGATCCCGGTCAGATGGCGGAAGGTGTCCAGGATCGGGCCGTTGGACACCCCGGTGTTGGCCCGGTGCCTGGCCGGGTCCATCCCCTTCAGGTCGAAGAGCACCAGGTCGGCCTCCTCCAGCACCCGGAGGCTGTCCGGCCGGGCCAGGCAGCCGCAGCTGTCGATGGCCACCGGGATGCCCGCCCTGCGGCACAGGCCGGTCAGCTCCAGGCAGAAGGCGGGGAAGCAGGTGGCCTCCCCCCCGCCGATGGTGAGCCCGCCCCCGGAGCGGTCGAAGTAGGGCTTCTCCCGCAGCAGGTCCTCAAAAATCTCCCGGGCGGTCATGGGCTCCCCCGCCGGGCGCAGGGCCTCCTGCCAGCAGGCGGGGACGCATTTGCCGCAGCCGTCGCAGCGGCTCCAGTCCACGGCGGCCCGGCCCTCCGCCAGGGAGATGGCCCCGGCGGGACAGGCGGGCAGGCAGCGGCCGCAGCCGTTGCAGTGCTCTTTGAGATAGCGCAGCTGGGTGGCAAAGCTCTGGCCCTCCGGGTTGCAGCACCAGGCGCAGCGCAGGGGGCAGCCCTTCAGGAAGATGGTGGTGCGGACGCCCCAGCCGTCCACAAAGGAGCCGTTGACCCGGTTGAAGATCAGGGCGGTCTCGCTCATGGTGTCACCTCGTCTCTGTCAGATGCGGTCGAATTCGTAACGGCGGATGATGTCGTCCTGGAGCTCCCGGCTCAGCTCCACATAGTAGGCGCTGTAGGTGGCCACCCGCACCAGCAGGTCCCGGTAGCGCTCCGGGTGGATCTGGGCGTCCCGGAGCACCTGGCCGTCCACGAAGTTGAACTGGACCAGGTCGCCCCCGGTCTCGCAGAAGGCCAGCAGGGCGTCGGCGAACTTCCCGATGCCCGCCGGGGAGGCCACCGCCTTGGCGGACAGCCGCACGTTCAGGATGGAGCCGTGGGACAGCTTCACCTGGTCCAGATGGGCCACCGAGGCCAGGGTGGAGGTGAAGCCGGCGGTGTTGCGGCCCTGGTAGGGGGAGATGCCCCCCTCGGAGAGGGGCATGTCCCGCTTCCGGCCGTCGGGCTGGGCCCCCACCACATGGCCGAAGGGGATGTTGATGGTCATGGCCAGGCAGGCCGCCGTGGTCCTGACCCCCCGGTAAGAGGTGTGGGTGTGGAGGTAATCGCAGGAGCGGGCCAGCACGTCCCGGGTGAGGTCGTCCGCATAGGGCT
>CAZAIF010000109.1:3069-6171 GCA_964485125.1 uncultured Oscillospiraceae bacterium | reverse complement strand
GCGTCGGAAGCGAATAATGACAAGCGGCCCGCCCCTCTGAGGGGCGGGCCGCTTCGGCGTTGTTTTGCTCACACTTCCATGATGATGGGCAGGATCATGGGGTTGCGCTTGGTCTTTTTGTACAGGAAGGAGGACAGATCCCCCTTGACCTCGCTCTTGATGGTGGCCCAGTCGGTCAGGCGACGCTGCTCGCAGGCGTGGAGGGTCTGGCAGGCGATGCTCTTCAGCTCGTCCATCAGCTGCTCGCTCTCCTTGACATAGACGAAGCCCCGGGTGACGATGTCCGGGCCGGAGACCACGCTGCCGTCCTCCCCGGACATGGTGACCACCACCACGATCATGCCGTCCTCGGCCAGGTGCTTGCGGTCCCGCAGCACCACGCTGCCCACGTCGCCCACGCCGTAGCCGTCCACCAGCACGTTGCCCGAGGGGACGGTGCCGTTGATGCGGCAGGAGTTGTGGGTCAGCTCGATGACCTTGCCGATGTCGCTGATGAGGATGTTCTTCGGGTTCATGCCCATCTGCCGGGCCAGCTTGGCGTGGACCCGCAGGTGGCGCTGCTCCCCGTGGACCGGGATGAAGAACTTGGGCTTGACCAGGGCGTGGATGATCTTCAGCTCCTCCTGGCAGGCGTGGCCCGAGACGTGGAGGGCCCCGGCCCGCTCGTTGACCACCTCGGCCCCCTTGCGGTAAAGCTCGTTGACTACGGCGCCGATGGAGTTCTCGTTGCCGGGGATGGCGGAGGCGGAGAGGATGACCCGGTCCCCGGGCTGGATGTCGATCTGCCGGTGGGTGGAGAAGGCGATCCGGGTCAGGGCGGACATGCTCTCCCCCTGGCTGCCGGTGGTAATGATGCACACCTGCTTCTTGGGCAGGGTCTTGATCTGCTCCAGGGGGACCACGGTGCCCTCGGGGACGTTCATATAGCCCAGCTGGGTGGACACCGCCAGGGCGTTCTCCATGCTGCGGCCGCTGACGGCCACCTTCCGGCCATAGCGGGCGGCCACGTTGATGACCTGCTGGATCCGGTCCACGTTGGAGGCGAAGGTGGTGACGATGATGCGCTCGTCACAGCCCTTGAACAGCGCATCAAAGCTGTCCCCCACGGCCCGCTCGCTCTTGGTGTAGCCCGGGCGCTCCACGTTGGTGGAGTCGCACAGCAGGGCCAGCACCCCCTTGTTGCCCAGGGTGCCCAGCCGGGCCAGGTCGATCATCCCGCCGGAGATGGGGGTGGGGTCGATCTTGAAGTCGCCGGTGTGGACCACGGTGCCCACCGGACAGGTGATGGCGAAGGCCACTGCGTCGGCGATGGAGTGGTTCATGTGGATGAACTCCACGGTGAATTTGCCCGCCCGGATCACGTCCCCGGCCTCGCAGGTCTGGATGTGGGTCTTGCCCAGCAGCCGGTGCTCCTCCAGCTTCAGCTCCACCAGCCCGGCGGTCATCCGGGTGGCGTAGATGGGGGCGTTGATGTCCCGGAGCACATAGGGCAGGGCGCCGATGTGGTCCTCGTGGCCGTGGGTCAGGAAGATGCCCCGGATTTTCTCCTTGTTCTTGATCAGATAGGTGATGTCCGGGATGACCACGTCGATGCCGTACATGTCGTCATCCGGGAAGCCCATGCCCACATCGATGATGATGATGTCGTCGCCGTACTCGTAGACCGTCATATTCTTGCCGATCTCATTGAGGCCGCCCAGGGAGATGATTTTCAATTTTTCTGCCATAGTATAGAATACTCCTTTTGCATTTGATCTCGTTTTTGCGATGTAAGCGCAGCAAAAGGCGGGGCGGCAGCGTCCCTGGAGGCAGAGCCCGGGCCGATCCGGGCGCAGAGGAACAGAGCCCTCTCCCCCCAGGGCGTCCGGCCGCCCCCGGCCCTGCGTCGCCGGGGGAGAGCGCCGGACCCGCCCTGGGCGGGAAAACGCTTTCCTGCTGTCTCCAGTTGTTCGGCGGCGGACAGTTCGTGCTGCTGCCCGCCCATGCTGCCCCTGCCCAGCCGCGGCAGGCGAAGCGCTGCGCTGCCGGAACACCGGCTTGCCCACGCCATCAGACCGTCTTAGGCCGGAGGGCGCCCCGCATCACGGGCGTCCGGCCTACACTGCACGATATTAAAAGTATATCACACCCCGGCCCCCGCGTACAGCTATATTTTTCACATTTCTGGGCCGCCGTTCCCCGCGCCTCAGGTCATTTTGAGCAAATCCGGCAAAAATCACCCCTGGTCGTGGGCCCGGTCCAGCCGCCGGACCTCGGAGAGCACAAAGCCGCACAGCTCCTGGGCGGCCTCCAGATCCGCCCCCTCGGCGCGCACCTTGAGGGCGTCCCGGGCGGCGGCGGGCCGCAGCCAGGCCCAGCCCCCGGCCAGGTGGACCCGCAGCCCCTCCCGGCCCGGATCGGCCCCGGGCCAGCGCCGGGCCAGGGCCTCCATCAGCGCCCCCCGGCTGCCCTCCAGCTCCAGCTCCCCCCGGCACACCCCGAAGCCGGGCAGGCGGCCGTCCATCGTCTCCAGGGACTCCCCGGTGTGCTCCATCCGGCGGCAGAGCAGGCAGGCGGCGAAGACCCCGTCCCGGAGGGCGGGCTGGGCCCGGGCCAAATCGGCGAACTCCTCCGCCGGAGGCTGGGACACCTCCAGCTCCTCCAGCAGGGCGAAGGCGGCGGCGGGGGCGTCCCAGGGCAGGGCCAGGCGGCGCTCCCCCAGCTCCACCAGGGCCAGGGCGGCCATCAGCAGCAGCCGCTCCGGCGGCACCGCCCTGCCCCGCTCGTCCTCGGCGAAGAGCAGCCGCCCGCCCCGGCCGCACCAGAGGGCGGGCGCCCCCCGCCGCCGCAGGCGGAGCACCCGGCACCCCAGCATCTCCAGGGCCTGGACCAGCAGCTGGTTTTCCCGCCCCTCCTCGGGCACGCAGACGGTGAGGGGGGACGGGCCGCCGCCCCCCGCCTGGCGGGCTGCGGCGGCGCAGTAGGCGGTGTCGATCCCCCGGGCCCGCTCCTGGCCCCCCATGGCCCCGGCGGCGGCCCGGTGGATCTCCTGGCGGCGCAGCGCCCCCTCGATCCGGCGGCGCTCGTCCCGGTCCGGGGGGAGGCCCCGGCCGTCAAAGACCC
>CAZAIF010000109.1:0-2969 GCA_964485125.1 uncultured Oscillospiraceae bacterium | reverse complement strand
CCCCCTCGAAGCAGACGTGGTGGGGGGAGGCCCCGCCGGTGACCGAGCTGGTCAGGCGGCTGCCCGCCTTCACCGGGATCCGGGGCCAGATCCGCACCTCCTCCCGGAGGGTGACCTGGTCCTCCAGCACCGCCTCCGCCCCCAGCACGCAGCCCTGGGAAAGGGTGCACCCCCGGCCCACGCTGCTGTCCTCGCAGAGGATGGCCCCGTGGAGGGTGGAATTGCTCCCCACGGCACAGCCCAGCAGCACCGAGCGCTGGGCCACCGTCCGGTCCCCCAGAAAGGTGCCCTGCTCCAGCACCGTGTGGGGGCCGATCAGGCAGCTCTCCCCCACCGTGACCCGCTCGCCGATCCAGCAGGGGGGCACCAGGGCGCAGCTCTCGGGCAGCGGGGAGGCGCACCACACCCCGGCGCGGACCTGGGGCAGCAGCAGATCCAGCTTGACCTTGCCGTCCAGGGCGTCGGCGGCGGCCTGGAGATAGGAGCCCGTGTCCCCCATGTCCCGCCAGTAGCCGTAGGGGGCGTCGCCGTAGAGGGCCGCCCCCTCCTTCAGCAGGGCCGGGAACAGCTCCCGGGAGAAGTCATAGGGGGTGTCCGCCGGGATGCGCTCCAGCACCGAGGGGGAGAGGAAGTAGATGCCGGTGTTGACCAGGTTGGTGAACACCTCTCCCCAGCCCGGCTTCTCCAGAAACCGCTCCACCCGTCCCCCCTCGCCCAGCTGCACCAGGCCGTACTCCAGGGGGTCCCGCTCCCGGTGGAGCAGCAGGGTGGCCGCCCCGCCCCGGGCCCGGTGGCGGGCATAGCAGTCCCTCAGGTCGAAGTCGCAGACGCAGTCCCCGGAGAACACCAGGAAGTCCTCCTCCCCCAGGAACGCCTCCGCCTGCCTGACCCCGCCGGCGGTGCCCATGGCCTCCCGCTCCACAAAATAGTGCAGCTCCATCCCCCAGGCGGAGCCGTCCCCGAAGTAGTCCTGAACCACCTGGGGCAGATAGCGCAGGGAGATGGCCACCTGGTCAAACCCGTTTTTGCGCAGCAGCAGCAGAATATGCTCCAGCACCGGCCGCCCGAAGATGGGCACCATGGGCTTGGGGCGCTCCAGCGTCAGCGGCCGCAGCCGGGTCCCCTCCCCGCCCGCCAAGATCACAGCTTTCATCCCGCTCATCCTTTCGTGGAAATGTCTGGCATTTCTATTATGGTTGGACAGGAGAAAAATATACCCTTTAAAATCAGGGAACCAGTGCGGCTTTCGGACACCCTTTCGTCTGTCCAGAAATGAATCGCGTAAAATTATTAACGTTTATTATTAAATTTTAGTTGACAAACGTTGTGGCTCCTGCTATAATGTCCCTACCAAGCAAAGGAGGTAAGCATAGGATGGCAAAAATGAAAAAAATCGCACGAGTGCTCGACGCACTCTGCCGGGTACTCTTCTGGATGAATCTGGTGTTCGGGGTGCTGCTGGCGGCCCTGAATGCGGCGCTGCTGACATTTGGGCCCGAGCTACTGGAGGTCACCGGCATCCGCGGCGAAATCATCCTTGGGCACAGCGTATCCATTCAGACCCCCTCCGGGGTGCTGAATCAAATGGACGAGGTAGTTCCCTGGCTCCTGGGCTCTCTGGGCATCTTCCTGGCGGTGGGCGTGTCCTGCTGGGTCCTCCGGGTGATCAGGCACATCCTGGCACCCATGAAGGAGGGGCGCCCCTTTGACGCCAGGATCAGCGGCCGTTTCCGGCTACTTGGCTGGCTCTCCATCGGTCTGGGGCTGGCAAGCAATCTCTGCGCCTTACTCCTCAACCGCTGGGCTGCCTGGTCGCTGAAGGAACTGGATCTGGTGTCGGAGGAGCTGAACCTGGAGTTTGTATTAGACGGCTCCTTCCTGGTGTTTGCCCTGCTGCTGTTTCTGTTCTCCTACATCTTCCGCTACGGCGAGGAGCTGCAGAAGCTCTCCGACGAGACGCTGTAAGGGAGGCGGGGACAATGCCGATCATACTGCGGCTGGACCGGGTCATGGCCGACCGGAAAATATCCCTGAAAGAGCTGTCGGAAAAGGTGGGGATCGCCAACGTCAACCTGTCCAAGCTCAAGACGGGCAAGGTCAGCGCCATCCGCTTCTCCACCCTGGAGGCCATCTGCGACGTGTTGGACTGTCAGCCCGGGGACATTCTGGAATTCCGCCGGGTGGAGCCGGAAGAAAAAGACTGACAAAACCGCCGGGCGGGCACAAAAGTGCCCGCCCGGCGTCGGATTTTGCGTGATTTCAGCCCTCCTCGGGGATGGTGTCGTCCTCCCGCACCCAGTCGGCCACGTCCACCACCGAGTAGCCGGTCTCGGAATCCCGGATGACTACCCGGGCGATGCCGGCGTTGATGACCAGCCGGCGGCACATGGAGCAGCAGGTGGCGTCGCGGAGCAGATCCCCGCTCTTGGCATCCCGGCCCGTCAGGTAGAGGGTGCCTCCCAGGATGTCCCGCCGGGCGGCGGAGATGATGGCGTTGGCCTCGGCGTGGACGCTGCGGCACAGCTCATAGCGCTGGCCCGGGGGCACCTGAAGCTCCTCCCGGGTGCAGCGGCCCAGATCCACGCAGTTCTTCCGGCCCCGGGGGGCGCCGTTGTAGCCGGTGGAGAGGATCTCGTCGTTGCGGACGATGATGGCCCCGTACTTCCGCCGCAGGCAGGTGGAGCGCTCCAGCACGCTCTGGGCGATGTCCAGATAGTAATTCTCCTTGTCGACCCGGTTCATATCCGGCCCCTCCTCCGCTTTTTTCTCTAGTATAGGGGAAATCCCTGCCCGCCGCAAGGGAAAAATACACCCCGCCCGGCATTCGTTGGGAGCCGGGCGGGGCGCTCTGTGTGATGTCAGCCCCCAGAGATCAAGGCGGGGAATGTGCCCGCCGCAATGCTCAGCGGCGGCGTATGGATGTATGGAACGAACGCCGTCAGGTGTTCAACTTCAACTTGATTTTAAAT
>CAZAIF010000108.1:0-6194 GCA_964485125.1 uncultured Oscillospiraceae bacterium | reverse complement strand
GCCTGCGGCCGGGCAAACGATACGCAGCTTGCGACGACGAAGTGCGCTGCAGCAGACTGCTTTCCCTCGAGAAAATGCTTGCATTTTCGAGACGCTAAGCCCCGCCGGGCAACGCCCGGCGGGGCTGTTTTGCCGCCCTTCCATCCCCCGGCCTGGGGGATGGAAGGGCGCTGATCGCTGCTTATTGCTTTTTGGGCCCGGCTCCCATCAGCAGGCACAGGGCCGCCTTCTGGACGTGGAGCCGGTTTTCCGCCTCCTCGAAGATCTCCCCGGCGTGGGCCTCAAAGACCTCGGGGGCGATCTCCTCCCCCCGGTGGGCGGGCAGGCAGTGCTGCACCATGGCCCCGGGGGCGGCCAGGGCCATCAGCTCCTGGGTCAGGGTGAACCCCTGGAACAGCGCCCGCCGCTCCGCCTCGCCCCGCTCCCGGCCCATGCTGGTCCAGGCGTCGGTGACCACCACCTCGGCCCCGGCGACGGCCTCCTTCGGGTCGTGGCAGAGCCGGAACTTGTCCCCATATTTTTCTGCGAAGGCCAGCACGTCGGGGTGAGGGGAGAGTCCCTCGGGGGTGGCCACGCGGACGCTGAGCCCCGCCTTGAGGCCGCCCACGATCAGGGAGTTGGCCATGTTGTTGCCGTCCCCGATGAAGCAGAGCTTCACCCCCTCCAGATAGGCGTTCTTCTCCCGGATGGTCATCAGGTCGGCCAGCACCTGGCAGGGGTGGGCGAAGTCGGTCAGGCCGTTGATGACCGGGATGTCGGCGTATTTGGCCAGCACCTCCGCCTCCTCCTGGGCATAGGTGCGGATCATCACGCAGTCGCAGTAGCGGCTCAGGGTGCGGGCGGTGTCCTCCACCGGCTCCCCCCGCTCGATCTGGCTCTCCCGGGCGTTCAGGTAGATGGCGTGGCCCCCCATCTGGAATATGCCGCTCTCAAAGCTCACCCGGGTGCGGGTGGAGTTCTTGGCGAAGATCATGGCCAGGGTCTTGCCCTCCAGATAGCGGTGGGGGATGTTGTGGCGCTGGTTGTATTTGAGCTGGTCCGCCAGGTCCAAAATGGCGAAGATGTCCTCCCGGGACAGATCCAGCATTTTCAGTAGGTCCTGCATGGGATGTTTTCCCTCTCTTCTGTCTGATTTACAGGCTGCACAGCACGCCCTGCATGATCTCCAGGCCCCGGTCCAGCTCCTCCCGGCTGATGGTCAGGGGGGGCAGCAGCCGCAGCACGTTCTGGCCGGCGGTGAGCACCAGCAGGCCGGCTTTTACCAGCTTGGCGGCCAGCTCGGAGTTGACATAGCCCTCCTTCAGGGTGACGCCGATCATCAGCCCCAGCCCCCGGGTGCCGGAGACGGCGGGGGAGCCCATGGCCTCGATCCGGCGGCGGAGATAGGCCCCCTTCTCCCGGACCTGCTCCAGCATCGCATCGGTGAGGATGCTTTGGACGGCGCAGGCGGCGGCGGCGCAGACCGGGTTGCCCCCGAAGGTGGTGGCGTGGGTGCCCGGGGTGAGCACATTCCGGCACTTTTCATTGGCCATGATGCCGCTCATGGGCAGGCCGCCGGCGATGCCCTTGGCGAAGGAGCAGGCGTCGGGCAGGAGGCCGTACTGCTGGAAGGCGAACAGGGTGCCGGTGCGGCCCACGCCGGTCTGCACCTCGTCCACCAGCAGCAGCCAGTCGTTTTCCGCGCACAGGGCCCGGACCTGGTCCACATAGTCCCGCTCCAGGGGCATCACGCCCCCCTCCCCCTGGACCAGCTCCAGCAGGACGGCGCACACGTCGTCCCCGGCCTGGGCCTTTAGATCGTCAATGTCGTTGGGCCGGGCGTAGCGGAAGCCCTCGGTGAAGGGGAAGAAGTAGTTGTGGAACACCTCCTGGCCGGTGGCCTTCAGGGTGGTGATGGTGCGGCCGTGGAAGGAGTCCAGCAGGGTGATGATGGTGGCCCGGCCCTGGCCGTACCTGTCGAAGGAGTACTTCCGGGCCAGCTTGATGAGCCCCTCGTTGGCCTCGCCGCCGCCGTTGGCGAAAAAGACGCCGGCCATGCCGGTGCGGCGGGTCAGGGTGTCCGCCAGCCGGACATAGGGCTCGGAGTAGTAGAGGTTGGAGGTGTGCTGGAGCTTCATGGCCTGGTCGGCCACGGCCTTGGCCCACACCGGGTTGCCGTAGCCGATGGAGTTGACGCCGATGCCGCTGGCGAAGTCGATGTAGGCCTTCCCCTCGGGAGAGTAGAGGGTGGCCCCTTCCCCGTGGTCCAGGGCCACGTCAAACCGGCCGTAGGTCTGCATCACGCTCTGGTGGTCCAGCGCCTTGATCTGTTCAGAAGTCATGGAAAACACATCCTTTCAAAGGGGCACTTTTCAGAGCAGCATGGTGCCGATGCCCTGGTCGGAGAGGATCTCAATGAGGATGGAGTGGGGCACCCGGCCGTCCAGGATGTGGGCCCGGCTGACGCCGCTGCGGACGGCCTCCACGCAGCACTCCAGCTTGGGGATCATGCCCCCCTTGATGATGCCGTCCTTGATGAGCATGGGCACCTCGGACATGCGGACCACGTGGATCAGGGTGTCCTCGTCGGCGGGATCCCGGAGGATACCCCGCACGTCGGTGAGCAGGATCAGCTTCTCCGCCCCCAGGGCCACGGCCAGCTTGGCGGCGGCGGTGTCGGCGTTGATGTTGTAGCTGGTCTCCCCGTCCACCCCCATGGCCACGGTGGAGATCACCGGGATGTAGCCCCGGTCCAGCACGTCCTGCACCGGGGCGGGGTTGACGGCCTTGATCTCCCCCACCAGGCCGTAGCGCTCGTCCTTCTTGACCGCCTGGAGCAGCCCGCCGTCCAGGCCGCACAGGCCCAGGGCCTTACCCCCCATCCGGTTCAGGGTGGCCACCAGGTTCTTGTTGACACGGCCGCAGAGCACCTGCTGGACGATGTCCATGGTCTCCTCGTCGGTGTAGCGCAGGCCGTCCACAAACTGGGACTGCTTGTTCACCCTGGTGAGCATCTCGTTGATCTCCGGCCCGCCGCCGTGGACCACCACCACCCGGATGCCCACCAGGCTGAGCAGCACGATGTCGCTCATCACCGCGTGGCGCAGGTCGTCGGAGATCATGGCGTTGCCGCCGTATTTGATGACCACGGTCTTGCTGTGGTATTCCTGAATATAGGGCAGGGCCTCCACCAGGATCTGGGCCCGGTCGATGTGGGAAAAGGCCATTGGAAACGCCTCCTGTCGTAAACGTGGCCTGCCGCCCCGGCAGGGCGGGGCGGCATGGGAAAAGAGGAGTCAGGTGCGGTAGTCCCCGTTGATCCTCACATAGTCATAGGTCAGATCGCAGCCCCAGCAGGTGGCCGTGCCGTCCCCCTCGTCCAGGGAGACCAGAATCTCCACTTCCGGCTGGGTGAGTACCTGCTTGGCCACGTCCTCGTCAAAGTCCAGGGCCTCGCCGCCCCGGCACACCGGGATCTCCCCGGCAGCCGAGCGGAAGCTGCAATTGACGTGCTCGGGGCGGAAGGGGGCCTTGGAGTAGCCCATGGCGCAGAGCACCCGCCCCCAGTTGGCGTCGGCGCCGAACATGGCGGCCTTGACCAGGGAGGAGCCCACCACGCTCTTGGCCAGCCGCTCGGCGATCTCCTCGCTCCGGGCGCCGGAGACGGTGCAGGCCACCAGCCGGCTGGCCCCCTCGCCGTCGGCGGCGATCTGCCGGGCCAGGCTGGTGCACAGCTCGGTCAGGGCGGCCTCAAAGGCGGCGTAGCCCGCGTCCTTCCACTCGATGAGGGGGTTGTCCGCCATGGCGTTGGCCAGCACCACGCACATGTCGTTGGTGGAGGTGTCCCCGTCGATAGTGACCCGGTTGAAGGTGCGCTTGACCACCCCCCGCAGGGCCTCCTCCAGCATCTCGTGGGTGATGGCGCAGTCGGTGGTGATAAAGCAGAGCATGGTGCCCATGTTGGGGTGGATCATGCCGGAGCCCTTGGCGATGGCCCCCAGGGTGACCGCCCTGCCGCCGATCTCCACCTGGAGGGCCAGCTCCTTCTTGCGGGTGTCGGTGGTCATGATGGCGGTGGCGGCGGCGTCGGAGCCGGAGGGAGCTCCGGTCAGCCCGGCGGCCAGCTCCGGCAGGGCGGCCTCGATGGCCTCCACGTTGAGGGTCTGGCCGATGACGCCGGTGGAGGCCACCACAAAGTCGGACTTGTCCAGGCCGGTGGCCCGGGCGGCGGCGGCGCAGGTGCGCTCGGCGTACTCCTGGCTGTAGGGGGCGCAGGCGTTGGCGTTGCCGGAGTTGGCGATGATGGCCCGGGCGGTGCCGTCCTCCAGGTGGCCCATGGTGACGTAGAGGGGGGCCGCCTTGACCCGGTTCAGGGTGTAGGTGGCGGCGGCGGTGCACTCCTTCTCAGAGACGATCAGGGCCAGGTCGTTTTTGGCCGGGTCGCTGCCCGCCTTGACGCCGGCGTGGAGGCCGTTGGCGGTGAAGCCTTTGGGGGCGGTGACGCCGCCCTTGATTTCTTTCATAGCGATTGCTCCTTTTCAGGCGTTTACAGGCTGAGCCCGGCGGTCTCCTCGAAGCCCAGCATCAGGTTCATGTTCTGGACGGCGGCCCCGGAGGCCCCCTTGCCCAGGTTGTCGAACAGGGCGGTGACGGTGCACCGGGACTCGTTGCCGCACACGATCAGCTTCAGGGTGTCCTTGCCCGCCATGGCGTTGGCGGCGATCATGCCCTCCCAGCCCAGGGGGGCCACCTGCACCAGCCTGGCGTCCCGGTAGTGTTCCGCCAGGGCATCGTGTACCGTCTCCGCCGGGGCCGGAAGGGCCACGGTGGTGGCCATGCCCTTGTAGTAGTCGTCCACAATGGGGCTGAAGGCCGGGGGGGTGGACAGGGCGCACACCCCGCACATCTCGGGCAGATGCTTGTGGACCTGGTCCAGGCCGTAGATCCGGGGGGCGGACAGGTCCGGGGTCTTGTCCCCCTCGTACTGGGCGATCATGCCCTTGCCGCCCCCGGAGTAGCCGGTCAGGGAGAAGCAGGTCAGAAACTGGTCCTGGGTGATCAGCCCGGCCCGGCGGAGGGGGTAGATGGCGGAGATGAAGCCGGTGGCGTGACAGCCCGGGTTGGCCACCCGGCGGGAGCGGACGATGTTGGCCCGGTGCTCCCGGGAGAGCTCCGCGAAGCCGTAGTCCCAGCCCGGTGCGGTGCGGTGGGCGGTGGAGGCATCGATCACCCGGACCGCCGGGTTCTCAATGAGGGCCACCGCCTCCCGGGCCGCCTGGTCGGGCAGGCAGAGAAAGACCAGGTCGGCCCCGTTGAGCAGCTTTTTCCGCTCCTCCGGGTCCTTGCGCTTGGCCGGGTCAATGGTCAGCAGCTCGATGTCCTGCCGCCTCCCCAGCCGCTCATAGATCTGCAGGCCGGTGGTGCCCGCCTGGCCGTCAATGTAGATTTCGGGTTTCATAGTCTCGCCTCACAGCGTCATGTCAAACTGTCATTCGTACAGCGCGTCCCAGTCGTCCAGCAGCTCCCCCAGCCGGGGGTCGAAGCCGGTGAACTCCAGCTGGACCGGCCTGTCCCCGGCGGGGAGGATGACGGTGCGGAAGAAGTCCTCCAGCACCTCCTGGCTGGCAAAGGGGAAATTCAGCGCCCGGCCGTCCCGGAGAACGGCGGTCAGGGCGGCCCCCTTGGCGATCAGCTGGTCGGCCTCCGCCAGGATCAGGGCCTCCCCGTCCCGGTAGGTGATGCGCATGGTTTAACCCTCCCGGCGCCGGGCCACAAAGTCCCGGATGTAGCCGATCTGCCGCACCACGTCGTCGTGGCTGGGGCCGCCGAGGACCTTGCGCTCGGAGACGCAGTGCTTCAGGTCCAGGGCGTCGTAGATGTCCCCGTCAAAGAGGCTGGAGATGGCCCGGAAGTCCCGCAGGGTCAGGGTGTCCAGGGTCTCCCCGGACTGGATGCACATGTTGACCAGCCGGCCCACGATCATGTAGGCCTCCCGGAAGGGCATACCCTTCTTGGTCAGGTAGTCGGCGCAGTCGGTGGCGTTGATGAAGCCCCCGGCGGCGGCCTTGGCCATGTTCTTGGGCCGGACGGTCAGGGTGTTCAGCATGGCCCCAAAGACCGGGATGCACATCTCGATGGTGTCCACCGCGTCGAAGACCGGCTCCTTGTCCTCCTGCATGTCCTTGTTGTAGGCCAGGGGCAGCCCCTTCATCACC
>CAZAIF010000107.1:0-6242 GCA_964485125.1 uncultured Oscillospiraceae bacterium | reverse complement strand
AACAGGGCCGCCCGCTGTCAACGACAGCGGGCGGCGTTTTTGTCTGGGGGCGGCGGGCCGGATTGCAATCTCCGAGCCGATGTGGTAGAGTATAAGCACGCAGAAAACGCTTGATTTGGGAGGGTTTGCCCATGTTCTGCCGCATTTGCGGGGCCAAGATCCCCGACGACTCCCTGTTCTGCCCCCGGTGCGGCCGGGAGGTGGCTCCCCCGGAGGAGGCCGTCCCGGCGGAACAGCCCGCACCCGGCGGGGACTCCGGCGCCGCCCCGGCCGCCGGGGTTCGAACCCAGGTGTTCACCTTCCCCGAGGACACCACCTATGACCAGGCCGCAGCAGTCATCAACGACTGGCTGGGGGGGCACCGCGTGGGCATTCTGGACGCCCGGTTCACCCTGGAGCCCTCCCTGCTGGCGGGCACCATCGTCCCCCTGGTGGAGCATCTGGAGCTGGACTGGACCCCGGAGGGGGAGGGCGCGCCCGAGCGGCCCTTCCGGGTGGGGGTCATGCTGGACTCCCGGGGGGACTTCGGCCTGAGCCGGAAGAAGGGGGCGGCGGCCCTCCTGCACCAATTTGAGACTTGGCAGAAGGAGCACCCGGAGTGCGAAATCGCCGCCAAACAGGACTGCCAGCTCTCCCTGGGCTGGACCAGTGCCTGGGCCATCCTGTTCTTTTACCGGTAACAGCACCGCCGAAAACCGAGGGGCGCCCTGCGATGCGCGGCGCCCCTCATCTTTTTGCGCGCAGCGTCAGACATAGACCCGGGGCACCCCGGCGCTGACCAGGATGGGGTTGACCGGCAGCTCCACCAGCTCCCCCACCCGGACCTGGGCCTGGGTGGCGTCCAGCACCGTGTCGCACATGCCCACCCGGCCCAGCACCGGCAGCCGCCGCTGTCCCGCCCGGGCGGCCAGGAGAACCTCCCGCCGCCCCAGGGCCCGCAGGGCGGAGCGGAGCCTGGCCCCTCCCCTCTCCGCCGGGCGGGCGCGCTCCAGCCCCAGGCCGTGGGCATAGCCCGCCCCTACCACCGCAATCCGGGTGGCCCGCCGGGCCACAAAGCCGCTGCCATAGCCCACGGTACTCCCCGGCGGCAGGGTGCGCACCTCCCGCACCCGGGCCCACAGGGCTCCGATGGGTTCAAAGCCCCAGCGGTCCCGGAAGGGCAGCCGCCCCAGGAAGGCGGAGCCGATCCGCACCCCGTCCAGCCGGGCCTCGGGGCAGCTGAGCAGGCCGTAGGACTCGGCGATGTGCCGCAGCCCCGGGGCCACGCCGCCCCCGGTCAGGGCGGCGCACGCCTGCTCCAGCCGCTCCGTCTGCCGCCGGGTCTCCGCCCCGCCCGGGTCCATCCCCCGGCTCAGATGGGAATAGGCGCCCACCACCCGCAGCCGCTCCAGGGTGCGGGCCCCCTCCCACATCTCCTGGGGCTCCTGCCAGGAGAAGCCGTAGCGGCCGAAGCCGGTGTCCACGCAGAGCTGGGCCCGGCCGGTGCAGTCCAGCCGCTCTGCCGCCCGCTCCGCCGCCAGCGCCCCCTCCTTGGAGTCGATGCACAGGGTGAGCCCGGCCCGAAGGGCCTCCTCCAGCTCCTCCGCCCCGCTGAGGGGGGCAAGCAGCATGATCTCCGCCGGCAGGGCGCAGCGCCGGAGGGCCAACCCCTCCTCCAGCTCGCTGACCGCCAGGTGGCGCACCCCGTACTCCACCAGGTGCCCGGCCAGCTCCTCCAGCCCCAGGCCGTAGCCGTTGCCCTTGACCACCCCGATCACCCGGGCCTCCCCGGCCAGCCGCCGCACCAGCCGGATGTTGTGGTGCAGGGCGTGTTTGACAATCCGCAGCTCGCACATATCCGTGCCCCCTCTTCCGCCAAATTGATTTTTCTGCTCCCATTGTACCGCCCGCCTGCGGCGGGGGCGTGGCGGAGATGTGTCAAAGTTGCGGCATCGGAGGACTTTTTTCCAACATCTGCACAAAGGCCGCGCCCCATGGCTGGGGCGCGGTCTCTGCTGTCTTACCAGCTTGTCCTCTCATAGCGGCCCGGGAGGGTGCGGCGGCGCTCCAGGTCGTACCAGCGGGCAAAGCGCTCCGGCTCCAGCCCGTGGTCCATGTAGTCGATGAGCAGCTCGGCGCAGGCCCGGCCGTCGCTGGCGGCGTCGTGGTGGTCCAGAGGAATGCCCAAATAGCCGCACAGGGTGTTCAGCTTGTGGTCGGGCAGGTTGGGGTAGCAGGCCCGGCCCATCCGGCAGGTGCAGGCGTAGCCCGCCCGGGGCCGCCAGGGGATGTGATAGCGGGCCAGGCACTTGGCCAGCACGCTCATATCAAAGGGGGCGTTGTGGGCCACCAGCAGCCCCTCCTCCATCAGCGGGGCGATCTGTTGCCACAGCCGGGGGAAGGTGGGCGCCCCCTCCACCATCTCCGGGGTGATGCCGGTGAGGCGGATATTGAAGCAGTCGAAGTGGACCTCCGGGTCCACCAGGGTGGAGAAGGTGTCCACCACCATGCCCCCCTCCACCACCGCCAGGCCGATGGAGCTGATGCTGCTGTTGTTGGCGTTGGGGGTCTCCACGTCAAAGGCGATATACCGCTCTGCCATGGCGGGCCTCAACGGGAGGGATAGCGGTCGAACTGGAACAGGAAGGGCTGGCTGCCCGGCATGCCGACGATGGCTTGGCCGGTCTGGAGCCGGGAGATGTTCCAGTCCTCCACCACATAGGCCTCCCGGCTCTCCTCCACCATACCCCGGTTCTGGACCAGGGGCACATAGGCCTCCACCTTGCGGTTTTTGCCGAACAGCTCCTGAATGTACTGCCTGGAGGAAGCATCTCCAACCCGGAAACAAATGTTGGTCAAAAAGCCGGACATGATGCTGCGGGCGCGCTCCTGGCCGTAAATCTCATAAATCTGCTCCACATTCTGGACGCCGATCATGAATTTCACGCCCAAGCTCCGGCCAAAGTTCACAGCGTCGTCAATGTGCTGAAGATTGGGCAGCAGCCGGAACTCGTCGGTGACAAAGTAGACATTTCCAGGGCTGCGCTCCCGGCACAGAGCCTCCTTGATGGCCTGGTCAAAGAGCAGGGTATAGACAGGCGACAGCATATTGCCCACGGACAGGTCGTATTCGATAAAAATGATCCTGCCGCCCTTCTGATACACCAGGTTGCGCATACCCAAGGTGCCGTTCTTGGCAAAGTTTCCGATGAAGATGCTCCGGGTGATTTGCAGCAGCTCGGACATGACGCCCTGGGTCTGGCCGGATTCGTCGTTGGCGATGTAGCTGCTCATGGCCCGGAAATCCGGGTATTGGTTCAGCATGGCCCGGAATTCGCGGCTGGGGGTGCTGTTGATATAGTCGATCAGATTCCGGTTGGTGCGCTCCTGTTTGGGGCGGGAACGGATGAAGTGGGTCATGGCAGCCAGAAACAGGTCCCGGGCCGCGTTTGGGAAAAACACCTGATTGGTCTTTTCACAGGCCTCGGCAAACAGGGCTTTGGAGATCTCGATCAGACTCTCCGTCATATGTTCTCCACCGTAAATCTCATTGAAGATATTCCAGTAGTCCTTCCGCTCCGCGCCGGTGGCCGTCGGGTCATTGCTGATGACCACGTCGCCGGGGCGGTAAAACTCCTGATAGAAGTCCCCCTTGGTGTCGAAAATGATCATCACCTCGTCCTGGCGCATTGTGCTGCGGAGCTGCCGGATCATCTGGCTGAAGGTGTTGGTCTTCCCGGTGCCGATCCCGCCCAGCAGCATGATGTGCCGGCCCAGCAGCTCCTCATTGCAGGGAATGCGGACATGGCTGCCGGAGGCGTCATAGCCCTCCAGAAAACAGCGGGGATTTGGCCCGTTGATCAGGGGGGCGCTCATCAGCAGGCTGTCGCCGAAGAGGATCTCGGCAGACTGATTGCGATTGATTCCGGCCATATTCTCACTCCTTGTCCGAGCCGCGCTTATATCTCCATCCCGTCATCCAGATGGTTCTCATTGCTGTTTGTCTTTTCCTCTATCGTAACCGTCGTCTCCTGGGAAACCGTGGTGGTGGTCTCCGTCTCGAGTTCCACCGTCCCGTCGGGTCCCATGCTTTCCCGGACTGAAGTCTCTTCGGTAACTTCCGTCCGCTCAACCCAACGCTCAACCCGACTGATTTTTCCCACTTCCGGGAATTTTTCCGGATTGGGGACCTGGCCGATCACCGCTTCGTCAAGGGGTGGGACGCTCCCCGGGATTCCCGGAGTCCCCCTACCGGTATAGCCTTTCTCGAATGTATCCGGCTGGCGGAGTCCGTATTTTTCCGGGTCATTGATATCAACCCGCACGGGGAAGCTGCCAAGCGAGTAGGTTTCCAAGCCCAACGCCTCTTCCCATTTCCGCGGGTCATTCGGATAGGTCGCTAAGAGATAGTCCATTTGTGACTTCGGGATCACGAACAGCTCGCCGCGGTTCATCTGGTCATTCCAGCGGCCAATCTGCGCCTTTCCCTCCACGTAATAGGCGTAGCTCTGCCGGCTCATCAGACAGGAAGCGCCGCTTTCAAACTCGGAAAGCATCCCTCAGCCTCCTATCTCTCCAGGCCCAGGTTCCCCTGAACGGGCAGGATATTATTCCCGGGATTTTCAGCGGTATTCCCGCTGTCATTCCCGACAGTATTGAGACTGGGGACAGCTTTTTCCTCTTCCCGGTCCTGCCGACCCATGGCCTCACGCCGCGTTTCCGGCGTGAGGCCATGTTCTTCCTGCCGGGTCTCGTCCGGTCCCATGGAAAACCGGCCGGTATACTTCCGGCCGCCCATCAAAACAGCCCCTGTCGGAGGGTGTTCCGAAGCACGGTATTGAGCCGGAGCACCTCTCCCCAGAGCCCATTCGGATTCTGGGCCCCATCCCACAGCTTGCAGGCGGCCAGTTCCTCCCGGCATTCCAGCAGGCGGCTGCGCAGCCGGTCAATGGGAAAGCCGTCCATCGTGATATACTGCGGTTCCTCGTCCAGACTGAAACAGAGGAAGAAATAGACACTGAACGCACACCAGACATCCGGAGCGCCGCCAGAGAGAAGGGTATCCACCCCCTGGTAGAATTGGGCGGTGCGATCACGGTCCCCGGTGCAATAAGGCAGGATGCCGGTTCGGAGCAGCATTTCCCAATTGGTCGGGGAATTCCCGGGCGTAAACCGGTCCATGGCGCAATGGTATGGCTCCTCCCCCCGCAGCAGGGCGGCCACCTGTCCGCCTTCAAAGGCCTGCCGGACCAGCGTTTCCACGGCCTGCGGCATGATCTCTCACCTCCCCGGCGTCAAGGACGGCTGCGCCACTGCTCAATGGCCCGGTCGCCCATCTTCTGGATGTCGTTAATCAGGGCGCCGACCTCCCGCAGGGCGCGCTCCGTATCGGCGGCGGGCAGCACCTCGTTGAACCCGCTGAATTCGTTGTGATTCATGCCCACAGTGAAGCGCCGGCGAATCTGGATCGGAGCTCCGCCTCCATTGGTCTTGAAATCAAACACTAAGTTGGGCTTGAAGCAAAACAGGAAGACAGCCAGAATCAAAATAACCACCGAGGCCACAAAGACAATAGTGCTCAAGCTGCCGAGCAGCTTCCAGCCAAAGGGCGCCCGTGAGTACGAGCCCGCCGCCCGCGCCCAAGTAAAGGCCGTAAGCGCGGCGCCTGTTCCCGCAGCGCTGCACAGCATCTTCAAGAAGAACTGGCGGAACAACAAAAAGAAGGGAACAATGCCGGCAATGCCCATAATCATGCCGAGCAGGCAGGCAAACACCGCGTTGGTGCGCATCATACCGGTAACAATGCCCATAAAGATGCCGCCCACCACAGAGAAGCAAAGAAACGACACCAACAGATCCAAAAAGCTGAACCGGTAGTCCTTCCGAATCTCAAAGCCCTTGATATCGTCCAGGGAAAACTCGTGCTGGAGGGTAGTCTTTCCCCGGACCGAGCGGCCGGTGGCCCGGAAGAGCAGCCGCTTGTTGGTCACCTGGAGGCGGCCCTCCGCCCGCTGGAACTTCAGACGGCTGCGCAGCACCGCTACATCGTACTGGCGCACCGGCACCTCACCCTCGTTCAGGGCCAGGTTGTCGGGGACGATCTGCATTCCCCGCTCATAGACCCCGTCGGAGTTGCTCTCCGGGTCGCCGATGCCCATTCGGTTCATCAGCCCGGTCCACCACTGGCGGAAGGTGGCCGTCTGGAACGACGGCCCCTGAGGGCCGTAGCTGCCATGGGGGGCGCCGCCCTGAGGGCCATAGCC
>CAZAIF010000106.1:0-6248 GCA_964485125.1 uncultured Oscillospiraceae bacterium | reverse complement strand
CCCGCAGCTGCCAGAAGGCCACGGCGCTGGCGGCGGCCACGTTGAGGGAGTCCACCCCGTGGCCCATGGGGATGCGCACGGTGTAGTCGCACTTGGCCACCGTTTCAGGGGCCAGGCCGTCCCCCTCGGTGCCCAGCAGCAGGGCCAGCCGCCCCTCCCGGCCCAGCCGGGGGTCGTCGATGGAGATGCTCTGATCGGTGAGGGCCAGGGCGGCGGTGCGGAAGCCCAGGGCCTTCAATTTCTCCAGCCCGGGATGGGGCCAGCTCGCGGCGTTCTCCCCGATCCGGGTCCAGGGGATCTGGAACACGGTGCCCATGCTGACCCGGGCTGCCCGGCGGCTCAGGGGGTCGCCGCAGGTGGGGGTGACCAGCACCCCGTCCATCCCCAGGGCGGCGGCGGAGCGGAAGATGGCCCCGATGTTGGTGGCGTCCACGATCCCCTCCAGCACCGCGATGCGCCGGGCCCGGTTACACACCTGCTCTACGGTGAGCGGGGCGGGGCGCTCCAGGGCGCACAGGATGCCCCGGGTCAGCTCATAGCCGGTGAGCCGGCAGAGCACATCCCGGTCCCCGGTGTAGACCGGGATGTCCCCGCACCGGGCGATGAGGGGGGCGCCCTGGCCGGTCAGATGGCGGCGCTCCATCAGCAGGGCGATGGGGCGGCAGCCGGCCTCCAGGGCCAGGGAGATCACTTTCCCGCTCTCGGCGATGAAAATGCCCCGCTCCGCCTCCTGCCTCCGGCGCAGCTGGCGGGCGGTGAGCCGGGCGAACAGGTCCAGCTCCGGGGCCTGGAAATCGGTGATCTCGACAATGTGGGCCATGGGGGCGCCTCCTTTGGGGTTTTGGCCATTGTACTCCCCCGCCGGGGGGCGCGGTCATAGGCGGCCTGGTAGAACAGCTCCTGGGCGTTGACCGGCGCGCCGGTGTGGGGGACGGGCACATAGTCGCCGGAATTGGTCATCTCCCAGGCCCGGCAGTTGTCCCGGAGCAGAATGTCGAACATGGCGCTGATCTGTTCTTTCAAGTCCTCGTCCGGCACCGGGGCGGCCACTTTCACCCGGCGCAGGGTGTTGCGGGTCATGAAGTCGGCGGAGGAGATGTAGACCTGGCGGCGTTCCCCGGCGCCGAACAGGCAGATCCGGGAGTGCTCCAGAAAGCGGCCCACGATGCCGACCACCCGGATGTGGTCGGTCTCCCCGTCGATCAGCGCCGGCACCTTGTTCCGCAGGCAGTGGGGGCCGCCATCAGTGCCTAGGACTCCTCCGCAGTGTCACCCATGGCCAGGGCCTGGAACACCGCCGCGGCGCTGCGGCCGATGGCGCCGTCCCCGGTTACGTCGATGAGCCGGGGGAAGACCGGCCGTCTCCGGCCCCCTTTTCCCTGGCGGAGAGCCGGAAGAACACCAGGCCGATCAAAAAGAAGATGGCGATGGCCCCCACCCCCAGGTTGGCGCTGCCCGAGATCTGGGCGATCAGGCTGACCACCGTGGTGCCCAGCAGGGAGGCCCCCTTGCCGCAGATGTCCAGCAGCCCGAAGTACTCCCCCGACTTGGCCGCGGGGATCAGCTTGGCGAAGTGGGAGCGGGACAGGGCCTGGATGCCCCCCTGGAACAGGCCCACCAGTACCGCCAGAATCCAGAACTGGACCAGGCTGTTCAGGAACAGGGCCAGCACCGCGATGCCGAAGTAGGCCACGATGCACACCGAGATCAGGGTGACCGAGGACACCCGCCGGGCCAGCCGGCCGATGACGATGGCGCTGGGGAAGGCCACGATCTGGGTCACCAGCAGGGCCAGCAGCAGCCCGGTGGTGTCCAGCCCCAGGGAGGAGCCGTAGGCGGTGGCCATGTCGATGATGGTGTAGACCCCGTCGATATAGAAGAAGAAGGCGATCACGAAGAGAAAGACGCTCCGGTCCCGGGAGATCTCCTTCAGGGACTGGCCCAGCTGGGCGAAGGGGTTGGCGGCTCCCCGGACGTGGGCGGAGATATAGTGGCGCTGGCGGTAGATCCGCAGCAGGGGCAGGGAGGCCCCCACCCACCACACCGCCACCACCAGGAAGGCCAGGGTCATGGCGGTGGTCATGGAGAGGCCCAAAAAGCCGCTGCCCAGCACCAGCACCAGGCAGATCAGGAAGGGCAGGCAGCTGCCGATATAGCCCCAGGCGTAGCCCTGGGAGGACACGTTGTCCATCCGCTCGGGCTCGGTGACGTCGGTGAGCATGGAGTCGTAGAGGATCAGGCTGATGGAGTAGCCGATCCGGGCCACCACAAACACCGTCAGAAAGGCCAGCCACTGGCGGGCCAGCCCGAGACAGAGGCAGCCCACCGCCCCCACCAGGATGGAGATCAGGAAGATGGGCTTTTTGCGGCCCTGCCGGTCGGAGAGGGCCCCCAGGATGGGGCCGCTCACCGCCACCAGCAGGGTGGCGATGGAGGCGGCGTAGCCCCAGTAGGCCAGGTAGTCCACCGAGGACAGCCCCGCCCCCTCGGCCAGGGAATTGAAGTAGATGGGCATGATGGTGGAGATCAGCAGGGTGAACGCGGAGTTGCCCACGTCATAGAGGATCCAGCTGCGCTCCTGCCGGGTGAGTTTTCCGGTCATGGGTGATTTTCCTCCTTTTGGGGCAGCAGTCTGCCCTCAAAGTCATACCGGTACAGGCTGTCCCAGGGGCGCCTGCCCGCGGAAGTGTCCCGCCAGTCCCCGATGAGCCGCCGGGCCTCGGGGACGGCGTGGACGTAAAAACGCTGCAGCATCTGATTGGTCTCCCTGCACAGGGGGTTGGGCCGGGGGGGCATCACCATGCCCCGGATCTCCCGGGCGGAGCCGCGGACCCCCAGCAGGGCCCGCAGCCCCTCCCGTCTGGCCCGGCCTGGGGCGTTGAGCAGCCGAGTGTAGCGGCGGAAGGATTGCTCCGCGTGGTAAATCTGGCCTGCGGTCAGCGGGGGATAGAAGAGGGCGATGACCCGGGCGGAGCCCTGGCTGGGGCGGATGTGGCCGGAGGGGTCGTGGCGCAGAGGGTCCAGGCCGTCCAGCGGCATCAGCATCCGGTCGAACTCCGCTTCGATCTCGCTGTGGCGCAGTTTCCCGGCGGAGACCACCTGGCCGATATAGCCGTGGCAGGCCCGGTCCAGGGCGAAGTGGCAGAGCACGCCGTACAGGTAGGCCAGATGGCCCGGGGGATTGCCCAGCCCCTCCAGCCGTTCCGCCGCCGGGGCGAAGAAGTCGGCCCCAGGCCGCCCGTGGATGGCGTAGCCCATCCGGTTTACCGGGGTGGGGCGGAGAGGGTGGTCGTAAAACAACAGGTCCGGGCCGTGGAGGCCCAGGTGGTACAGCTCCGGGTGATCCCGGATGACGGCCTGGCAGTCCCCGGGCAGGTCCTCCAGCACGGTGCGGCCGAACCGGTAGTGGGCATAGGTGGAAGGCATAGGGATCCTCCTTTGGTCGTTTCGGTCAGATTCATATTATAACGGCCCCAGCTTAATTCTGAGGTCAGAATTATTTTAAATCCCGGTGAAATAGGATGCAAGCGCTTCCGGGGCGGGATTGGAAAAAATGCGCAGAGATTTGACCTTCATTTAACCCGTTTTGGGTGGAAGGAGGGGCGAAAGGCTGTTAAGCTAAAGGCGACAGCCTGAAACCCCGCCCTGCAAAAGGAGTGATGTCGGCCATGCTTCCCTGTCAGACCGGATGTCCCCGCCACAGCGAGGGCTGCCACAAGGAGTGCCGACACTGGAAGGAATTCCAGCTGCAGCAGCAGATCCAGCGGCAGAAGAAAAAGGACTATCTGAAGTTTTACAACGAGCTCTGCTCCACCGTGGCCCGGCAGTACACCGCCCTGGGCTACAGCGTGGGCTGAGCGGGACAGAAAAAGCGTTTGCAGCTCCGCTCCCAATACATGCGGGCTGGACGCCGTCAGGCGTCCGGCCCGCGCTTTTTAGGGGGTGGAAAATGTCCCGGACCGGCAAGATTTTGGTTTACATCCCCGGGCACAGGCGGTATGATACAGGTGAGATCTGCCCCGGGGCGGGCAGAGGGGAGGCGCGGGACTATGCGGCTGTTCATCGCCCTAGAGCTGCCGGAGCCGGTCAGAGATGCCCTGGCGGAGAGCGCCCGGCGTCTGGCGGAGGGCTGCGCCGCCGGGCGCTTTGTCCCACCGGAGCAATACCACCTCACCCTGGCCTTTCTGGGGGAGCAGCCGGAGGCCATGGCGGCCCGGGCATCCCAGGTGATGGACGGCTGCCGCCGGGCCCCCTTCCCGGCCGCCTTCGGGAGCTTTGGGGCCTTTCCCGGCCGGCGGGGAGCTGTCCTCTGGCGGGGTGTCGAGGTACCTTGTGATTTGGAGGCGCTCCAGCGGGATCTGGCCCGGGGGCTGACCGGGGCGGGGTTCGGGCTGGAGGAGCGGCCCTTCCGCCCCCATCTGACGCTGGCCCGCCGGGGGGAGCTGCGGCCCGGGGTGTCGCTGGAAGGGCTGTCCGCCGGGCTGGAGGAGCTCCGCTTCCAGGTGGACGGCCTGTCGCTGATGCGCTCCCGGCTGAGCGGAGCGGGCCCCCGCTACACCCGGCTGCACCGGACGGAGTTTCCCTGACCAGTTGAGCGGCCGCGCCTGCTGGCCCTGCGGGGCGGAGCGGCGCTGACCTATTCCGGGCATTCTATCAACGGCCGGCCCGCCGGGAGTATCCCGGTGGCCGGAGAGAGACAAGGAGGAAGCAATATGATCTTTTCCAAGCTGAACGGAACGGACACCCTGGAGAGCTACCCCGCCGCCATCCGCCGGGCGCTGGAGTTTCTGCGCACCGCCGACCTGATGGCCATGGCCCCGGGCAGCTACCCGCTGGAGGGGGACAAGATGTTCGCCAACCTGATGGACATGACCACCCACGGCTTTGAGGGCTCCCACCCAGAGGTGCACAAGCGGTACATCGACCTGATGTACTGGCCCGAGGGGGGCGAGAAGATCGGCGTGGCCCCCTATCTGGGCACCGAGCCCGTCTTTGAGTCCCGCCCGGAGAACGACATCGCCCTGTTGGAGTCGGTGGAGCATGAGAGCTTTCTGGTGGCCGCCGCCGGCTGTTTCGGCATCTTCTTCCCCTGGGACGCCCACCGGCCGGCGCTGATGCTGGGGGACGCCCCGGCCACCAGCCGCAAGTGCGTGGTGAAGATCAGCATGGAGCTGCTGGAGGACTGAGAGGACAGACAACGTACTCTGAGACGGGATGTAAAAACGGGACAGTCCCGCTCTGTTTTACTCGGGAAGGTCTTGTTCCTGGGCCAGATGGTCCCTTACACTGTCCAAAAAGTGCTGGACAGTGCTGGTGACTGAGTCCTTGCGGTAATAGAGTGTCACGTAGTGGAGCAGATCCTCATCCAGCAGGGGGATCAAGGCCAGGTTGTGTTTGGTGTTAACGGCGGAACAGCCTGGCAGCACCATAATGCTGTCGCTGCGCTGCAGCATTATCAGGTCGCCCTCCATGGAGGCGTTATCCCGCAGCTCTACTTGTGGCGGGTCGCCGGAATAGGGGCGGGGATGGCGCACCATCAGCAGGGAGCTGCGGCCGAAACAGATATCGGTGTCCCGCAAATCATCCATCATCAAGCCGTCGGGGTACTGCCGGGCGATCCAATGGTTCTTGTGGCAGAGCACATAGAATCTGGACTTCTGCAGGGCAATCGTCTCATAGGCGTCGTTGTAAGGGTTCAAAAAGGAGTAGGACACAGCGATGTCCGCGCTGCCCAGATCCAGATCCTGGCATACGTTGGCGTATTTGGAATATCTCAGATTCAGCCTGGTGTCCGGGTAGCGCTCCATGGTCTTCAGACATAGATCGTTGAGAATGGGAAAATAGGCGGGAACAGTGGTGATGCGCAGTTTTCCAGAGGCGCCCCGTCCGGCGTCCACCACTTTTTCCCGGACCTTGTTGATATGGGTCATCAGCTTGGCTCCCTCCCGCTGGAGCGCCTTGCCGGCCTCCGTCAGCTCCACCGAGCGCGGCCCCCGAATCAGCAGAATGACCCCGAGCTCCTGCTCCAGGGCGGCGATCTGGCGGCTGATGGTGGATTGACCGATGTAGAGCCGTTCCGCAGCCGTGGTGAAATTTAGACAGTCCGCCACCACCAAAAAACGCTGCAGTTGATCGATATTCATACAGACCCCCCTTGCCGCCGAAGCGGATGTATGCGCAGAAATCGACGAATTATTGTTTATTATAACAAATTGCGGCGGCAGCCGCAAGAGTCGGGGGAAGGGGGT